>JBFWWQ010000086.1:0-10941 GCA_050246095.1 Pseudorhodoplanes sp.
GCCGCGACCGCAACCGTTGCGCCGAATATCGCAGTCAACGCGGCCGCCGCCATTCGCGCGGCCGGTCCTCCTTTCGGAAATCGATTCATGGGTAGCCCCTCCCTTGTCGTTGGGGCCATCTTTCCCACAAAGCTTTTGCAGCGCCGCTAATCGGGCAAAGTAGTTTTGAAGACAACGCGAAGAAAAACTGAGACGAATACTTGGATAATTCTAAGCGTATTTGAGTAAAATTGCAGATATCGGCATTCGATTAAAACTTGAACGATTAACGCGCGCGGCGCCGCCAAATCGCGCGCGCGCAGCGGCTACGGCCGGCGCCGTTAACGCTGCCGCGGCCGGCGGGGATGCGGGCATACGGCCGCGCGGGCGCGGTCCGGTAAACGGGAAATGGGAAAATCGGGCGCGGATTGCGCTCGCCGGATTTACTGTCCGGTGATGCTCTCTTCGATGAAGTCGGGATGCTGCAGCCGCAGAAACTCCACAGCAAAGCCTTCTTCGAGGTGGCGCACCACGCGGCCCTGCACCTTGCCGAGGGTGACCAGCACGCCGATGGCCGGGCGCTGGTCGGTCGCGACCGCGGCGCCCGAGAGAGAGACGTCGATCAGGCGGCAGCCGACATTGATGCCGTTCGGCAGGACCAGGCGCGTGACCGGGTTTTTCGGGGTGAAACGGCCGTGGCGGCGGTCTTCCGGCGAGGCCAGCAGGTGGCGGTTGGCGAGCCAGGTCAATTGCGCGGCGAGCTTGTCGCGTTTGCGCAGGGTGGCGCTGATGGTCATGGCAAAGCCGTTCTCGGCCGTGCGCGTGATCAGGCCTTCGAGCCGGCCGACATGGTCGATATAGGCAACCACCCGCTCGCCCGGATGGCCGCTGACCGGCGCCACGAGCAGCATGCCGCCCGGCGACATGTCGACCACCTGGCAGGGGAATTCGCGGCGGTCGGCCAGCATGTAGCGGCCGAGCAGGTTGACCTTGACGCGCTGGAAGCGGCGCCGCTCGTCGGCATGCGCGAGAATGCTGGCCGTGGCCAAGTTGGAATTCATGATGCGATAGCTGCCACCCGACGGACGCCGCAAAGCCGCCGTCGATAAACCTACGGAGGCAGTGTTAACGACTCGTTAGCCGTTCCGGCCCTCGCCCGTCGGGGCCTCCGCCGACAGGCCGCCCTGGTACAGCACGAGATGCGGACGCCGCGCCCCGGGGGTCTCCGGCTCGACCAGCCGCAGGGTCGCGACGGTATCGATTTGCGGCCCGACATGCCGATACCCGCCGAGCACGAGCGAGGTCACCGGCTCGACGCCGAGCCAATAGGGCGGCTCGACCGCGGCGAGCGAGCCGAGCAGCCGCGCCGGGAAACGCACGCCGACTGTCAGCGGCAGCAGCAGCAATTCCAGCGCGAGCGTTTTCGCCTTGCCGGTATCGCCGGTGACGCTGGCCACGACACCCGCGCTTTCATTCGCGATGACCTCGGTCAGTGCGCGCGCGGCGTCCCGGCTTGCCGGCGCCCACAGGGCGGCAAACCGCGCCGATTTCAATTCGCGTCCGAAAATCGTGCAGACGCGGGTTCCTGCGAGCCGGAACGGATGCCCGGCCGGCTCGTCATATTCGAGGATGAAGGTGTCGGGCAGCGCGCGGCCGATCGCGCCCGGCTCGATATCGCTGCGGCGCGGTGCCAGGCGGTCGCCGCGGCGGCTGTTCCAGTAGGCGAACAGTTCCTGCGTCGGGCGCAGTTTCATATCCGGACCCGGTGCTGCGCGGACGGCACAGTTCTGTCTCCGGATGAGACAGAAGGACCGGCCGCTTGGGTGTCCGCGATGCAGGGAGCAGAGGACGTGCCGCGCTTTCGCGATTGGGCCCGGAATCGGGGCCGGTCCGTGCGTTATTGTTAATGTGCGGTCTGCGTTGGCGGATCGCGATCGGCCGTCTATCAATGGCGTCGATCCATACGGGCTGTCCCGACGCCGATCGCGCGACGCAGACAGGCCGGTTCCTTTCGGGCCTTGGGGACGTGACCAGGCTCCGGGGGAGGGCGAAAGCCCTCCCCCTTTTCTTTTCAGCGGCGCTTGTTTGCGCAATCGGCCTTGCCTGCGGCGGCAACCTGGGCGACGAATGGCGCAAGGCCGCCCCGTGACACCCTCCCGCCAACCGATCCTCAACATCCCGCCGGTGATGACCGCGACGCTCGCGGTCCTGATCGGCGTGCATCTCGTGCGCGTCTTCCTGCTGGCGCCGCGCACCGACCTGTATCTGCTGCTGCTGTTTGCCTTCATCCCGGGCCGCTACAACACGACGCTGATGATCAACGGTCCGTTTCCCGGGGGCGTGGCGGCGGACATCTGGACCTTCGTGTCCTACGCCTTGCTGCATGCCGATCTCATGCATCTCGGATTCAATGCGATCTGGATGCTGGCCTTCGGGACGCCGGTGGCGCGCCGGTTCGGGCCGGTGCGGTTTCTGCTCTTCCTGGCGGCGACCGCGGCGGCCGGGGCGCTGGCGCATCTCGTCACCCATCTCGGCCAGATGGTGCCGATGATCGGCGCGTCGGCGGCCATTTCCGGGGCGATGGCGGCCTCGCTGCGCTTCGCCTTCCAGCGCGGCGGTCCGTTGTTCAATCGCCACGGCGGCGACGAGGTGTATCGGCAGCCGGCGCTTCCGCTCCTCGTTGCATTGCGGCATTCGCGCATCCTCGCCTTTGTCGCGGTGTGGTTCGGCATCAATCTGCTGCTCGGTCTCGGATCGATCTCGCTGACCGGCGAGGAGCAATCGGTGGCGTGGCAGGCGCATGCCGGCGGATTCCTCGCCGGCATCGTGCTGTTCGGGTGGTTCGATCCGGTGCGCCCGGCGGCCGTCTAAAGCGCGATCCGGCGAAGTGGCACCGGCTCGCCGCAAGATTGCGCGCAAAACCGGAAAACCGTGATCCGATTCAACCGTATTGGATTGTGGTCTGGCGCGCCTGCGCGCGAAATCCGTCAGCGCGACATAATGCGTGAGCGGCGATGCCTTGGAACCCAAGCCTCGCTCGCGTATTCTTCCTTCTCATGAGCGGCGCTGGATCGACCCGGCGCGGTCGGGCGGCGCCTGCCGGATGGGAGGCGACGACATGATTGTGAGTGCGATATTGTCGGACAAGGGCCGTCAGGTCTTCACGATCTCGCCGACGGCCACGCTGGGCAATGCCGTCAAGACAATGGCCGAGAAGCGAATAGGCGCGCTGGTAGTGACCGGCGCCGGCGACCGGCTGACGGGAATCGTTTCGGAGCGCGATATCGTTCGCATGCTGGCCGCGCACGGCGCCGCCGCGCTCGACATGCCGCTGAACGAGGCGATGACGCGCAAGGTCGCGACCTGCGACGAGGCCGAGACCATCTCTTCGCTGATGGAGCGCATGACCGCCGGCAAGTTCCGCCACATGCCCGTGGTCGAGAGCGGCGTCCTGGTCGGGATGATCTCGATCGGCGACGTGGTGAAATTCCGCCTGCACGAAATGGAGCAGGAGCAGTCGGCGATGCGCGACTATATCCAGTCGGCCTAACTTAAAATCAGCCGAGGAAGGCCAGCGCCTCGGTGATGTCGCCGACGGCCTTCGCGGCGGCTTCTTCGCCGATGGCGATCGCTTCCTTGGCGCGATGGAAGTCGAACAGCCCGATCCTGCCCAGCCGCGGATTGATCAGCACGTCCGGCGGATCGCCCGCGAGCCGCGAGCGGGTGACGCGGTCCTGCATGATGTTGAAGGAATCGATCATCACGCGCGACAGGCCCGGGCGCGTCGCGCTGCCGAGAAACTGTCGCAGCATCGATTTCTCGCTGCTGAACATCCCGCGCAGCCCGCCTGGCCGCTTGCGCATCAGCTCCAGCGCGCGCAAATCGTTCTCGTCGGAGCCGTGGCTTGCGATCGTGACCCCGTGGCCGAGCAGATCGGCATTGAGGTTGACCGCGATGACGAGGCGGGCGCCGAGCGCGCGCGCCGCCGAGACCGGCACCGGATTGACCAGCGCGCCGTCCACCAGCCAGCGGCCGCCGAGATAGACCGGCGAGAAGACGCCCGGCAGCGCGTAGGACGCGCGCACGGCGTCGACCAGGCGACCGCGCGTCAGCCAGATCTCATGGCCGGAGCCGAGCTCGGTGGCGATCGCCGCGAAATGCAGCGGCAATTCCTCGATCCGGCGGTCCTGCAGCGTCGCCTCGAGCCGGTTGCCGAGGCGCGATCCGCCGATCAGGCCGGATCCGTTCAGGCTCACGTCGAGATAGCCGAGGATGCCGCGCGGCGTCAGGCTGCGCGCCCATTCCTCGAATTCGTTGAGATGGCCGGCACCGTAGCAGCCGCCGATCACTGCCCCGATCGAGGTGCCGACGATGACGTCCGGGACGATGCCGTGCTGCTGCAGCACGCGCAGCACCCCGAAATGCGCGAAGCCGCGCGCGGCGCCCCCGCCCAAGGCGAGGCCGATACTGGGTCGCGGCGACCTGGGTTTTTGCGCTTCCGGACCGCCTGCGGCGCGGTCGCCATCGCGGCGCAGCAACTGCAGCATCACGCCATACCTCCGGCCCGCATCATCCGGGCCCGGTCCCGGTCCGGCAAGCCCATCCCGCCGGTATGGTGAAGCTTCGACGGACGGGCCGGACAGCGCCGCCTGAACCAACGAACGTAAGACGATTTGGTTTCAGGCGGTGGGCCGGATCATGGCGAACTGGCTCTCGACCACCGCGTAATTGTGGTAGCCGCAGCGCGCGATGGTGCGCATGGCGGCGGTGTCGAGCAGGCCGTCCTTGAGGAAAGCCTCGTCGATATGCACGCCGACCACCTGTCCCAGCACGATATGGCAGTCGAGCGGTTTGCCTTCCGTGTCGTCGGGCGAGATGACCTGCAGCAGCTTGCATTCGAGCGCGCAGGGCGACGCCTTCACCCGCGGCGGCCGCACGATCCGGCTGGGCGCCGCTTCGAGCCCCGCCTTCTGCATCTCGTTGACGCCGCGCGCGACCGGTGCGGAGGTGACGTTCATCGCCTCGCGCAGATCCCAGGTCGCGAGATTGCATACGAACTCGCCGGTTTCCCGGATGAAGGCGAGCGAATCCTTGCGGCCTTCGCTGGAAAACATCACCACCGGCGGGCGGCTCATCACGCCGTTGAAATAGGAATAGGGCGCGAGATTCACTTCGCCCTTGGCGCTGATCGAACTGATCCACCCGATCGGACGCGGGGCGACGATCGCCTTGAAGGGATCGTGCGGAAGGCCGTGGCCGTTGCGGGGCTCGTAGAACATGGGGTCCTGCCTGGCGCGCGGCGCCGTCAGCCGCGATAGCGCGTCACGATTTCCGAAAGCGGCGGGCGTGGGCGATCCTCGGGCGGCTGACGCGGCGTCCCGATATGCACGAAACCGACCATGCGTTCGTTCGGCGCGAGCCCCAATGCGTCGAGCACGCGCCGGTCATAGGCGTACCATTCGGTGAGCCAGTTGGCGGAAAATCCGTGCGCGTGCGCCGCGGTGACGAGATTCATCGCCGCGGCACCCGCCGACATCAATTGCTCCCATTCCGGGATTTTGACGTGCGGGGCGGCGCGGCTCACCACTCCGATCACGACGGGCGCGCGCGCGAGGCGCTGGCGTTCGAATGCGATCTGGTCGGGGGTGGCGTCGGGCCGGTCGGCGCGGAAAATCGCGGCGATGGCGTCGCCGATTTTCAGCCGGTTGTCGCCTTCGAACACGATGAAGCGCCAGGGCGTGAGCTTGCCGTGGTCGGGAACGCGCGAGGCGATGGCCAGAATCGCATCGATCTGGCCGGCCGAAGGGCCGGGTCCGGTGAGTTCCGCAGGCTTCACGGAACGGCGGGTTTGCAGGAGATTAAGGGCGTCGGGCATCGGTTTGCGCCTATCACAGCGGCCGGGGCATGACAAACCGCCGGCAGGCTTGAATTCGCCGCGATTTCGTTGAAAAAGCTGATCCATGCGGGGAATCCTGGTGCGCACCCGGCTGGCATGCATTCTGGCCGGGCTGCTGACATGTCTGGCGGCGGGCAGCGCGCCGGCGCAGTCTTTGGTCGCGCCGGCCCAGAGCCTGACCGCGCCTCCCGCCGCCCCGCCATCGTCGCTTCCCGGTTCGAGCCTGGCGGCGCCGGGAACCGATTCCGGATTGCCGTCCACGACTCCGCTGCAGATTCCGCCCTCGCTGGCGGTGCAGCCTCCCGCGGCGAGCGCGCCGACCGGACAGGTCGCGCTCTATCTCGTGGCGCGCTTCGGCTCCGACAAGCCGCTGATCCCGGGCAATTTGATCTGGCGCATCTATTCCGACCGCCCGGATTCGACCGGCGCGTTCAAGCTGGTGCAGGAGCAGCGGGTCGCCGCGCCGGCTTTCGTGCTGCCGCCCGGCAGCTACATCGTGCATTGCACCTTCGGGCAGGCGAGCGCCACCAAGCAGGTGACGCTGCGCTCCGAAACCGTCCGCGACGTGGTCGATTTGCCGGCCGGCGGCATCCGCATCGAGGGCCGCGTCGGCGACGTGCGCATTCCGCAGGGACAGATTTCCTTCGATATTTTCCGCGGCAGCCAGTTCGAGCCCGGCGACAAGCGCCCGCTCGCGACCGGCGTGGTGACCGGCGAGGTGATGCTGGTGCCGGAGGGCACCTACACCATCGTCTCCAATTACGGCGACGGCAATTCCGTGGTGCGCTCCGACATCCGCGTGCGTACCGCCCAGCTCACCGACGTCACCGTCACGCATCGCGCCGCCATCATCACGCTCAAGCTGCTTGCCTCGGCCGGCGGCGACGCGCTCGCCAATACCGCCTGGTCGGTGCTGACACCGGGCGGCGACGTGATCAAGGAATCGATCGGCGCGTTCCCGCGCGTGATCCTTGCCGAGGGCGAGTACAAGGCCATCGCGCGCAACGAGGGCAAGGTCTTTGAACGCGACTTCAAGGTCATCACCGGCGTCGATTCCGAAATCGCCGTCCTGGCGCGATAGCGCGCGCATGTTCCGTGCCGGCGATTGCGCCGACCGGTCCGCCCGCCCGCGCCTGCGGTGATCGCGATGCTCGAATCCGGCGGCCGCCACAATGTCCGCAACCTCGCCACAGCCCCGGACGCCGGGCCGTCGCCGTTGCGCAATTTCGGATCTCCGGTCCCGCCTGCCGATCCCGCTGCGGTCATGCGGCTGCGCCGGCATCCGCGCTTTGCGGCCGCGATGCTGGAGAGCGCGCGCAATGCGGTGGAGCTGTATCAGGGCAGCCGCCTCACCAACCTGATCACCAATGACCGCGGCCGTTTCCTGCTCGCGATCGCGCCGCTCTACCTGCACCAATGCGCGCGGACGGACGGTCCGGCTTGCGGGTTCACCGCGACGCGGCTGAAGCAATTCGCGCTCGAACAGGAAATCTGCAGCGCCGGCCGTGCCGCGGCGATGCTCGCGCTGATGCGCTGGGCGGGGATGGTCGCCGCCGCACCCGCGGCGGCGGACCGGCGCCTGCGCCTGCTGCAGCCGACCGCCAAGCTGATCGAGATGCACCGCTTACGCTGGCGCCGGCAATTGCAGGCGGCTTCGCCGCTCATGCCCGAGCTCGAAGAAGCGGCCGCCTTGTGCGAGCGGGACGACTTCGTCGCCGCCTTCGCGGTGGCGCAGACGCGGCAGTTCATGGCCGGATTCCGTTTCATCAAGGCGGTGCCGGAGCTGGCGCTGTTTCTGGAGCGCAGCGCCGGCCTGCTGGTCATGTCGAATCTCTTGCTGGCGGAGGCGCCGGCGGCAAGCGTGTCGGACGAGCGGCTGCGCGCGGTGTCGCCGGCGGCAATGGCGAAGCGCTTTCACGTCTCGCGCACGCATGTGGTGACGCTGCTGCGCGACGCGGTCGAGGCCGGCCTGCTCGAACGCGCCGAGCCAGGCGGGACGCGCACGCTGCCGCTCCTGCGCGATGCGGGCGGGCGTTTCTTCGCGGCGGCATTCCTGTTCAACCGGATGGCGGCGATGCGCGCGATGGCGGAAATCGGCAGCATCCCGCACCTCGCAGCGCCTGCAGGGCGGCATGGCTGACGCCGATGTCGTCATCGTCGGTGCCGGCCATAACGGGCTGACCTGCGCGGCCTATCTCGCCGCGGCCGGCTTGCGGGTCATCGTGCTGGAGCGCCGCGGCACGGTCGGCGGCGCCGCCGTGACCGAGGAATTCCATCCCGGTTTCCGCAATTCGGTCGCCGCCTACACCGTCAGCCTGCTCGATCCGCAGGTGATCCGCGATCTCGACCTGCACGCCCACGGCCTGCGCATCGTCGAGCGGCGCGCGCAGAATTTCCTGCCGCAGCCCGACGGCCGCTATCTGCTGACCGGCGAGGGCCGGACGAAAGCCGAGATCGCGAAATTCAGCGCCGAGGATGCGGAGCGCTACGACGCCTACAGCGCGGAGCTGTCGCGCATCGCCGACGTGCTGCGCGAACTTGCGCGCAGTCAGCCGCCCAATCTGGTGGAAGGATGGAGTTTGCGCGGGCTGGCCGAGATGCTGCGGTTCGGCAGGCTCGGCCGGGATCTGTGCCGCCTCGGCATGCGCGATCAGCGCGCGCTGCTCGACCTGTTCACGCAGTCGGCGGCCGACTATCTCGACGGCTTCTTCGAGTCGGAGCCGGTGAAGGCGCTGTTCGCGTTCGACGCGGTGGTCGGCACCTATGCCAGCCCCTACACGCCGGGCACGGCCTATGTGCTGCTGCACCATGCCTTCGGCGAGGTGAACGGCAAGCGCGGAATCTGGGGGCACGCGATCGGCGGCATGGGTGCGATCACGCAGGCGATGGCGAAATGCGCGCGCGAGCGCGGCGTGCGGATCGAGGTCGGGGCTGCGGTGCGCGAGGTCGCGGTCGAGAACGGCCGGGCGGTCGGCGTCGCGCTCGAAGACGGGCGGATCGTCCGCGCCCGTGCGATCGCCTGCAACGCCAACCTCAAGCTCTTCTACGGGCAGATGATCGCGCCGGACGCGCTGCCGGCCGATTTCGCGCAGCGCATGCGCCGTTTCAAATGCGGGTCGGGCACGTTGCGCATGAACGTGGCGCTCTCCCGGCTTCCGAGCTTCTCCGCGCTGCCGGGCGACACGCCCGCGGATCACCACACGTCCGGCATCGTCATCGCCCCCGACATGGCCTATATGGACCGCGCCTATCTCGATGCGCGCGCGGGAGGCTGGAGCCGTGCGCCGATCGTCGAAATGCTGATCCCCTCCACGCTCGACGACACGCTGGCGCCGCCCGGCGCGCATGTGGCGAGTTTGTTCTGCCAGCATGTTGCGCCGCAATTGCCGGACGGCCGCACGTGGGACGATCACCGCGAGACGGTCGCCGACCTGATGATCGCGACGGTGGACCGCTACGCTCCGGGCTTTGCGCAAAGCGTGATCGCGCGCCAGGTCCTCACCCCGCTCGACCTCGAGCGCAATTTCGGCCTGGTCGGCGGCGATATTTTCCACGGCGCGCTGACGCTCGACCAGATGTTCTCGGCCCGCCCGATGCTGGGCCATGCCGATTACCGCGGGCCGCTGCAGGGCCTCTACCATTGCGGCGCCGGCGCGCATCCCGGCGGCGGCGTCACCGGTCTGCCGGGATGCAATGCGGCGCGCGTCATTGCGAGGGATTTGAGACGGCGCCTGTGAGAGCTATGTGGAATTTCATGGGCTTGATTTCTGTATTCTATGGGATACATTGATCGGTGATCGAAATCCGCCAAACGGAAGTCTTCCTGAGTTGGATGGGCAAGCTCAAAACCACCCCCTGGGATTCGGCGGCCTATCTCAAGAACGATGACGATATTGCCGCATATCTGGAAGCCGTGTTCGAGGACGGCGACCCGGCCTTGATCAGCCACGCGCTCGGCGTGATCGCCCGCGCCAAGGGCATGAGCAAGATTGCGGAAGACGCCGGGCTCGGCCGCGAGAGCCTCTACAAGGCGCTGTCGGCCGACGGCAATCCCGAATTTGCCACCGTGCTCAAGGTCGTGCATGCGCTCGGCCTCAAGCTGAAGGTGGCGGTGTAGGTCGCGTCCTACGCCGCCTTCGCCTTCATACGCTTAATGTCCGGCGGCGTCGCCTCGTCGACGAGCATGGCGAGCGCGCGCTCGAGCGGCACCACCTGCTGGCCTTCCTTGCCGAGGCGGCGGATCGAGACCAGACGCTCGGCCGCTTCCTTCTTGCCGACGACGAGCAGAGCGGGGATTTTGGCGAGCGAGTGTTCGCGCACCTTGTAGTTGATCTTCTCGTTGCGCAGGTCCGTCTCCACGCGAAGTCCCGCGGCATCGAGGAGGCGGCGCACCTCCTGCGCATAGCCGTCGGCATCGGAGGTGATGGTCGCGACCACCGCCTGCACCGGCGACAGCCATAGCGGCAGATGCCCGGCATAATGCTCCAGCACCACGCCGAGGAAGCGCTCCATCGAGCCGCAGATGGCGCGGTGGATCATCACCGGCGGCACCTTCTGCCCGTCGGCGTCGATATAGAAGGCGCCGAACCGTTCCGGCAGGTTGAAGTCCACCTGCGTCGTGCCGCATTGCCAGTCGCGGCCGATGGCGTCGCGCAGCACATATTCGAATTTCGGCCCGTAGAACGCGCCTTCGCCGGGATTGATCGCGGTCTTGATCCTGTTGCCGCCCTGCGCCGCGATGCGCTGGAGCACGTCCGTCATGATGCCTTCGGCGTGGTCCCAGGCTTCGTCCGAGCCGACGCGCTTCTCCGGCCGGGTCGAGAGCTTGACGGTGAGCTCGCCCTCGAAGCCGAAATCCTCGTAGGTCGACAGGATCAAATCGTTGATCTTCAGGCACTCGGCTTGCATCTGCTCGCGCGTGCAGAACACATGCGCGTCGTCCTGCGTGAAGGCGCGCACGCGCAACAGCCCGTGCAAAGCGCCCGAGGGCTCGTAGCGGTGCACGATGCCGAATTCGGCGAGCCGCATCGGCAGTTCGCGATAGGAGCGCAGCCCGTGCTTGAAAA
>JBFWWQ010000087.1:0-10916 GCA_050246095.1 Pseudorhodoplanes sp.
GAACAGGACATCCAGAAACTCGCCGGCGGCCCGCTCAATCCCGGCAGCCCCAAGCAGATCGGCGACGTGCTGTTCGGCACGCTCAGCCTGCCCGGCGGCACCAAGACCAAGACCGGCGCCTGGTCGACCTCGGCTTCGGTGCTGGAAGACCTCGCCGAACAAGGCCACGCCTTGCCGCAGAAAATCCTCGACTGGCGGCAGGTCTCCAAGCTGCGCTCCACCTATACCGACGCGCTGCCGACCTTTGTGAACCCGCAGACGCAGCGCGTGCATACATCCTTTGCGCTGGCGGCGACCACCACCGGCCGCCTGTCCTCGTCGGAGCCGAACCTGCAGAACATCCCGATCCGCACCGAAGCGGGCCGCAAGATCCGCAAGGCATTCATCGCCTCGCCCGGGCACAAGCTGGTCTCGGCGGACTATTCGCAGATCGAGCTGCGCCTGCTCGCGGAAGTCGCGAACGTCCCGGCCTTGCGCCAGGCGTTCCACGACGGCATCGACATCCATGCCATGACCGCATCGGAAATGTTCGGCGTGCCGGTGAAGGACATGCCGGGCGAAGTGCGGCGCCGCGCCAAGGCGATCAATTTCGGCATCATCTACGGCATTTCGGCCTTCGGGCTCGCCAACCAGCTCGGCATCGCGCGCGAGGAGGCCGGCGCCTATATCAAGAAATATTTCGAGCGCTTCCCCGGCATCCGCGACTACATGGACGAGACGCGCGAATCGTGCCGCGAGAAGGGCTATGTCGAGACGCTGTTCGGGCGCAAATGCCACTATCCGGACATCCGCCATTCCAACCCGTCGGTGCGCGCCTTCAACGAGCGCGCGGCGATCAACGCCCGGCTGCAGGGATCGGCGGCCGACATCATCCGCCGCGCCATGATCCGCATGCAGGACGCGCTCGACGGGGCGAAGCTTTCCGCGCAGATGCTGCTGCAGGTGCACGACGAGCTGATCTTCGAGGTGAAGGACGCCGAAGTCGAGCGGACGCTGCCGGCGGTCAAGCGCGTGATGGAAGACGCGCCCCACCCCGCCGTGCAGCTGCACGTCCCGCTCTCGGTCGAGGCGCGCGCGGCGCAGAACTGGGACGAGGCGCATTAGGCCATCGCGAAACCCGAGGAGTTCTTCGGCTAACGCACCAGAGGGCTTTCCCAGACCTGAAACAACAGCGCTTTAAGCTCGGCAAACCGCTTGGGGCCCAGTTCGCTGCTCCATTCGCGCTCGATGTCGTGCAGGATGTCGATCATTTTAGAATATACGGCATGTCCGCGTCTCGTGAGTCGAACCATGCGCGCACTGCCCTGCCCCGGCACATCGGATCGAACGATGTAGCCGAATCCCTCGAGACTCCGGAGTAGCTGGTTCATGGCCTGCTTGCTCACGCCGGCACGCTCAGCGAGCGTGCCGGGGCGAACCTTGTCAGGTCCCGGAAATTGCAGCACCGCCATGTGCGGCACGACCAGCTCGTCAAAGCCGGCGTCGTTGAGCTCCTTGATCAGGCGGCGCTGGATTGCCTGCGCCGGAACGCGCAGCAGGGCGCCGATCAGCATGTCCTTGGTTTTCATTGGTCATCTTTCAAGAATCGAGTCTTGACATATTGGTAAACTCCATTTACCAGTAAAGTAAATCGGGTTTACCAAGGGAGGGAACCCAATGCCACAGGTAACTATCGACCCATCCAACGAAATCCTTGCCACCAAGGGGCTCTCGATCCGCTTTCTGCTGACCGGAGCCGATTCAAACGGCAGTCTCGCGGCCTTCGAACTCATGGTTCCGGCCGGGCAGCGGCTGCTTGCTCCGGCGCACAGCCACAATCACTACGAAGAGACGATCTACGGCATCGACGGTGTGTTGACCTGGACGGTCGGCGAAAAGCAGATCGATGTCGGGCCGGGACAGGCGCTGTGTATTCCGCGAGGCGAGGTTCATCGGTTTGACAATAATGGAAGCGCGGACGTGAAAACGCTTTGCGTGATTACGCCGGCCGCAATCGGCCCGGAATTTTTCCGCGAGGCTTTCGCTGTCATCAATGCCGCGGCGGGTGGACCGCCGGACAAAGCCGCCATGACAGAGATCATGCGCCGTCACGGTCTGACGCCGGCGGCGCCCCCGACACAGACGATCGTTTCGCGCTAGGCGTGGCGTCTCAACAGCTCGCCTCCGCGCCGCTAACCGTCCCGGCGCGGCTCCGCGATCAGCGCCGCGATGCGCGCGCCGAGCGCCATGTCCTCTTCGGCGCCGAAGCCGTGATGGCGGATCGCGCCGTCGCGGCCGATCAGGACATGCGTCGGCGTGCCGCGCATGCCGTAGGCCTGCATGGTCTGCGGAATGGGCCCGTCGTCGCCCGGCCTGTCCACCGCGATCGGGAATGTCAGCCGGTATTCGTGGATGAAGGCCTCGAGCGACACCGGCGTCATCGCCGCATGATGCTCGAATACCGTATGGATGCCGATCACCCGCAGATCGTCGGGCGCGAACAGGCGGTGCGCGCGCTCCGCCTGCGGCGTGCCGTGCGCCACGCAGCCCGGACACAGCATCTGGAACGCATGCAGCAGCACCACGCGCCCGCGCAGACCGGATAGCGCGATCGGCGCGGGCGTGTTGAACCAGCGATCGACGACCAGCGCCGGCGCGACGTTTAAGGTCGTCACTTGCCCTCGACGATCTTGCCGGACAGATCGAGCTTGCCGGAGGCGATATCGTAGACCTCGGTGACGCAGAGCAGCGGCGCCTTGGCGTCCTTGTTCACCGTCAGCTTCGAGGTCACCGCGTCGAACCCGGCGCCGACCAGCGGCTTTGCGTCCTGCAGCGCGCTGCTCACCATCAGCTGCGAGCCCTTCAGCAGCGGCGACGCGCCGGGGCTGTCGAGCATCAGCGGCAGGCCGGGCGCCGTCGGCGGCACCGCGAGGTCCTCGCCCGCGGCAATGTCGCGCACCTTGAGGCCGGCTGCGCCGCAGGCCGCATCCTTGGCGAGGACGACCCAGTGGCTGTGCCAGTTCGCCCCGTCGTTGTTCGGGTTGCCGTCGCCGTTCTCGTCGATCAGCGGGGTGTCGTCGAAATCCGGATGCGCGGTCACCGCCAGCGCGAGGATGCCCGAGCCCTTGGCGAAGCCGGCAATGGCGGGGTCGAGCGTGGTCGGCCAGACATAGGCATGGACGGACGCGCCGGGCAGTTTCCCGGTTGCGGCCGGCTTGTCGGCGCCGGCCTTGCCGGCGACCGTGATGCCGAAGGTGACGATCTTGCCCTTGGCCTTGGCGTCCGCCGACAGGATGTCGAAGCTCGCCGGGATTCCCGTCTTTTTCGCGGATGTCAGCTCGTGCGCCGTGGCACCCGGCGGCAGCGACGCCCCGAGCAGGAGGAGCGCGGCGGGAAGGAAGGCGCGGGTCATGGTCGTTCTCCATAAGTATCGACTCGATACTATCAGGATCGAAGCGCCTTGCAAGAACAATATCGACTCGATACTTTGATGCATGGCTGCATATCGGGAACGCGACGGCGCCGCCGCGCAGATCGCCGAACTGGTCGACCGGCTGGCGCGGCTGGTGCGGGCGCAAGGACATGGCGGCGCGCTCAATCCGGCGCAATGGGACGCGCTGCGCTATCTCGCGCGCTGCAACCGCTTCTCCAATACGGCGGGTGCGCTGGCGCGCTATCTCGGCGCCACCAAGGGCACGGTTTCGCAGACCCTCAATGCGCTGGAACGCAAGCACCTGATCGAGCGCGAGCCCGACCGCAGCTCGGGCCGCGTGATACGCCTGTCGCTCACGCGCGGCGGCCGCACGGCGCTGGCGAACGATCCCCTACGCGGGCTTGGACGGGCGGCGGATGCGCTGCCCCCGGCACTGGCCCGGCAAACCGCGGACGGCCTGAAGGCGGCGCTGGCGGCTTTGCAGGCCGCCAACGGCCACGAGCCGTTCGGCGTTTGCCGCACCTGCCGGCATTTTCGCGCCGACGCGCCGGCCGGCGCGCCGCATTTCTGCGCGCTGCTGGACGAACGGCTGAGCGAGCAGGACAGCATGCGAATCTGCGCCGAGCATCAGCCGCTGGTCGCCTGAGCGCTCACATCCACACGCTCACCCGGTCGAGCGGCTTCTTCTCAATCACCGGCACGCGGCACTCGTCGGCGGGATAGCCTGCAACCAGCAGGATATAGGCCTTCTCGTTCTCCGGCCGCCCGCAGATTTCGTTCAGGAAACCCATCGGCGAGGGCGTATGCGTCAGCGTCGCCAGTCCCGCGTGATGCAGCGCCGCGATCAGGAAGCCCGACGCGATGCCGACCGATTCCGGCACGTAATAATGCTTCACCTTGCCGCCGTCCGCGCCGACCCCGTAGCGCTGGCCGAATATCGCGATCAGCCAGGGCGCCGTCTCCAGGAACGGCTTGCGCCAGTCGGTGCCGAGATGGCGCAGGGCTTCCAGCCATTCCTCGCCGGCGCGGCCTTCATAGAAGGCCTTCTCCTCGGCCTCGGCGGCGGCGCGGATGCGCGCCTTCACGGCGCGGTCGGAGATGCAGACGAAAGTCCAGGGCTGCTGGTTGGCGCCCGAGGGCGCGAGCGAGGCGGCGCGCACCGCATTCTCGATGATCGCGCGCGGCACATCCCGCTCGCTGTAGTCGCGCACGGTCCGCCGGCGCGCCAGCATGGACAGGAAATCGGCCGAGCGGCGGGCCATATCGTCGGCGGGATGTTCCTCGAAGCGCAGCAGTTCGTAGATCGGATCGGGCATGGAACGCACTCTCGTGAGACCGCCGATCATCGAAGAAAATGCGGCCCGGCGCCAGCGCGGCGTGGCGCAACCCCGGTCGCATGCATGCAAGCAATGCCAAATCGCCATTGTGATTTTGCGCCGCAGTCTTCTATGAGTCCGGCATGCCCTCCTCCACCGCCCTTCTCGCTTTCGCGCTGGTCTCGTTCGGCATGGTGCTGACGCCGGGTCCGAACATGATCTACCTGATCTCGCGCGCGATCTCGCAGGGGCGCGTCGCCGGCCTGATCTCGCTCGGCGGCGTCGCGCTCGGCTTCGTGTTCTACATGCTGTGCGCCGCCTTCGGCATCACTGCGCTCCTGTTCGCGATCCCCTATGCCTATGACGCGCTGCGCTTCGCGGGCGCGGCCTATCTGCTCTGGCTCGCCTGGCAGGCGGTGAAGCCGGGCGGACGCTCGCCGTTCCAGGTGCAGACGCTGCCGGCGGACGGGCCGCGGAAGCTGTTCGTCATGGGCTTCCTGACCAACCTGCTGAACCCGAAAATCGCCATGCTCTATCTGTCGCTGCTGCCGCAATTCATCGATCCCGCGCAGGGCAGCGTGCTGCTGCAGGCGATCGTGCTCGGCGCGACGCAGATTGCGGTCAGCGTCTCAATCAACGCGCTGATCGCCATCGCCGCCGGCTCGATCGCGGCCTTTCTTGCCGCGCGCCCGTTCTGGCTGCTGGTGCAGCGCTGGATCTTGGGCACGATGCTCGCCACCCTCGCGGCGAAGATGGCGCTCGAGGCCAGGCGCTAGAGGATTGGGTCATTCCTCAACGGCAAGCGCGGCGGCCTCGCCTTCCCGCCGACCATGATCGACCGCGAGGAAGGCGCGATGAAAGCTTTCGCGCAGGCCGGGCCCGACTTCCGCTCGCTGTACAGGGCGAGCGAGTTTCTCTCCCGCCGACGCGGCGGCTGGCCGCATGGGACCTCACGCCCGGCTTTGTTAGGACGGCCACAGCCGGGGGCCGAACCAGAATGATCCGACGCCGCATCGCGATTGCCGTCCTTGTTTCCATTCCCGCAATGCTGCCGCCGGCCGCGGCGCAGGCGGCGGCGCTGGACGGGGCGGAGCTCTCCTGGATTTGGGAATTGCCGTTTATCGGCATCCTGCTCTCGATCGCAACCGGACCGCTGCTGTTTCGCAAGCTCTGGCACGATCACTACGGAAAATTCACGCTCGGCTGGTCGCTGATGACGCTGGTCCCGCTCGCCGCCTTCTACGGTTTCGCGACATCGTGGGAAGCCTTCGTGCACGCGATGCTGGCGGAATATCTCAGCTTCATCGTGCTGCTATTCGCGCTCTACACCGTCGCCGGCGGCATCCTGGTGACCGGCGACCTGCACGGACGGCCGGCGACCAATACCGCGATCCTCGGCATCGGCACGTTGATCGCCAGCGTCGTCGGCACCACCGGCGCGGCGATGATCCTGATCCGCCCGCTCATGCGCGCCAACGAGGACCGCGCGCAGAACGCGCATGTCTTCGTGTTCTTCATCATTCTCGCCGCCAATGTGGGCGGCGCGCTGACCCCGCTCGGCGATCCCCCGCTCTTCGTAGGATTCCTGCGCGGGGTGGATTTCTTCTGGACGGCGCAGCATCTGTGGCTGCAGACGCTGATCGTCGCCGTCTGGGCGCTCGGGCTGTTCTATCTGGTGGACCGTCACTTCGCGCGCCGGCAGCGGCCGCGCGAGAAGGGCGAGGCGCCGACGCGCGTGCGTATCCGCGGCGGGGTGAATTTCATCCTGATCTTCGGCATCGTCACGGTGATCCTGATGTCGGGGGCGTGGGATCCGGGCATCTCCTTCGATGTGTCCGGGACCAAGGTGGCGCTGCAGAATCTCGTGCGCGACGTTTTCCTGGTCGGCATCGCCATCGCCTCGCTGGTGCTGACGCCGGAGGAGCATCGCGAGCGCAACGGCTTTTCCTGGGAGCCGATCCGCGAGGTCGCGATCCTGTTCGCCGGTATTTTCGTCGCCATCATCCCGGTGCTGGCGATGCTGCAGGCCGGTCCGCGCGGCGCCTTTGCGGGATTGCTGGCGCTGATCACCGCGCCCGACGGGACGCCCAACGACGTCGCGTATTTCTGGCTGACCGGCATCCTCTCCGCCTTCCTCGACAATGCCCCGACCTATCTGGTGTTTTTCGAGCTCGCCGGCGGCAACGCCCCGCAGCTGATGGGCCCGCTCGCCGGCACGCTGTCCGCGATCTCGATGGGCGCGGTCTATATGGGCGCGCTCACCTATCTCGGAAATGCGCCCAACTTCATGATCTATGCGATCGCGAGCGAGCGCGGAATCAGGATGCCGAGCTTCTTCGGTTACTTCCTGTGGGCGTGCCTGATCCTGATGCCGGTCCTCGTCCTGCTCACCCTGCTGCCGATTCCGCCGCTATGGCCCGGCGCTTGACTCCGAACGAGGCATTCGGAAGGTATCCCGCAGCGCGGGGGGAACATATGCGAGATCGGCGACGGAGCGCGGCATCGATAGCGGCCGCGATGGTATTCCTGCTTGCGGGGATGCCCGTCGCGCAGGCCGCGGAGGCGCTGCCGGGCGCCAGCATGTCGCTGGTCTGGGCCCTGCCCTTCGCCGGCCTGCTGCTGTCGATCGCGACCGGCCCGCTGCTCTATCCGCATCTGTGGGAGCACCACTACGGCAAGTTCGCGGCTTTCTGGGCGGCCTGCGTCGTGATCCCGCTCTTCGCCGCCTACGGGCTCGGCGCGGCGGCGGACGCGCTGCTGCATACGCTGCTGCTCGAATACGTGCCCTTCATCCTGCTGCTGCTGGCGCTGTTCACGGTGGCCGGCGGCATCTATCTGGAAGGCAACCTGCGCGGTACGCCGCTCACCAATACCGGGCTGCTCGCCATCGGCACGCTGATCGCAAGCTTCGTCGGCACCACCGGCGCCTCGATGATCCTGATCCGGCCCATGCTGCGCGCCAACGACGACCGCCGCTACAACGTGCATGTCGTGGTTTTCTTCATCTTCCTGGTCTCCAATATCGGCGGCGCGCTGACCCCGCTCGGCGATCCGCCGCTCTTCGTCGGATTCCTGCGCGGGGTGGATTTCTTCTGGACGGCGCAGCACCTGCTGGTGGAGACCCTGTTCGTCGCAGGCATGCTGATCGCATTGTTCTATGCGCTCGACACCTGGCTGCACCGCTACGAGCCGAAGGTGCCGCCCAAAGACCCGACGCCGGACCGCCCGCTGCGGCTGCACGGCAAGATCAACTTCCTGCTGATCGGCTGCATCGTCGCCGCGATCCTGATGTGCGCCTATTGGAAGCCGGGCAGCGCGTTCACGGTCCTGTCGTTCCAGATCGAATTGCTGTACGTGCTGCGCGACATAATCTTCATCGCGGTCACCTATGCCTCGCTCTGGTTCACCGCCCGCTCCTGGCGCGAGCACAACAACTTTTCCTGGGGGCCGATCGTCGAGGTGGCCAAGCTGTTCGCCGCGATTTTCGTGTGCATCGTGCCGGTGATCGCGATCCTGCGCGCGGGCAGCCAGGGCGCGCTGGCGCCGCTGGTCGCGCTGGTGACCAATACCGACGGCAGCGTCAACAACGCCGCGTATTTCTGGCTGACAGGCATTCTGTCGTCGTTCCTGGACAATGCGCCGACCTATCTGGTGTTCTTCGAGCTCGCCGGCGGCGACCCGAAGGTGCTGATGACCACGCTGGCGGCGACGCTCGCCGCCATCTCCACCGGCGCGGTGTTCATGGGCGCCAACACCTATATCGGCAATGCGCCGAACTTCATGGTGTACGCGATCGCGCGCCACCGCGGCGTGAGGATGCCGTCCTTCTTCGGCTACATGCTGTGGTCGGGCGGCATCCTGATCCCGATCTTTCTGCTGACCACCTTCCTGTTCTTCCGCGGCTAAAGCACGTTCGTTTTACATGGAATCGGAACGTGCTTTAGATTCCTTTGCTTGATCGCATTTTCTTGACGCGAACCGGTACCCACTTCGCTCGAAAATGCTCTGGCGGCGGCGCGGCGCATCCCCGCCGCAACCTTTCCCGCGCGGCGGCGTTGAATCGCCGGTCGCACCCTCAACGGGGAAGCATGCAGTGATCCGCCAGGGACGAATTCTGACGCTTTGCCAGGCGCTTGCGCTTGCGGCGCTGGTCTTGGCCGTGGATGCGACGGCGCCGGCCCCGGTGCAGGCGCAGGGCATTTTCGAGCGGCTTTTCGGCGGCTTCCGACGGGCCGTCCGACCCCCCGAAATGCGCGGCTATGCCCCCGACCAGAACCCCCTGTTCGGGGAGGAAGACCGTCCGCGCCGGCTCGGCGGCAGCACGACCTATTGCGTACGGCTGTGCGACGGGCGGCATTTCCCGGTGCCGCGGCAGTCCGGCGTCGATCCGCAGGAATCCTGCAATTCGTTCTGCCCGGCGGCGAAGACGCAGATTTTCTCCGGGCCCGGCATCCAGTATGCGGCCAACGCGAACGGCAAGCGCTACAGCGACCTGCCGAATGCCTTCGTCTATCGCGACAAGATCGTCGACCAGTGCACCTGCAACGGCAAGAGCCCGCTCGGGCTCGCGCGCGCGGACGCCGTGGACGACCCCACCTTGCGCACCGGCGACATCGTGGCGACCAACGAGGGCCTGAAGGCGGTGCGCGTCGGACGCCGTGGCGGCACCGAATTCACCGATCTCGACAAGGCGAAAATCTACGGCGAGATGCGCCGGCGGCTGTCGCAGGTGAAAGTGGCGCCGGACGGACATCCCGTCACCGAGGCCCCGGCCGAGGACTAGGCTGCTTTCCGCCGGTCCGGCGCTTGTACCGGACCGCGCGGATTCTATCATGCGGCCATGCGCCCGCGGCCGATCTTTCCCGCCTCCCGCAACGACAACGGACGCGATCCGCTCCCATGAGCGCGCCGCGCGATCCCCGGTCATGAGAGCGTCCGTCGCCATCCGGCAATTGACGGCAGGCGAAGCCGAGGCGCGGCTCGACGAACTCGCCGCCATCCTGGTCGATGCGGTGGCGCAGGGCGCTTCGGTGAACTTCCTCGCCGGATTTTCGCAGGCCGACGGCGTCGCCTTCTGGCGCCAGCAGCTCGCCGGTCTCGCCGCGGGCGACAAGCTGCTGTTCGCCGGCGACGACGGCAGCAAACTGATCGCCACCGTCATGCTGATCTTCGCGCCGCAGCCGAATGCGCCGCACCGCGCCGAAATCGGCAAGATGCTGGTGCATTCGACCATGCAGCGGCGCGGCCTCGGCCGCGCGCTCCTGGCCGTCGCCGAGCACGCCGCCCGCGCGCACGGACGCACGCTGCTGATCCTCGATACCGAGACCGGCAGCGCCGGCGAGCGGCTCTACCGCGCCGGCGGCTGGACCGAGATCGGGCGCATCGCCAATTACCACCGCACCACGGACGGGCGCATCGCCGGCACGACGCTGTTCTGCAAGCAGCTCGACTGAACGCCGCTATTTAAGATTTTTCAGGAACGCATCCACGATCGGCCCCCAGACCGGCACGCCGTCGCGCGCGGGGAACAGATTGTGCCCGTCGCGCCCGAAGGCGGGGAGCAGGTGGAATTCGACGCGGCCGCCGGCCTTGGTGAAGGCCGCGTTCACCTGCGTCGACAGCGCCGGCGCGAAATAGGAATCGTTCTCGGTATAGATCGAGAGCACCTGGATGCGCGCCGCGGCGCCGAAATGCGCGGCCGCCGCGACCAGCTTTTCCGGCGCGCAATTGTTGTTGGGCCGGCCGTTGACATGCCCGCCGCGGCCGCCGGCGAAATTGATGACCGCACGCACGTCCTTCGGGTTGCGGCCGGCGAGCGCAAGCGCGCCCCAGCCGCCCGCCGACTGGCCCACCACCAGCACCGGCACGCGCCGCACAAAAGGCTGCGCGGCCATATACGCGATCGCGGCGGCGATGCTGTCGGCGGCAGCATCGCCCGAGCGGCGATAATCCGCGGCCGCGCAGCCCTGGCCGTAATTGCCTTCCAGATAGGGGCCGCCGGTCTCGCCGTGACCGGGACGCTGCGGCACCGCGACGGCATAGCCGCGCTGCACGAAAAATTCCGCCGCCGGCAGAAAGACCGACGGCGCCCGACCGGCACGCGCGGCCTCGGAGGCGGTCGAGCCGTGATTGATCACGACCAGCGGAAACGGTCCCGCTCCCGGCGGACGAAACACGGTGGTGTGCAT
>JBFWWQ010000088.1:0-10778 GCA_050246095.1 Pseudorhodoplanes sp.
CCAGGATGTCGTGCTCCTCGTCATGCAGTTCGGGCGGAATGATCTTGGTGATCAGATGTCCGACCATCTCCTCGGCCGCATAGCCGAAGATGCGCGTTGCCCCGTCGTTCCAGGAGGTCACGACGCCGTCCAGCGTCTTGCTCACGATGGCGTCCTGCGAGGAGGTCACGATGGCGGCCAGCCGCGCCGATTCGATCTCGTCGTGGCGCCGGTCGGTGGTGTCGAGCAGCAGGGTCACGACCCCCGCCAGCGCTCCGCCGGCATCGCGCAAAGGCGTCGCATAGACCTGATACGGAATGCGCTTGCCGTCGGCGCGCTCGGATACGGCTTCTTCGCCGGCAACGGCCTCCCCGGTGCGCAGCGTCCGCGCGGTGGCGGTGTCTCCCGGCGGGATCGGTTCGCCGTCCGGCCGGAACAGCCGCACCGGTCCGCAAAATTTGTCGGAATGGAGCTTCGGCCGTCCGCCCCACAGCGCCGCTGCCGCCGCATTATGGAAAACGATCCGGCCCTCGGCGTCGGTGACGAAGACCGGCAGCGGCAGCGCAGTCATGGAATGGGCCAGCAGCGTCAGGTTTCCCGGCAGCGCTGGCTTGTCTCCGGAAGCGCCGGAGGCGGTAGTGCGGTTACCCATCTAGCGATCCCGATCCTGGCGCTCCTTGAGCCGTGCTTGCCAGGCCCCGACAGTATTCCGTTAATCCTGTGAAATTCCTGCGCATGCATTTGGTTCCGGTCGGCTGCGACTTTTTTTGACCGGATCGGGGCGAAAAAGGGAACGGCCTCCGGCGGGGAGCACCGGAGGCCGTCGGGATGCCGTCCATAGGGCAGGACCGGCGTGGGAGCCCGTATTCGCTGCGAGCCGGATGTGGCTCAAAATGGCAAGATGACGTCGAGGACCTGCTGGCCGTAACGCGGCTGCTGCACGTCGGTGATCTGGCCGCGGCCGCCATAGGCGATGCGCGCCTGGGCGATCTTGGTGGACTCGATCGTGTTGTCGCTCTCGATGTCTTCGGGGCGGACGACACCGGCCACGATCAGTTCGCGGATTTCGAAATTGATCCGCATCTCGGTGCGGCCCTCGATCACCAGGTTGCCGTTCGGCAGGACCTGGGTGACGACGCCGGCAATGTTGGTGAAGACCTCGTCCTTGCGGTCGATCGAGCCCTTGCCGTCGCTGAGCGCGGCGGAGTCGAGCGCGATCATCTTGCCCGGGATTTTCACGCTGGAGAAGATCGGCAGCTTGTTCTTGCCGAAGAAGGCCTCGATGTTGACGTCTTCGCCGGCCGCGCGGCTGCGGCTGGTTTCGTTCTCCACCGTCGCCTTGTCGGTGACCTTCACCTTCACCGTCAGGATGTCGCCGATCTGGTGCGCGCGCTGGTCCTTGAAGAAGGCGCGCGATCCGTTGCGCCAGAGCGAGTTCGGATTGTAGGAAGCCGGTTGCGGCATCGGCATCGGCATCTGCACCGGCTTGTAGCCCGGCGCGGCGACCGGATTTTCGATCGCCGACAAGCGCGGCTGCTCGCCGATCATGGCGAGTCGTTCCAGCGCCGCGCAGCCGCCGAGCTGCAGGCCGATCAGGGCGATGGCGGCGGCGGAGCGCAGGCGGGACGGAGACGGGTTCATGGTCGTTCTCACTTTTACTGGGCGTTGCGCCGGGCGTCGTTGAGCGAGGCGACCGACTGTTTCGACGACTGGCTGATGACGCGCGGCGCCAGCGTGGTGACGACGACGCGACCGGCGCCGGTGACCACGCCCTGCACGACGCGCTTGGATTGCGTATTGAGGACGCTGACCACGTCTCCCTCGGAGCCGCCGTCCTGCGCCGTGCCGCGCACGGTCAGCGTCATGCCCGGCACTTCGTAGATCAGCGTCACCTGTTCGTTGCGCCCGACCAGCTCCGGCTTCATCAGGTCGGTCCGCCGCAGCGTGGCGCCGGCGCGCAGCGGCGAGCGCGCCGCGTACCCGATCGCCGCCTTGGCGTCGGCCAGCGCTTCCGCGGTGGCATCGCCCTTCGGGCGGCGCTCGACGAGAAGATCGGCCTGGCGCAGCACGTCGCCGCGCACGACGGGGCGGCTCAGCGTGACCACGTCGGTCATCTCGGCGGCGGTGCCGGTGAGGCGCAGCGGACGGCCGCCGCCGGGAAGTTCCAGCGTGGCGTCGAACCGCTTGCTGCGCGGATCGAAGACGAGCCGCGAGAGCGCGATGTCGCGGACGCGGCCCGGCTCCACATGCAGCGCGGCGAAGCCGCGGTCGAACTGGACCCCGATATTGCCCGGCTCGCCGAGCCGGTATTGCGCGGACAAAGCGGCCGCGATGCGGGCCTCCGCGTCGGCCGGGGCGAAGGCGTCGGCGGCGCGGGTGACGCTGATCTCCTTCAGCCCCTTCAGGTCGACGGCGATCACCCGGTGCGCGCGCAAGGCCTCGACGACGCGCGCAGCGGCGACGCTGCCGGTCTGGCCGAGATCGGGCGCGCGGAACACGGCGATGCCGGCCGCGGCGCCGGCGTGATCGACGAGATCGCCGATGCGCACGAGCTCGCTGTCGACGACGACCTGCGCGCGCAAGGCCGGGGCGGGCGTGGCGTCCTGCGCGACGGCGGGCGCGGCCAGCGCGAGGAGGAGGGCGGAGGAGACGAGCAGACGGTGCATGAATTTCACTCCTCAGCGCATCAGGTTGGAGGTGGCCGACAGCATCTGGTCGGTCGCGGTGATCACCTTGGCGTTCATCTCGTAGGCGCGCTGCGCGGCGATCAGGTCGGAGATTTCCGTCACCGCTTCCACATTCGCCTGTTCCAGCATGCTCTGCTGCAAACTGCCCATGCCGTCGGTATCGGCGACGCCGTCCTGCGGCGTGCCGGAGGCCGGCGTCTCCAGGAACAGGTTGTCGCCGATCGCCTGCAGGCCGGCCTTGTTGATGAAGCGCGTCAGCACGAGCTGGCCGAGCACCGTCGGCGTCGTGGTGCCGGAGGGCGTGACCGAAACCTGGCCCTGCGCGTTGATGGTCAGGCCGGTGGAATTCTGCGGGATGGTGATGCCGGGCTGCACCACCAGGCCTTGCGCGGTGACGATGCGCCCCTGCGCGTCCATTTCGAAGGAGCCGTCGCGCGAATAGGCGAAGGTGCCGTCGGAGCGCGCGATCTTGAAGAAGCCCTCGCCGCGGATCGCGACGTCGAATTCCTTACCGGTCGGCGACAGCGTGCCCTGCGTCATGATGCGCGGCGTGCCGACGGTCTTGACGCCGGAGCCGAGATCGACGCCGACCGGAAGGATGTTGCCCTGGTCGGAGGTCTGCGTGCCGATGCGGCGCGCATGCTCGTAGAGCAGATCCTGGAATTCCGCGCGCTGGCGCTTGAACCCGGTCGTGCGCATGTTGGCGATATTGTTGGAGATGACCTGGACGTTGAGCTCCTGGGCCATCATTCCGGTGGCGGCGGTATGCAGCGCGCGCATGGTTTGCTCCTGCGTCGACCCGCCGTCAGGCGGGCACCTCGGACAGTTTTTCGACCGCGCCGCGGCGCAGGTCGTGCTGGTTCTGCAGGATGCCGGCGACCTGCGTGTAGGTGCGCGTGATCTCGATCATGCGGGTCATCTCGATGACGCTGTTGACGTTGGATTTCTCGATCGCGCCCTGGATCACGTTCGGCTTTTCCACGTCCTGGGCCGCGACGTCGTCCGGGGCCATGAAGGTCGCGCCGCCGTCCTTGCGCAGTTGCTGGTTGCGCTCGAAGCGCACGATGCGCAGCTTGCCGCGGATCGCGTCGGAGCGCGTGTCGCCGCCTTCGCGCACGGTGATGCTGCCTTCCTTGGAGACCATGATGCCGGTGTCGAGCGGCTGGAACACGATCGGCCCGGCCTCGCCCTGCACCGCGTAGCCTTCGCTGGTGACCAGCTGGCCCTGCGCGTTGATCTGCATCGAACCGGCGCGGGTATAGCGTTCGCCGCGCGGCGTCTGCACGACCAGATAGCCTTCGCCTTCGATGGCGACGTCGAGCGGGGCGCCGGTATGCTGCAGCGAGCCCTGGCTCTGGTCGTGGAAGGTCGAGCGGTCGTGCACGTAGCTCATGCGCCGGTCGGGGCGCGCGAACTGGCCCGCGCTGGCGCCCGGCATGATGTATTCCTCGAACAAGGCCGTGTCGGTCTTGAAACCGGTCGTATTCACGTTGGCGATGTTGTTCGCGACGACGTCCATCTCGCGCTTGAGCGTCATCTGTCGCGACAAGCCGATGAGAAGAGCATTCTCCATCGATCATCTCCCCTGGTTTCCCGCTCGACCGCCCTCCCACAGGCGATGCGTCCGGGCCGCTTGCGGGCCGCTCTCCCAAGCGGCGCGCAGCGATGGCAATGCGAAGCCCGTGCCAGATGAAAAAGGTGAGTTAGCGCAGATACTTGGACGATCTCGCCGGGTGCCGCAGGCGGCGCCGGCGGCACAATCGGCCGTGCCGACCCGGCAAAACTTTCCGCCCTGCGGCCGCCGGCAAGCTTCCGTTAACCATTCCGCCGCTAACGTCGGGAACCGGGCCGGTGACGGCCTGCATCGCAATGAATCGGCGCTGCAATGTGCGCCGGGGACAGGGTTCGGGGGACCGGATGGCGAAGCCGAGGGACAAAGCTGCGGAGGCGCCCGCCGCCGAACAAAGCGAGGGCGAAGCGCCGGCCCGGGTCGCCAGGAAGAAGCTTCCGAGCAAACTCATCATCGTCGCCGCGACCGCCTTGCTGCTGGTCGGCGGCGGCGGAGCGGGCGCCTATTTCATGCTGGCGAAGAAGCCGGCCAAGGAGACGGCGGCGATGCCGATCAAGCCGCCGGTCTTCCTCGATCTGCCGGATACGCTGGTCAACCTCTCCAATGCCGGCGGCGACCGGCCGCAATATCTCAAGATCAAGATCGTGCTGGAAGTTCCGGACCAGCCGATGATGCAGCAGATCCAGCCGGTGCTGCCGCGCGTCATGGATGCGTTCCAGACCTATCTGCGCGAACTGCGCCCGACCGATCTCGACGGCTCCGCCGGTCTCTACCGGCTGAAGGAAGAGCTGACCCGCCGCGTCAACGCTTCGATCAGCCCGAACCGCGTCAACGCCGTCCTGTTCAAGGAAATCGTGGTCCAGTAACCGACGGCAGCCGCGATGGCGAACAACAACGACATCGACCAGGATGCACTCGCGGCCGAGTGGGGGCTTGCGCTCGAGGAAGAGAACGCGCCCGCCAACCCCACGCAGATCGCCGAGATCGGCGTCGATGCCGAGATGGCCGACCAATGGTCGACCATGGTCGACGAGAGTCTCGCCGCCGCCGGCGCCAAGGGCGGCGCCGACCGCATCCTGAACCAGGAGGAGATCGACGGCCTCCTCGGCTTCAATCTCTCGGAAGCGAGCTTCAACGACAATTCCGGCATCCGCGCGATCATCGATTCGGCGATGGTCTCCTACGAGCGCCTGCCGATGCTCGAAATCGTCTTCGACCGGCTGGTCCGGCTGTTGACGACCTCGCTGCGCAATTTCACGTCCGACAACGTGGAGGTCTCGCTCGACCGCATCACCTCGGTGCGCTTCGGCGACTATCTGAACTCGATCCCGCTGCCCGCCATCCTGGCCGTGTTCAAGGCCGAGGAATGGGAGAATTTCGGGCTGTGCACGGTCAATTCCAGCCTGATCTATTCGATCATCGACGTGCTGCTCGGCGGCCGACGCGGCCATTCCGCGGTGCGCATCGAGGGCCGGCCCTACACCACGATCGAAACCAGCCTCGTCAAGCGGATGATCGAGGTGGTGCTGGCGGATGCCGAGCTCGCCTTCAAGCCGCTGTCGCCGGTGAAGCTGAATATCGACCGGCTGGAGACCAATCCGCGCTTTGCCGCGATCACGCGGCCGGCCAATGCCGCGATCCTGATCCGCCTGCGCATCGACATGGAGGACCGCGGCGGCACCTGCGAATTGCTGCTGCCCTACGCCACGATCGAGCCGATCCGCGGCGTGCTGCTGCAGATGTTCATGGGCGAGAAATTCGGCCGCGACCCGATCTGGGAAGGCCATCTCGCGACCGAGATCGGCCTGGCGGAAGTCGCGGTGGACGCCGTGCTGTTCGAATCCAAGCTGCCGCTGCGCCAGATCATGGGCCTGAATGTCGGCGACACGCTGCCGCTCGACATCAAGCCGGATTCGCTGGTCAGCGTGCGCTGCGGCGACTGGACGCTGACCGAGGGCCGCATGGGCAAGATCGGCGAGCGCGTCGCCGTGCGCGTGACCAAGCCGCTGCGCCGGCCGAAGACGACGCTCGCCATGTTCGAGAATTCCGACGAAGCCAGAAACAGGGTGGAGACTTCATGATCAACATGACGGGGCTCATGATCGAAGCGATGGTTTCGATCCTCCTGCTTCTGACCATCCTCTATTGCGTGCGGCTGAACGCCCAGCTCAAGGGCCTGAAGGCCAACGACGCGGCGATGAAGGAGACCATCGCCGAGCTCGTGCTCGCCACCGAATCCGCCGAACGCGCCATCGCCGGACTGAAAATCACCGTGCGCGAGGCCGAGGACACGCTCGGCGCGCAGCTGCGCGATGCCGAAGGCTTCTCCGCCGCGATCGTCGGTACCCTGCAGGCGGGCGAGGACCTGCTGCACCGCCTGCGCAAGCTCGCGCATGCGCAGAAGCTGTTCGCCAATGCCGAGCGCGGCGGGGATGCAGGCCAGTCGCCGCCGGCGCCGACCCAGGCCGGCGCCGAATTGCACGGGGCGCGGCCGCTGCGTGCTGCCGCGCCGGCGCGGCCGGACATGCAGGCGATGGCGGCGGCGGCGCAGGCGATCGCCGAGCGCGCCCGGTCGCGCAATGACGGTATGGCGGCATGATCGGCGGGATCCCGCTCTTCCTCCGCGACGTGCGCATCATTCCGGTCGTGCTGCTGGCGACCGGCGCCCTGTTCACGCTGAAGGTGACCGGCGTCTTCACCGGCACCGGCTACGTGCTCGGCAAGAGCGAGGACGAGCAGAAGCTGCGCCGGGCGCAGGACCGCGCCGCGATCCAGGCCGCCTCGCAGCCCGGCGCCGTGGCGCCTTCGCAGGCGCAGGCGGCGGCGCAGGGGCGCCGCTCCTGGGCGCAGGAAGTGTTTAACTTTCCCGATGTGACCGGCTCGGTCTCCGGTGCGCCGAAGCCCGCGCCCGCCGACAAGGACAAGGCGGAGAAGGACAAGGCCGAAGCCAAGCCCGAAGCCAAGCCCGCCAAGCCGCCGGAAGCGAAGCCGATCAACTATGCCGACCAGCGTCCGCTCTCGGCGGCCGAGCGGGCGCTGCTGGAGCGCCTGTCCGAGCGGCGGCTCGAACTCGAACAGCGCGCGCGCGAAATCGAGATGCGCGAGACGCTGCTGCAGGCGGCCGAGCAGAAGCTGCAGGCCAAGACCGGCGAGCTGAAGGAAATCGAATCGCGCATCGTCATCGCCACGCAGAAGAAGGAAGAGGCCGAACAGGCCCGCATGAAGAGTCTCGTCACCATGTACGAGAACATGAAGGCCAAGGACGCGGCCAGGATTTTCGACCGGCTCGACATCCGCCTCGCGACCGATGTCGCCAACCAGATCAACCCGCGCCGGATGTCCGACATTCTCGCGCAGATGACCCCGGAGGCGGCGGAACGGCTGACGGTGGAACTCGCCAAGCGCGAGACCGGCGCAGCCGAGAAGGCGAAGGGGCCGGAACTGCCGAAAATCGAGGGGCGGCCGGGCGGCACGTGACAGGGTTAACGCGGGATTAAGCGTGCCGGCGGTAACGTCAGTTAGCGGGAAGGGCCAGTCCGGCACAGCAGCATGTCAGTGACGTTGCAGGCGAAGGGGCGTTTTGCCGCCGCACGCAGGTGCGGCCGGCGTGGCCTTGCGCGTCTGCCGTTCCTTCTGCTGCCGCTCTTCTTCGGCGCGTCCGCCGCGCTGGCGCAGGGCGGCCCGGTGCGCGGCGAGGTGCGCGTCAGCACCAATGGCGGCTATGCGCGCATCGTCATCCACCTCGGCGAAGAAGTGGAATCGACCGTCAAGCTCGCCGGCGGCATCGTCGTCGTGACCTTCAAGCGGCCGGTGGAAGTGCCGATCGAGCGCGCGGTGCACGGCGCCTCCGACTATATCGGGGCGGCGCGCCGCGATCCCGACGGCCGCGGCCTGCGCATGGCTTTATCGCGCAAGGTGACGCTGAACTCGATGGCCGCGGGCGAGCGGCTGTTCATCGACCTGCTGCCGGAGAAATGGAGCGGCCTGCCGCCCGGATTGCCGCAGGAGGTGATCGAGGATCTCGCGCGCCGCGCGCGCGAGGCGGAGCGGCAATTGCGCAGGCAGCGCGCCGAGAGCCGCCACAACGTCAAGCCTATCCCGGTGCGCGTCGGCGTGCAGCCGACCTTCACCCGCTATGTGTTCGATCTGCCGGAGCTCACCGCGGTCTCCACCGAGCGCGGCAAGGACGATCTCACGCTGTCCTTCGCGGCGCCGGTGAAATTCGATCTGGCCGACGCGCGCGCGACGCTGCCGCCGGTGATGAAATCGATCGACAGCACGGCCGAAGCGGATTCCACCAAGGTCCGCTTCGTCTTCGACGGCAAGGCCGACATCCGCAGCTTCCGCGAGGACAACACCTACGTCGTCGACGTCTCCTCCACCGAGGAGCAGGCGGCCGCGCACGCCGAACCCGCGGCGGCGGTCGCGCAAGCGGCGAAGAAGCTCGGGCCGCTCGATGGCGTGGAAGCGCCGCAGACCGTGCCGTCCCAGCCGTCGCATGCGCATCCGGCGCCGGCTTCCGCCCCGGCCCCGCAACCCGTGGCGCCCGCGCGGTCCGAGGCGCAGAAGCCCGCGGCCCAGCGCGCGGAGCCGAAGGCCGCGCCGGAGCTGGCGGCGGCCGCGCCCGAGCCTGCGCCCGCAGCCCAGCGGCCGGAACCGCCGGTGCATGAGCCCAGGGAAAAAGCCGAAGCCGTTTCGCCCCCCGCCGCGGATACGCCGCGGCCCGATCCCGCGATCGCCGCCGCTCCTCCCGCGAGCGTTCCCGCGGCTGCGCCGAAACGCGAGCGCAGGGCGCGCGGCGATGCCGTGGCCGCCGAACTGGCTCCCGAAGGCGACGGGCTTGCGATCGCCTTTCCGTTCGACGCGCCGACGCCGATGGCCGCGTTCCGCCGCGCCGACACGCTGTGGCTGATTTTCGACAGCCGGACGCCGATCGACCTTGCCGCTTTCCAGGACGATACCAGCCGCACCGTGCGCAGCGTGCAGGCTTTGCCGCTGCCCGACGGGCAGGCAGTGCGGGTGAAGCTGGAACGGCCGCGCCTGGTCAGCGCGGTATCGGATCGCGGCACCTGGACGATCACGCTGGGCGAGGCGGTCGCCGACACCACGCGGCCGCTGAATCTGTCGCGTAACGTGATCGCCCCCTCGCGCGCCAATGTGTCGATCCCGTTCGAGAATGCGCACAAGGTGCATCGCATCGCCGATCCCGATATCGGCGACGTGATGCTGGCGGTGACGGCGCTCGGGCCGGTGCGCGGGGTGGTGAAGGCGCAGGACTTCGTCGAATTCCGCGCGCTGGCGACCACGCAGGGCATCGCCATCCAGCCGCTCGCCGACGACGTGCAGGTCGAATTGCTGCGCGAACGGGTCGTGATCGGCAAGCCGGGCGGGCTGATCCTGTCGAATTCGGTGCAGCCCGACCGCAAGGCCGCGAGCGCGCGGCCGATGATTTTCGATCCGCAGCTCTGGGGCTTCGACCGCCAGTCGAACTTCACCGAGCGGCAATACAAGCTGATCGCGGCCGCCGCCGAATCCGCGGATACCGCGCGCACGATGTCGCGTCTCGAACTGGCGCGCTTCTATCTGTCCCGCGACATGTTCCAGGAAGCCAAGGGCGTGCTCGACGTCGCGCTCACCGAGGACAAGCCGACGCCGGAAAATCCGGCCGGTCTCGTTCTGCGCGCGATTTCCAACATCATGCTCGACCGGCCGGACATCGCCTACAAGGAGCTGGCCAGCCCGATGGTCGGCGACCAGCTCGACGCCTCGCTGTGGCGCGCCTTCGCGCTGGCGCGGCTCGGCCGCTGGGAGGAGGCGCATCGCGGCTTCCGCCAGGCCGAGGCCTCGATCCCGACGCTGCCGGTGGAATTGCAGCGACTGGCGATCAAGGAGGCTTTGCGCACCGCGATCGAGGCGCGCGACTACAGCAACGCCAACCGCAACTTCAACGATTTCGAGACGGTCGGGCTGCCGCGCGAAATGCTGCCGGAAGTGCAGGTGCTGATGGGGCGGCTGGCGCAGGGGCTGAGCCGCAATGCGGAGGCCTTGCGCAATTACCGCACCGCCTCGGAATCGGACAACCGCAAGGCGTCGGCGCAGGGCAAGCTGCGCGAGATCGTGCTGCGCTTCCAGGTCGGCGAACTCAGGCGGCCGGAAGTGATCTCCGAACTGGAAACGCTGACCGCGATCTGGCGCGGCGACGAGACCGAAATCGAGGCGCTGCAGATTCTCGGCCGGCTCTATACCGACGAGGGCCGCTATCGCGACGCCTTCCATGTCATGCGCACCGCCTTGCGCGCGCACCCGAATTCGGAGATGACGCGGCGCATCCAGGACGAGGCGGCGGTCACCTTCGATTCCCTGTTCCTTGCCGGGCGCAGCGATGCCTTGCCCGCGATCGACGCGCTCAGCTTGTTCTACGATTTCCGCGAACTCACCCCGATCGGCCGTCGCGGCGACGAGATGATCCGCCGGCTGGCCGACCGGCTGGTTTCGGTCGACCTTCTCTACCAGGCCTCCGAATTGCTGCAGCACCAGATCGA
>JBFWWQ010000089.1:0-10750 GCA_050246095.1 Pseudorhodoplanes sp.
CCGCGTCCGGCCTGCCGGTGATGCCGAGCGAGACGCATATCGTGCCGATCGCGGTCGGCGATCCGGAAAAGTGCAAGGCGGCGAGCGACCTGCTTTTGTCCGAGCACGGCATCTACATCCAGCCGATCAACTACCCGACCGTCCCCAAGGGCACCGAACGGCTGCGCGTGACGCCGACGCCGTATCACGACGACGCGCTGATCGACCGCCTGGCGGCCGCCCTGGTGGATGTCTGGGGAACGCTCGATCTGCCGCTGCGGCGCTCGCTGGCGGCGGAATAGCCGTCACGGCTTGCGCCTGAGCCAGGCCACCGCGAACGGCATCATCACCGAGACGTAGAAGAACCGCACCAGGTGATGCGCCCCGACATAGGCCGGGTCGAGATGCAGCGCGAAGGCCAGAATGATCATGGCCTCGAGCCCGCCCGGCGCGTAGGCGATGATCGCATCCCCCGCCGGCAGCGCGAGCAGCCATACCGCCGCGAGCGCGAGCGCGACGCCGACGCCGGCGCTGACCAGGAGCGCGCCGATCGCCGCGCCGGCAAGCTGCCGCAGTTCGTGCAATTGAGTGCCGAAGAAGCGCGTGCCGATCAGCGCGCCGAGCAGCACGAAGGCGGCGGTGGTCACGGGCGCGGGAAAATTGACGCTGAGCCATCCCCCGCCGTGCAGGATGCCCGATACGGTCATCGCCCCCACGATCAGCCCGCCCGGCAAACGCAGCCGATAGGCGACGATGGCGGCCAGCGTCGGCAGCAATACCAGCACGAGAAACTGCCCCAGCGCCTCGCCGATCGGAGGTCCGGCCATCACCGGCGTCGGCAAGCCGGCCATGCCGAGCGCGACGAACACCAGCGGCAAGGCGACCGCGAGCGCGAAGACCCGCACCGACTGCACCACCGCGACGGCGCGCACGTCGGCCCCGGTATCCGAGGCCAGCAGCAGCGCCTGCGAGAGCGCGCCGGGGGCGCCCGCGAACAGCGCCGACAGCGCGTCCCAGCGATGCACCTTCTGCAGATAGAGCATGACCGACAACGTCACCACGGTCATCGAGCCGACCAGCAGCACCAGGCTGAGCGGCCAGGTGCTCATGCGATGCAGCGTCTCCGGCGTCATCGCGCCGCCGAGCGAAATGCCGAGCGCCACGAAGACGCAATTCGCGAGCGGCCGCGGGATATAGACCGGACGGCCCGCCAGCGCGGCCGCCGTGGTCACCAGGATCGCGCCCGACAGCCACCCGGCCGGAAACCCGGGCAGGCCGAGCGCTGCGCCGCCGATGCCGGCATAGGCCAGCGTCTCGAGCAGTCGGAGGGCCTGGGCGAGATGAAATCCGAACGGCATGGAAGCTCTGCGTCGGGCGCAATGTTTCAGCGCGCGGGCTGTCGCACAACCGTCATTTGGCCGGGTCTGCGCTGCCGCGGTCCCGATTGCGCTTGCCCCCCTCGCTGTCTAAGGTCGCGGCCCTTTTTGCCGCCGGAACCTGCATGGCCCGTGACCAGATCGACATGACGCCGATCGCGAACCGCGACGAACTCGTCGCCTGGTTCGAGCAAGGCATCAAGCCGAAGGCCCAATTCCGCATCGGCACCGAGCACGAGAAATTCCCCTTCACGGTCGGCCGTCACGATCCCGTTCCGTATGCGGGACCGCGCGGCATCGGCAAGCTGCTGGAAGGCATGCAGCACCTGCTCGGCTGGGAGCCGATCATGGAGCGCGACAACATCATCGGGCTGGCCGACGTGACCGGCGGCGGCGCGATTTCGCTGGAGCCCGGCGGCCAGTTCGAATTGTCGGGCGCGCCGGTGGAGACCGTCCACCAGACCTGCAGCGAGCTGATGGCGCATCTGGCGCAGGTGCGCGAGGTCGCGCGCCCGCTCGGCATCGGCTTTCTCGGTCTCGGCATGACGCCGAAATGGTCGCGCGCGCAGATCCCGGTCATGCCGAAAGGCCGCTACAAGATCATGACCGCCTATATGCCGAAGGTCGGCACGCTCGGCCTCGACATGATGTACCGGACCTGCACGGTGCAGACCAATCTCGACTTCTCCTCCGAAGCCGACATGGTCAAGAAGCTGCGCGTCTCGCTGGCTTTGCAGCCGGTGGCGACCGCTCTGTTCGCGAACTCGCCCTTCACCGAAGGCAAGCCGAACGGATTCCTGTCCTTCCGCTCGGAAATCTGGCGCGACACCGACAATGCGCGCGCCGGCATGCTGCCCTGGGCGTTCGAGCCGGGCATGGGGTTCGAGCGCTGGGTCGATTACGCGCTCGACGTGCCGATGTATTTCATCAAGCGCGGCGACGCCTATATCGACGTGGCCGGACAATCGTTCCGCGACCTGCTCGCCGGCAGGCTGCCGGGCGCCCCCGGCGAGAAGGCCACGATCTCGGATTGGGCCAACCACATTTCCACGATTTTTCCCGAGGTGCGCCTGAAGCGCTATCTCGAAATGCGCGGCGCCGATGTCGGCGCCTGGCGCACGCTGCCGGCGCTGCCGGCCTTCTGGGTGGGCATCCTGTACGACGACGACGCGCTGGCGGCGGCCTGGGACATGGTCAAGGACTGGACCGCAGCCGAGCGCCAGCAATTGCGCGACGACGTCCCCCGGCTCGGACTGAAGGCGACGATTCGCGGGCGCACGATGCTCGATCTGGCGAAGGAATGCCTGACCCTGGCGCAGGCCGGGCTGAAGGCGCGCAAGCGCCTCACGCGCGAGGGTCGCGACGAAACCGTCTATCTCGAGCTGCTCGGCGACATCGTCACCCGCGGCACCACGCCGGCGGAAATCCTGCTGCAGAAATTCCACGGCGAATGGCACGGCTCGGTCGAGCCCGCCTTCACCGAATATGCGTATTGACCTTGCCTCGTCCGCCTGGATCACCTCTCCCCGCTTGCGGGGAGCGGTCGACCGCCGAGCGAAGCGAGGTGGGCGGTGAGGGGGACTCCCGGCAAGTTGAGATTGTTGAGAATCCCCCTCACCCGGCTCGCAGCGATCGCTGCTCGCCGACCTCTCCCCGCAAGCGGGGAGAGGTAAGGAAAATGGCCAGGGGCACACCCGCGACCACCGCACTCGAAAGCGCGGGCGTCGCCTTCAAGCTGCACGAATATGACTACGATCCCGACGCGCCGAGCATCGGCCTGCAGGCCGCGGAAGCGCTCGGGGTTTCGCCGGCGCGGCTGTTGAAGACGCTGATGGCGAAGGCCGGCAACGACGTGGTCTGCGTGCTCGCGCCCTCCGACCGCGAAGTGAACCTGAAGAAGCTAGCCGCCGCCGCCGGCAGCAAGGACGCCGCCATGCTCAAGCCCGCGGAGGCCGAACGCATCACCGGCTACCGGGTCGGCGGCATTTCCCCGTTCGGCCAGAAGAAGCGGGTCGGCGTCTTCATCGAGCGCTCGGTCATGGACAATGCGACGGTGATCCTCAATGGCGGCCGGCGCGGCTTGCAGATCGAACTCGCCCCCGGCGAAATCGTGCGCCTGCTCGGCGCCACGCCCGCCACGGTGTGCTGAGACGATGCGCGCCCGCTTCACGCCGCTCGATTTCGCGCTCTATGCGGGCGTGATCCTGCCCTGGAGCTTTTCCTGGATCGCGATGCATTACCAGATCGGCGACGTCGCGCCGGAAGTCTCCGTGGTCTGGCGCTTTCTCCTGGCGGCGCCGTGCATGCTGGCCATTGCGGCGGCGCGCGGCGAGCGCCTCGCATTTCCGATCCCCGACCACGCGGTGTTCGCGGTGCTCGGATTTCTGATGTTCTGCACGAATTTCACGCTGTTCTATTACGCCGCCGGGATGCTTTCGTCGGGACTGCTGTCAGTCGTGTTCTCGCTCGCCTCGGTGATCAATATCGGACTGGGGACCGCGCTGCTGCGGACGCCGGTCGAGCCCCGCGTGGTCGTCGGCGCGAGCCTCGGAGCGCTCGGCGTCGGGCTGATGTTCTATCCGGAATTCTCGCATATGGAGCTGAGCGGACAGGCGATGCTCGGTTTAGCGCTCAGTCTCGCGGGGACGCTGTCCTTCTGTTTCGGCAACATGGTTTCGGCGCGCATGCAGAGGCGCAAGCTCCCCGTATTCGCTTCCAGCGGCTACGCGATGTTCTACGGCGCCTCGCTGCTGGCTTTGTTCGCCGCCACCCAGGGAAAGTCCTTCGCCATCGACCTCGCGCCGCTCTATCTCGGCGGCCTGCTCTATCTCGCCCTGATCGGCTCGGTCGCGGCGTTTGCCTGCTATCTCATCCTGCTCGGCCGCGTCGGCGCCGACCGTGCGGCCTATTCCACCGTGCTGGTCCCAGTGCTGGCGCTGGTCGTCTCGACCGCGTTCGAAGGCTATCGCTGGAGCATCCCGGCGCTGTTCGGGCTCGCGGCGGTGCTGGCCGGCAACGTGCTGGTGCTGCGCAACCCGAAACAGACCTGACCGGCGCAGCGGCCGCGCCGCGGCGTCACTCCGCCGCCTGCGCGACGGCTTCCGACATGTTGTCGAGCGAGGAGATGATGTGCTCGGCGAGCGCGTCCGCAAGCGCCGTGGATTCGTGCGGATTGCGCACGAGACCGATCCGGCAGGGCGGCAATTCGGGGAAACCGTCGGCCGGCGACAGGACGCGCATTCCCGGACGCAGCCCGGATTCGGGCAGCACCGACACCGCGAATCCCGCCAGCACCGCGGCGGCGACGGCGCCCGCATTGGAGCTCGTATACAGGATGCGGTGCGGGCGGTTGACCCGCTCGAGGCATTCGAGCGCGGTGCGGCGCCAGCCGCAGGTCTGGCGGCCCAGCGCCAGCGGCAGCGGCTCCTCGCGATGCGTGCCGTGGCGGTTGGAGGTGACCCAGAGCAGCCGCTCGCGGCGGAAGGTTTCGGACGGGCGCTGGCCGTCGCAGGTGGTGATGATCGCGAGGTCCAGTTCGCTCAGATCGATCCGCTCCAAGAGGTCGCTGGTCGGCTCGCAGATCACCGTCAGCTCGACGCCGGGATAGGCGCGCGAGAAGCGCGCCATGATTTCCGGCAGATAGCGGTCGGCATAGTCGTCCGGCACGCCCAGCCGCACACTGCCCGCAAGCTCGGGGCCGGCAAAGGTCGCCAGCGCTTCCAGATTGAGCTTCACGATCCTCCGCGCATAGTCGAGCAGGCGCTCGCCGTCGTCGGTGAGCTTAGAGGCGCGGCCGTCGCGGGCGAAAATCGGCTTCTGCAGCCGCTCCTCCAGCCGCTTCATCTGCATGGAGACCGCCGACTGCGTCTTGTGCACGACGTCCGCGGCCTTGGTGAAGCTGCCGGTCTCCGCGATGGCGATGAAGGTGCGCAGCTGGTCGACATCGATCATGGCGGTCATGCGGGGTGTCCTTCGATAAGCCTAAAGTCCTATCATCAACAGTCATGATTAGTTAGATTAAAAACATTCGTTTCACTTATCAATAGAAAACAGCCATGTTTGAGCGACCCAAGCAAACGGGTGGGGAAAGCGGGTGGTCCGAACGTCGTTCGGAGCCGACGGTCCCGCTTCCTCAAGTTTCGACCGATGGAGACGATCATGACGAATTTTCAGTGGGCACTTCCGGCCCCCTATCAGCCGTCCACCTTTGGCCTGCTCGGCGCCGTGCTGGTTGCCGGGTTCCGCCAGGTCGCGCGCGCACTGAAAAACCGTCGCGATGCCATCCTGCTGGCCGAGCTCGACGACCGGATGCTCCGGGACATCGGGCTGACCCGCAACGATCTGCGCGACGCCTATTCGGAGCCGTTGTGGCGCGATCCGACCGAGATTCTGGTCAGGCGTGCCGGCGAGCGGCGCGCCAGCCGGCGCACCGCCACGGTCTGCGCGCTGCAGGCGATGGAATCGCCTCCGCTCGCCCCGGCGCAGGGCTATTCGCGTCCGGCCACCAGCCGCCCGGCCCGCTACACGGTCTGAGGCCTCTTGCTGCCCGGCCGGTCACTCCCGACCGGCCACATCCGAACCTCGCTTCCCCTCGCTTGGTCCGGATCCCTGCGCCCGCCGTCCCCCGGCGGGCGCATCTTTTTTTGCCGGCTGTCCGACCGAGGGCCACGCCGCACGCGAAGTTCCCTCGGAACCGCGACCGCGCGGCGATTCACAAAATCGTGAGCGATGCCGGCGCACCAAATGCGATTGGTCGCACGCCGATTTCGATATCCGCGCTCGCATGGTGTGCGCCGCTTCTCTAACATGCACCTTTGCGTGTAGCCCGGCAGGGGATGATGCGGCTTCTGCAAGCGCTGATAATCGTCGTGATCGCGGTTGCTGGGGCAGGTTCGGACGCGCGCGGCCAGCAGGGCTATGACCGCCCGGGGGGCGATTATCTGAATTTTGCCGTGCGCGGCGGCGACCCGGCCGTCTGTGCCGCCCGTTGCGAGCGCGAGAGCCAGTGCCGCGCCTGGAGCTTTTCCTATCCCACGGCCGGTCTGGGCGCCGTCTGCTGGCTGAAAAGCGATGTCACCGCTCCGGTGGAGAATTCCTGTTGCACGTCCGGGGTGAGCGGCGCCGGCGTCGTGGAGCCGCGCAACGCCGAGGTTGAATTCGGCATCGACCGGCTGGGCGGCGATTACCGCAATTTCGACACCCCGGCCGATTCCGGGACGGCCTGCGCGGCCGCCTGCAGGGCCGACAATCGCTGCCGCGCCTGGACCTATGTCCGTCCCGGCTATATCGGGCCTACGGCGCGCTGCTTCCTGAAATCACAAGTGAAGGCGCCGCGACGGAAGCCCTGCTGCATTTCCGGTGTTGTCCGTTAGGGCACGAAAAGATCGTGCCAAAGAAAAAGATGAACGACGAGTCTGATTCAACACAGTCGAATCGGACCTAGCGAACGCAATCTGCGAGGTGATGGCCATGAAGAAAGTCGCTGCAGGGCTGATCCTGACCGGTTTGCTGACCGCCACGGCGGTCGCGCATCACGGCTGGGGCAGCTATGACGCCAGCAAGCCGATTACGGTGACCGGCCCGATCGAGGCGCTGAAATTCGAGAACCCGCACGCCACGATCACGGTCAAGGGTGAGGACAAGGTCTGGACGGTGACGCTCGCGCCTACGAGCCGCATGATTTCGCGCGGCGCGCCGGCCGATTTCGTCGCCGTCGGGAAGACAGTCGCGGCCTATGGCTACGCTTCCACCGTCGAGACCGCCGAGATGCGCGCCGAGCGCATCACCGTCGACGGCAAGACCGTCGAGATGCGCTGATGAACGAGGCCGCGCCGGCCATTTTCGTCGCGCTCGAAGCCTCGGCCGCGGGCGCGGCGATCCGCCAGTCGGGCTGGCTCTACATGGCCGCCAATGTCGGCCATATCGTCGCGCTGACGATTTTCGCTGGCGCGATCGCGATCATGGATCTGCGCATGGCCGGCGCCTTCGCCGCGACCTCCCCCGGCTACGTGCTGAAGATGGCGCGGCGCTGGGCGATCGGCGGCTTTCTCGGGCTGCTCGCGACCGGCGCGGTCCTGTTCACCGCGGAGGCAAGCCACGTCATCCTCAACACGGTGTTCCAGTTCAAGCTGTTCCTGATCGCGCTCGGACTGCTCAACGTGCTGGTTTTCGAGTTCGCCGTGGCGCCGCGCGTGCGCGAGGCAAAGCCGCTCACCGCGCTGCCGACCGGCGCGTGGATTTCCGGCGTCGCTTCGCTGTGCATCTGGATTGCCGTCGCCGCGGCCGGCCGCACCATCGCGTATTTCTGAGGTCGATCAAACGCCGGTGAACAAGAGATCGAGTGCGGCCACGATTTCGTAGCGCGATGCTTCAGCCGTGCCCACAACACGGCCAACTGACGACCGCACAACCGCAGCAAGTTCTTCCGCGACCATAACGAAGAGCCGGTCATTCAGAACGAGCGCTGGGTGCAGGCGAGAAGACGCCAGCACGGTTGTGGCCAATGTCAAAGGCGCGACGGTTACGAGCGGAAGGTGCTGAAACTGATCATGCTGAAGCACGACGGCGAAGGGATAGCGCCTGCGCGTAATCGGATTGAGATTCTCGACGATATCGAATTGGCGCACGCGATCAGAATGCCCGTGCTCCGTCCGAGAAGACGTAGCCGTCCTCCTCAATCATGTCTCTGACTGCATCTACCGCATCTTTATTCTTTTCATACCACCTGCGCGCCATCGCCTCGCGCTCGGCTTCGGTGATGTTCGGCAGATAGCGGATCAGGGCGCGCGTAAGCTCCCTGGACAGATCGACGCCGGCTTTGCGGGCGGCCGCCAGCACTTCCGGGTCCAGTTCGACCGTCACGCGCTCATTCATGAATCATCGCCTCGGCTGATCGAATCTGAGAATAGCAGAATCGGGCGGCAGCGGCCATTCGTCCGAATCAGCCGGTTCCGCCGACCGTGATCCGGTCCATGCGCAAAGTCGGCTGGCCGACGCCCACCGGCACGCCCTGCCCGTTCTTGCCGCAGGTGCCGATCCCGGTATCGAGCGACAGGTCGTTGCCGATCATGCTGACGCGGTGCAGGTCGGTCGGGCCGTTGCCGATCAGCATCGCGCCTTTCAGCGGCGCCCCGAGCTTGCCGTCCTCGATGCGGTAGGCCTCGGTGCACTGGAACACGTATTTGCCCGAAGTGATGTCGACCTGGCCGCCGCCGAAATTGACGGCATAGATGCCGTTCTTCACCGACGCGATGATTTCCCCCGGCTCGCGGTCGCCGGCCAGCATGTAGGTGTTGGTCATGCGCGGCATCGGCACATGCCCATAGGATTCGCGGCGGCCGTTGCCGGTCGGCTGCATGTTCATGAGCCGGGCATTCTGGCGGTCCTGCATGTAGCCGACGAGGATTCCGTCTTCGATCAGGACGGTGCGGTTGGTCGGCGTGCCCTCGTCGTCGATCGAGAGCGAGCCGCGGCGGGCGGCAATGGTGCCGTCATCGACAACGGTGACGCCCCGCGACGCGACCTGCTGCCCCATCAGGCCGGCAAAGGCGGAAGTCTTCTTGCGGTTGAAATCGCCCTCGAGCCCGTGGCCCACCGCCTCGTGCAACATCACGCCCGGCCAGCCCGGACCGAGCACCACGTCCATCTCGCCGGCCGGGGCCGCGATCGATTCCAGATTCACCCCGGCCTGCCGCACCGCCTCGTCGACGGCATGCCGCCAGGCCTGATTCTCGACGAAGCGCGCATAGCCCTCGCGCCCGCCATAGCCGTGGCTGCCGCTCTCCTGGCGGTCGCCGGCGCCCGCGACGACCGAGACATTCACGCGCACCAGAGGCCGGATGTCGCGGTAGGTCTGCCCGTCGGGACGCAGGATTTCCACCACCTGCCAGGAAGCGCCGAGACTGACGCTGACCTGGCGCACGCGCGCGTCCTTCGCCCGCGCATAGGCATCGATCTCCTGCAGCAGCTTCACCTTCGCCTCGAAACCGGGCGCGTCGAGGGGATTTTCGTCGGAATAGAGCCGCACATTGCTGCGTGCGGGCGCCTCGGCATAGCGGCCGGCATAGCCGCCCTTCACCGCCCGCACCGCATCGGCGGCGCGCAGGATCGCCCGGTCGGAAATATCCGTGGCATGCGCGTAGCCGACCGCCTCGTCCTTGACCGCCCGCAGGCCGAAACCCTGCGCCGTGTCGTAAGTCGCCTGTTTCAGCCGCCCGTTGTCGAACAGCAACGCCTCGGACTGGCGATATTCGAGAAACAGCTCGCCGTCGTCGGCGCCCTCCAGGCCGCGCGAGACGATCTTGGCGGTGCCGGCCCGGTCGAGGCCGGCCCGTTCGAGCAAGGAATGCGTTGAATGCGACATCGGAAACCCAATCCCGGTGAGATGGCTCCCCCTAAGATAGGGAGTCGGCCGCCAACGCCAAACCCGCGGGGCCGGTCAGGGGAGCTTGTCGTAGCCTTCGCTAAAGCCCTTCAGCGCCATGGGAAAGCCGATGCCCTCTTCCGGCGTCTGGAAAATGATGAAGGTCGCGGTCTGGCCGGTCCTGAGCTGCTTCATCAGGTTGTCGTCCATCACCACCTCGGCCACACAGCCGTTCGGCAGGCAGCGCACAAAGCCCGCCCGGCCGACATCGGTCTGGTCGATTTTCAGCCCGAGCCCGGAGGGCAGCAGCACGCCGAGCGGCGCCACCACCCGCATCAGGCGGCTTTTCTGGTCCGCCGTCTTCAGCACGATCACGGTCAGGCCGACATTGGCGCGATCCTCGGCCGTCACGCTCTGAATCAGCGCGCATTGCTCGCTCTGGGCGCCGGGCGGCGTGTCGCAGCGGATCTGCCAGTCGCCGTGAACCGAACGGACGGCGCCCTGCCCGGCGGCCGGCAGCGCAAATCCGGCCAATATCGCGACGGCCAGCACGGACCGGTCGGCAAAGGCGCGCAGAATGCGGGTTAGCGGCATGAAATCTCAGCGTCCTCGCTCGGGTCTGCCACGGGCCTGATCCCCGGCCCGAATCGCTCCCGCCACATTCGGCCGGGCGTCCTCGGTACATGCCAGCGCCAACGTGTCAAGAACGCGGCTTTCGCCCGGTTTTTCTCATCAATACGTCGCACATGGCGCGGTCTCAGGCACGTTGCGACAGGGCGGGAATTATGGTTTGAGAAGCACAGATTTCCTGGATCCCCCGCCGCCGAAAGACGCCCGTCCGACGGCGGAAACCGGGCGGCGAAAGCCATCTCGGCCCTCGCGCCCGCCACGCCAGCCCCCGGGAATCGCGGCCGCGCGCCGAAGGAGCGACGATCAAATGAAGTTGGCAAGAAAATTCATTGCTGCCGCAACCATTCTGGCGGCCGTGCTGTATGCCCTTGCGCCGGCCGTCGCCGGCAGCGGGCAGCCCTCG
>JBFWWQ010000090.1:0-10738 GCA_050246095.1 Pseudorhodoplanes sp.
GGTCGGCAGGCGGAAGTTTATGCAGGTATGGCGCACGAGATCTTTGGGATGTTTGGGCTTTGGACGGCCGTCGAAGTAGGAGGGCTTGCCGACCACGGCCAGGCGGAAGTCGGGGCCGATCCGCGCAGATATCATGTCCTTCGCAAGATGCTCGCCCATGCGCACGCCGGCGTCGTAGCGCTCCGTCACGATATCGGTGAGTCCATTATCGAGGATCAGCTCGACCTTTATATCCGGGTAGTTCGGCAGGAACGCTCTGAGCTTGGGCCAGAGGACGTGCGTGATGGCGTAATCGGCGGCGACGATCCGAATTGACCCGGCGGGCTTGTCGCGCAGGGCGCTGAACGCTTCGATTCCCGCTTCGATCTCGTCGAAGTGAGGGCCGATGGATTGCAGGAGTCGTTCGCCGGCCTCCGTGGGAGACACGGCGCGCGTTGTCCTGGCAAGGAGGCGGACGCCAAGCCTCGCTTCGAGTTGGCGGATCGTATGGCTCAACGCGGATTGCGACACGCCGGACTTGGCGGCGGCCTTCGTGAAGCTGCGCTCCCGTGCGACAGCAATAAAGGCGGTCAGGTCGTTGATGTTGAGACGCGGCACTTATGAATCCAGCTCATGGCAAGTGCCGCATTATATCGGTCAGGGCAGGCGCAAGGACAGATGATCTGAACGCCCAACCGGGCGGGCGCGCCGGCGTCTTATTTTGCCCGTTCGATGCGGACAGTAACCGCGCCAGGCCGGTCGAAAAACGACACGTCGCCGGTCGTCCGGCCGAGCAGGATGATCCCAGGCTGGGGAACGTGGCCCTCCCGGTAGTAAATGACGAAGTGATTGGAACTCCACAGCCCGAGCGTTCCCTTGGAGAAAGCGGTTTGGCGCGGGACGGCGGGCAGCGGCGACGGGAGATTTCCGGTTTTCTCCTGACGAAGATGATCCCGCATGTCGACGGTGACGGGGAGCATTTGCACGAGCACCCTGGTCGCCTCGTTATCCGCGAGTTCGGCCGTGACGCTTCCCCAGCCGGAAGTGATCAGGATGCGCTCTTGCGCCATTGCAGACCCCATCAGGAGAGAGAAGAAGACAATTCCAAGCATCGTTCGGAACATGTCGGCGCTCCCGCTATGCGGAAAGATGCTTGCCGAAGAACGATCCCAGCTTGTCCCAGGGGATCAGGGCGACCCGGTCGTAAAGATCGACGTGGCCCGCTCCCGGGACGAAGTGAAGCTCTTTCGGCTCGGCTGCGCGCTTGTAGGCGTCTTCGCTGAATTCCCGCGAGTGAGCCTGATCGCCCGTGATGAAGAGCATGGGACGAGGCGAGATCGTCTCGATGTCGTTGAACGGGTAGAAGTTCATGAACTTCACATTGCTTGTCAGCGTCGGATGCGTCGTCAGCTTCGGCGACGATCCCTTGGGCGTGAACTCGCCGCGCGGCGTGCGGTAGAAATCATAAAACTCGCGCTCGATCGGATTCGAGGCCGGCGTCAATTCATGCACCGTGCCGCTCGTGTACTTCGTTTCCCCGCCTGCGTACTCCACATAGCGCTGCTCAGCGGCCGCGGCGATGAGCTGCTTGCGCTGCTCCACGGTGAGCGAGTGCTTCAGCGCGTCGCGGTTCGCGGCGCCCATGTCATACATGCTGACCGTGGCGATGGCCTTCATGCGGGGATCGATCTTCGCGGCGCTGATGACGAAGCCGCCGCTGCCGCAGATACCGATGGCGCCGATCCGGTTCCTGTCGATAAACGGCTGAGTGCCAAGATAATCGACGGCGGCGCTGAAGGACTCCGCGTAGATGTCGGGTGAGACGAGGTTGCGCGGCTGTCCGTCGCTCTCGCCCCAGAAGGGAAGATCGATCGAGAGGGTGACAAAGCCGCGCTCGGCCATCTTGGTCGCATAAAGGTTGGCGCTCTGCTCCTTCACCGCGCCCATTGGGTGTCCCACGATGATCGCGGGAGCCATGCCGTTGCGGTTGAGCGTCTTCGGCGTGAAGAAGTTGCCGGCGACATTCATCTGGTACTGGTTTCGGAACGTGACCTTCCGCGCGGTCACCTTGTCGCTGGTGTAAAAGTTGTTGGCGTCGTTGGACATGTCCTGGGCCTTTGCAAACGGCATATTGACGAACGACATCAGGCCAAGCACGGCCGTGCCCGTTCCCGTCATCTTCAGGAGATCGCGCCGGCCGAAATCGACGGCGGCTTGCTGCTTGTCCCTTTCGATTTCCGTGGCGCTCATGGATCGGTCTCCGGGTTGCGTCGTTTGCAAGATGATAGTCGCGCCGCCGCCCATCGATTAGGCGGATAAATCTGCTTGTCGTCATGAGTATTGCTCATGAATTGAGGAGGGGAGATACGGGAACCGGTGAGCGCCGCTCAGGCATGGCGCAACGCGGCCGTTGGACGTCTCGGTTGGGACGCCCGAAACCGCACGGCTCGCCATGCGACGGCGCGGACAGTCGCAGATCGGCGACCGCCTGCCGCAAGAGAAGGCAATACGCGATATTTCATGCGCTCCTCTTCGGACGAGGGGCGCTTCAGGAACTGCGACCGGTCTGTGAGCGGCCCGAGACATAGGTGACATCCCGTACCGGACACATGGGTAACACTTTCTGCCACTTGGCGACCTGGTGGCGACCGGAATTGAAACAGCAAGGCCGCCTCGCGGCGGCCCAACTTAAACTATTGATATACATAGAGAAACTGGAGCGGGCGAAGGGATTCGAACCCTCGACCCCGACCTTGGCAAGGTCGTGCTCTACCCCTGAGCTACACCCGCTCAATCAATGACCTGGTCCAATGGATCGGAGCCAAATCGCGTGTTGGAACCCAGCAGAAAGAAGGGCTTGCCACGGCCCCGGGGGGTCGACCAACGGGGCGGGGATATAGCAGCGCCCGGCCGGATCGCAAAGCGCTCATTTGGACCTCTGCCGCCGGGCCGGCCGAGCCCCGTTCGGGGCGTTTTCGGCCTGCCGCCGGACCGGTTCCGCAGGCGCGGCGGGCGCGGTTTCGCGCCATTCCGGCGACACCCGGCGAGGAACCTTCGCCGTCGGGCGCGCGTTTTTTCCGGGAAAAAAGATGACGGAGGCAACACGATGAGCCGCGAAACCAAGACCCGGTTTGCGATAGCCGCCCTGATCTATTCGATGACCAATGCCGTGCTGTTCGGCGTCGGCCTGATCGTCATTCTTCTGGTACCCGCGTTCGGCGAGCATCTCGCCATCGCCATGCTGGCCGTGGTTGCGAGTTCGTTCCTGCTCGCAGCGCCTATCGCCTGGTTCCTGGCGCCGCGCCTGCGCGCCCGCTACTGGCGCCGGCGCGGCGTGCTGATGGACGGCCGGCCGGCCTGGTCGGCCTGAAGCCCGCCGGTGACGCAAACCGGAAATCGAAGAGCCTTCGCGCGCCCGGCTTGGCCGCGCGAGCGGCTGTCCGGGCGCGGAGTTCCCGGCGAGCCGGGCGGAGTTGACCGGCACTTGCCGGATCGCCGATACAGCCCGGCAGCCTGCCGTGCTGCCGACCTTCCCCGATGGCCCTCACCCCCGACGATCTCTTCGCCTATCTCGACTCGCTCGGCATCGCGCACCGCACGGTGACGCATCCGCCGCTATTCACGGTGGAGCAGTCGCAGGCGCTGCGCGGACAGATTCCCGGCGCGCATACCAAGAACCTGTTCCTGAAGGACAAGAAGGATGCGCTGTTTCTGGTGGTCGCGCCGGAGGAGGCGGCGATCGAGCTGAAATCGCTGCATCACCGCCTCGCGGCCGGCCGCTTCTCGTTCGGTTCGGCGGAGCTGATGCGCACGGTGCTCGGCATCGAGCCGGGCTCGGTGACGCCTTTTGCCGCGATCAACGACCGCGCGGGCCGCGTCACCGTCGTGCTCGATTCGGCGCTGATGCAGCAGGAGATGCTGAACTGCCATCCGCTGGTCAACACCATGACCACCGGCATCGCCGCCGCCGACCTGGTGCGCTTCCTGCAGGCCGCCGGGCACCCGCCGCGCGTCCTGCCGGTCAGCGGGCCGGCGCCCGAGGCCCCCGCGGCCGGATTGCATTCGGGCGGATGATCGCCATTTAATGAGCCGAATTCCCAGCGTTCCGGGCCTTCCGGGAGGACCCTCTTGAGCATGTTCGAGAATGGCGGCACGGCCGCCGCGGCCGCCGACAATCCGATTGTCGACACCACCACGCAGTCCTTCGTGAAGGACGTGATCGAGGAATCGCGCCACCGGCCGGTGCTGGTCGATTTCTGGGCGGAATGGTGCGGCCCCTGCAAGCAGCTCACGCCGGTGCTGGAAAAGGTGGTGCGGGCGGCCAAGGGCAAGGTCAAGCTCGCCAAGATGGACATCGACAAGCATCCGGCGATCCCGGGCCAGCTCGGCATCCAGTCGATCCCGGCGGTGTTCGCTTTCGTCAACGGACAGCCGGTCGACGGCTTCATGGGCGCGCTGCCGGAAAGCCAGGTCACCGCCTTCGTCGAGCGCCTGACCAAGGAGCGCATCGGCGGCGAGGAGAAGGACCAGCTGGCGGCGGCGGAGGCCGCGCTCGCGGCGAACGACTTCGCCGGCGCCGCCGACCTGTTCGCGCAGGTGCTGGCGCAGGACGCAACGAATGTCGGCGCGCTGGCGGGAATGGCGCGATGCTATGTCGGCACCGGCGCGCTCGACCAGGCCAAGCAGACGCTCGCCCTGGTGCCGGAGGCCAAGCGCGGCCAGGCCGCAGTCACCGCCGCGCAGGCTGCCATCGATCTCGCCGAACAGGCGAAATCGGTCGGCCCGGTCGGCGACCTGGAGGCGAAGGTCAACGCCAACCCGGCCGACCACCAGGCGCGCTTCGACCTCGCCGTCGCGCTCAATGCCAAGGGCCAGCGCGAACCCGCGGCCGATCACCTGCTCGAAATCGTCAAGCGCGACCGCAAGTGGAACGACGACGGCGCGCGCAAGCAGCTGGTCCAGTTTTTCGACGCCTGGGGCCCGACCGACGAGGCAACCCTCTCCGGCCGCAAGCGTTTGTCCTCGATCCTGTTCTCGTGACATCGCCGCGCGACCGCGCGGGAGGCCCACGATGCCGATGAATGCGGTATATGACGGACCGTCCTCGCTGCCGGATACGATCCCGGTATTTCCGCTTGCGGGCGCGCTGCTGCTGCCGCGCGGACAATTGCCGCTGAACATTTTCGAGCCGCGCTACCTGGCAATGGTCGATCACGCGCTCGCCTCCGGCCGCAGGCTGATCGGCATGATCCAGCCGGATACCTCGCAGTCCGGGCCCGAAGACAGGCCGCCGCTCTACAAGATCGGCTGCGTCGGGCGCATCACGCAGATCGCCGAAACCGGCGACGGCCGCTACGTCATGCAGCTCACCGGCATCTGCCGTTTCGCCGTGCAGGAGGAGATTGCCGCCGACACGTTGTTCCGGCAATGCCGCGTCCGCTACGATGCCTTCGCCGCCGATTTCATCGCACGCAAGGGCGAGGACGAAGTCGACCGCGACGCGGTGCTGAAGGCGCTGTCCGACTTCCTCAAGGCCAACGACCTGAAGGCCGACTGGGAGGGCATCGAAAGCGCACCGAACGAGGCTCTGGTCAATGCGCTGGCGATGATGTCGCCCTACGGCGCGGCCGAGAAACAGGCGCTGCTGGAAGCCCCGGATCTGAAGACACGGGCGGAAATCCTCATCGCGGTCACCGAAATCGAGCTCGCCAAGGGCAACGCCCCCGGCGAGACCCCGCTGCAATGAGGCGCGACCCCGAAAAACGGCTGCCGGTTTTCAGAAAAGATCATGCCCGAACAAGCCGCTAAAGGCGGGTGACGGTTCGCCGGACGGCCGCATCGCCCGGGCGGCATTGCCTACCCGCCCCGAGATTCGCTACGAGAGCCTCCATGAACATACCCGAACAGCCGTCCGGCACGGTCGATCCGAAGCTGCTTGAAATCCTGGTCTGCCCGCTGACCAAGGGGCCGCTGGAATACGACGCGGCGAAGCAGGAGCTGATCTCGCGTTCGGCCAAGCTCGCCTATCCGATCCGCGACGGCATCCCGATCATGCTGCCGGAAGAGGCGCGCCCGCTGGGCTGATGCATGATCCCGAAAGGTGGGTTCCGGTTTTCGGAAAAGATCCTGCGCAAACGATAGACATCGCATTCCATCCCGAATTTTCCCGTCGCAAGGACGCGCCATGCTGAAAATATGGGGACGCAATACGTCGTCCAACGTGCAGAAGGTCATGTGGGCCGTGGGCGAGCTCGGCCTCGAACACGCGCGCTTCGATGTCGGCGGCCCCTACGGCAAGAACCGCGAGCCGGCCTATCTCGCGATGAATCCCAACGGCCTCGTGCCGACGCTGCAGGACGGCGATTTCATCCTCTGGGAATCCAACGCGATCATCCGCTATCTCGCCAACCAGCACGGCCTCGGGACGCTGGCGCCCACCGACCCGAAAATCCGCGCGCGCGCGAGCCAGTGGATGGACTGGCAATTGTCGGTGCTCGGCCCCGCCATCACCCCGGCTTTCCTCGGACTGGTCCGCACGCCCGAGGACAAGCGCGATCTCGCCGCCATCGCCGCGTCGCAATCCAAGACCATCGAGGCGATGAAAATCCTCGATGCCCAGCTCGCCAAGACCGACTATGTCGCCAGCGACGACTTCTCGATGGGCGATATCCCGGTCGGCATCATGGCCTATCGCTACTGGGAGCTGGTGCCGGAACGCCCGGATCTGCCGCATCTGCAGCGCTGGTATGTGCTGCTGCAATCGCGCGACACCTTCCGCAAGCATGTCGAGGCGATTCCGCTGACCTGATGCCGGATCCGGTCCGGATTGCAGGTTCCGCCACAGCACGTCGAAGACGCGCGTGAACGCGCTCTTGGCGCGCCGCGGAACGGCTACAGGGTTTCCCCCTTCAACAGCTTCGGCACGTCGCCGGTGAGGCCGGCCGCCTCGCGGATGAAGAAGTTCTTCAGCGCCGGCATGCGGTCGACCAGCCCGAGGCCGACATCGCGCGCGAGCCGCAGCACATCCGATTTGTTGGAGAACAGGCGGTTCAGCCCGTCGGTCGCGACCCCCATCGCCATGGTGTCGAAGCGCCGCCAGCGCTGATAGCGCTCGAGCACGCTCGCATCCCCCGCATCGAGACCGAGTCGCACCGCATCGGCGACGCTTTCGGCAAGCGCGGCGATGTCGCGCAGGCCCATATTCAGCCCCTGTCCCGCGATCGGATGGATCACATGCGCGGCGTCGCCGACCAGCGCCAGCCGTTCCGCGATGAAGCTGCGCGCCACATGCAGCCCGAGCGGATAGGCGCGGCGCGGACCCGCGACTTCGATCTCGCCGAGATGCAGGCCGAAGCGCTTTTCCAGTTCGGCATGGAAATCCGCGTCCGGCAGCGCCACCAGATTCTCCGCCAGTTCGCTTTCCTCGGTCCACACGATCGAACTGCGCCGGCCCTTCAGCGGCAGGATCGCGAACGGACCGGCGGGCAGGAAATGCTCCTCGGCGCGGCCGTGATGCTCGCGCTCATGCGCGACCGTGGTGACGATGCCGGATTGTCCGTAGGACCAGCCATGCGTCGCGATCGCGGCGCGTTCGCGGATGCGCGAACGTGCGCCGTCCGCCGCCACCAGCAGCTTTGCGTCGATGCGCGCGCCGTCCGACAGCCGCACCGCGACGCTGCCGCCCTGCGTCTCGAAGTCGGTCACCGAAGCGGTCTGCAGCGTCACGCCCGCCGCGCGCGCCTTGGCGGTCAACGCGGCGATCAGCGGTGCGTTCTCGATCATGTGCGCGAACGGCTCGCCCGGCTCGATCTCGCCGCCGAAGGTCAGGAAGGTCGGGCGCACGGCATCGTCGAGCCTGGAATCGGTCACCACCATGTCGAGGATCGGCTGCGCGTCTTCCGCCACTGCCTGCCAGGCGCCGAGCGTCTCGAACAGCCGGCGCGCCGCCGCCGCGATCGCGGAGGCGCGTCCGTCCTGCCCGGCCCGCTCCAGCGCGGGATCGACGACGGCGACGGCGAAGCCCCCGCCCAGAGCCTGGCGCAGAGCGATCGCAAGCGACAAGCCGGCAAAGCCGCCGCCGCCGATCAGCACATCCACCGTTTGGTCGGAACCGTCCATCGCCTGTTGACTCTTGCGCCCTTGTCCGCGCCTTTTCGCATCCTGTCCCTTAAGACGAGCCATATTATGTCATCTGCGGTCCAGGACCTCCTCAATATTCTCGACCTCGAACAGCTCGAGGTTAACCTTTTCCGCGGGCGCTCCCCGCAGGTCGGCTGGCAGCGCGTGTTCGGCGGCCAGGTGATCGGCCAGGCTTTGGTGGCCGCCTGCCGCACGGTGGAGACCCGCCGGTCGCATTCCATGCACGCCTATTTCATCCTGCCGGGAGATCCCAAGGTTCCGATCATCTACGACGTCGAGCGCACGCGCGACGGCAAGAGCTTCTCGACTCGCCGCGTGCGCGCGATCCAGCACGGCGAGCCGATCTTCACCATGTCGGTCTCCTTCCACAATGACGAACCTGGGCTCGCACATCAGGCGCGCATGCCCGACGTGCCCAAGCCCGACGCGCTGCCGAGCGAGGTGGACGCGCGCGCGCGCATCCTGCCGATGATGCCCGATCCCGTGCGCCGCTATTACGAACGCGAGCGGCCGATCGAATTGCGGCCGGTCGAGTTCGACCGCTATCTCGGCAAGGTGCACGAGGACGGCCGCTTCCACGTCTGGATACGCACCACCGACCGCCTCCCCGACGATCCCGCGATCCATCAATGCGTGCTGGCCTATGCCAGCGACATGACGCTGCTCGACACCGCGCTGGTGCCGCACGGACGCACCTTGTTCGAGAAGGAATTCATGGCGGCGAGTCTCGATCATGCGCTCTGGCTGCATCGCCCGTTCCGCGCCGACGAGTGGCTGCTCTACGCACAGGATTCGCCGAACCTGCATGGCGCCCGCGGCTTCGCGCGCGGGCTGATCTTCACGCAGGACGGCACCCTGGTCGCCTCGGTCGCGCAGGAAGGTCTTGTGCGGGAGCGGAGCTTGACCTGAGACAAGGCCGGCTCGCTCGTCTAGACTGACAAGGGCGCCATCGTTCATTCCGCCGGGGGCATCGGACCATGAAGCTGATTATTGCCGTCATCAAGCCTTTCAAGCTGGAAGAGGTCCGCGACGCTCTCACCAAGGTTGGCGTGCAGGGCATGACCGTCACCGAGGTGAAAGGCTATGGCCGCCAGAAAGGCCACACCGAAATCTATCGCGGCGCCGAATATGCCGTGACCTTCCTGCCCAAGCTGCGGCTGGAAATCGCCGTCGATTCGGCGCGCGCCGACAAGGCGATCGAAGCCATCGCCTCGGCCGCCAAGACGGGCCAGATCGGCGACGGCAAGATTTTCGTCGCGGATATCAGCCGCGCCGTGCGCATCCGCACCGGGGAGACCGACGCCGACGCGCTCTGACGACACTTCGCGTTCTGTTCCTGGCCGGGGGGAAATCATGACCAAGGTGTCCGTGCGCTGGCGCGCATCCGCAATTCTTTCTGCAACGCTCTTCGCAACGCCCGCCCTCGCGCAGCCATCCAGCATCGATCCGGCCGATACCGCCTGGATGATCGTCGCAACCGGCTTCGTGCTGATGATGACGCTGCCGGGACTGGCACTGTTCTATTCCGGCATGGTGCGCAAGAAGAACGTGCTGGCGACGATGGCGCAGAGCCTCGCCGCGGTGATGATCTGCTCGATCCTGTGGGTGGCGGTCGGCTACTCGCTCGCCTTCACCGGCGACGGCGCCTGGCTCGGCTCGACCGAGCGGCTGTTCCTGTCCGGCATGAGCATGGAGAGCACCAGCCCGCTCGCGAAAACGATCCCGGAGGCGCTGTTCGTCCTTTACCAGATGACCTTCGCGGTCATCACGGTCGCGCTGGTCGGCGGCTCGGTCGCGGACCGCATGAGCTTTTCGGCTTTCGTGTGGTTCTGCATACTCTGGCTGCTGGTCGTGTATGTGCCGCTCGCGCACTGGGTCTGGGGCGGCGGCTTCCTCGGCGCCGCGGGCCTGCTCGACTTTGCCGGCGGCACCGTCGTGCATCTGAATGCCGGCGTCGCCGGCCTGGTCGCGGCTTATGTGGTCGGCAATCGCCGCGGCTACGGCCACGAAAACCTCGCGCCCTACGATCTGTCGCTCGCGGTCATCGGCACCGGGCTATTGTGGGTGGGCTGGTTCGGCTTCAACGGCGGGTCGGCGCTCGGCGCGAATGCGCGCGCCGTCTACGCCATCACCGCGACGCATCTCGCCGCCTGCGCCGGCGCCCTGACATGGATGCTGGTGGAATGGTGGGAACGCGGCAAGCCGTCCGTGCTCGGGATGATTTCCGGCGCGATCGCGGGGCTCGGCACCATCACGCCGGCTTCGGGCTATGTGCTGCCCTGGCACGGCCTCGTCATCGGCGTCGTCGCAGGCGCGATCTGCTACTGGGCCTGCACCAAGCTCAAGCACTGGCTCGGCTACGACGACTCGCTCGACGTGTTTGGCGTGCACGGGATTGGCGGACTGACCGGCACGCTGCTGGCCGGCGTATTCGCGACCGCCGCGGTCTCGGCGAGTCCCGGCGTGCCCGGTCTGGCGGGTCTGGTCGACGGCAATCCGGGGCAGGTGCTGACCCAGCTTTACGGGATCGGGGTCACGATCCTCTGGGTCGGAATCATGACCTTCATCCTGCTCAAGATCATCGGCCTCATGGTGCCGCTGCGCGTCGGCCAGCAGCAGG
>JBFWWQ010000091.1:0-10683 GCA_050246095.1 Pseudorhodoplanes sp.
GTGACCGACACCGTGGTGACGCTCATGTCGCGCGGCGTCTCCTTCGCGGTCGGCGTGCTCGGCGCGCTCAGATCGGTAATGCTGATGCGGCGCGTGAATTCCGAATTCGCCTCGCCCGCCTTGCGCAGCATCAGCGAGAGCGAGCCGATCGAGGCGGCGAGCGACAGCTTCTGCGCGCCGGTGGTGTCGACTTCGAGCGTCACCGCCTTGGCGACGGAGGGCTTTTCCAGCCGCTCGTCGGCGACCTGGTCGATCGCCAGCACGCGCGCATTCTGCAGGATCACGTCGGTCGTGCCGGCGGCCTTGTCGCTCTGGCGCGTGAGCGCGACATCGACATTGTCGCCGGGCAGCACGAAGCCGGCGACGCCGTCGACATCGTTGACGCGGATGGTGAAGGCCTTCAGCCCGTCGCGGATCATCGCCGACAAAGTGGCGCGCTGGCCGGGGCCGGTGATCTTCCAGCCGAGCACCGGCTCGTTCGCCTCGATCGGCGACAGCACCACGCGCTTGCCGTCCTTGCCGAGCTCGGCGACGGTCGCGAAGGCGCCGGCGGGGATCGCCTCCGACGGCCAGGCCACTTCGCGCAAGCCCGCGCCGCCCGACAGGTCGGCGCCGAAACGCAACGGCTTGCTCGCCACCACCACCGTGCGCGTCGCGACCGTCTTCTTGTTGGCTTCGAGGCTGCGCATGCGCGCCTCGGTCTGGTTGTTGAGCCAGGACTGCGCGATGAACACCGCGAGCAGGCCGAACACGACCGCAAACGCAATCATCACGACGGTGGATTTACGCACGACGCCCGTCCCGTTTTTCGGCGCCTCCGCGGGGTGCGGCGCGGCGCCATGTCTTGTTCTCGAAGACGACTATCGCGCGTGCGCGTATGGAATTAGTGAAATCGGCGGGCGTTCTGCGCCTATGCTGAAGATTGCTTGAAAGCGTATTGTTTATGAAAGCTGTGCGCGGCTTTTCCAAACGCGGTGTAAGATTGAGATAACTTTGACGGAGCGTTGATCGCGCGCGCAGGCGGGGAATTGCGCGACACGGGCCCGCAGGCAGCGCGCCGGAAACGCGCGATTCAGCGCCCGTTCATGCTTAACGGCGTCTTGCCGCGCTGCGCTACGCCACCACCGCCGGCTTCGCCGTGGCTGCGGCGTGCTCGCGCGCGGTCTTGCTGAGCGACATCATGTCGACCTTGCCGGAGCCGAGCTTGGGCAGTTTCTCGACCGTGACGATTTCCGAGGGAATCATCAGGTCGGCGGCATGGCGCACGCGCGCGAAGGCGATGAAGTCGGCGCGCACGGCATTCTTGTTCTCGGTATAGAGAATGAGCCGCTCGCCCTTGCGCAGATCCGGCACCGCGACCACCGCCGACAGCGCCTCCGGCCACAGATCGGCCGCCAGTTCCTCGACCGCCGCCAGCGACACCATCTCCCCGCCGACCTTAGCGAAGCGCTTGGCGCGGCCCTTGATCGCGACATAGCCCTGCTCGTCGATGGTGACGATGTCGCCGGTGTCGTACCAGCCGTCCGGCGGCGGTTCGAGCACGCCGGGATTGTCGCTGCGCAGATAGCCGAGCATCACGTTCGGCCCGCTGACGAACAGCCGGCCGCCCTCGGTCACGCCCTCCACCGGATCGAGCCGCGCCTTCACGCCCGGCAGCAGGCGCCCGACCGTGCCGAACTTGTTGAACATCGGCGTGTTGAGCGCGAGCGCCGGCGCGGTTTCGGTGACGCCGTAGCCCTCCAGGATGCGCAGGCCGAATTTCTCCAGATAGATATGGCGGGTGTGCTCGCGCACCGGCTCGGCGCCGGCGAGCACATAGCGCAGCGAGCGGAAGTCGTAGGCATTGGCCGCGCGGGCATAGCCGTTGAGGAAGGTGTCGGTGCCGAACAGGATGGTGGCGTTGTAGCCGTAGACCAGCTCCGGCACGGTGCGGTAATGCAGCGGCGAGGGATACAGATAGATCGGCACGCCGCACACGACCGGCAGGATGGTGCCGACCGTCAGCCCGAAGGAATGGAAGACCGGCAGCGCGTTGAAGACGAGGTCGTCGCGGCCGAAATCCAGCCGCGCCAGCGCCTGCGCGACGTTGGTCATGATGTTGCGGTGGGAGAGCACCACGCCCTTGGGCGCGCCCTCCGAGCCGGACGTGAACATGATCGCCGCCCAGTCGTCGGGCTTGCGCGGCACGATCGGCTTTTTCGACTTGAACAGGGCGACGATCTTGTCGAGCGCCGTTACCTTCTTGCGCACGTCCTCGAGATAGACGACGGTCAGTTCGGCGGAGAGCTTGGCGATCAGGTCGTCCATGCGGCCGCGCTCGACGAAGGCGCGCGAGGTGACGATGGTGTCGACCTGCGCGGTGCGGCAGGCGCCGAGAATGTTGGTGTAGCCGGCGGTGAAATTGATCATCGCGGGCACGCGGCCGGCGGACATGATGCCGAAAATCGTCACCACCGCGCCGTTGGCATTCGGCAGCATGACGCCGATCGGCTTGCCTTCCGCCGCCAGCGGCATCAGCTTGCGGCCGAGGATGTAGCTGCCGAGCAGGAGCCGCTTGTAGGTGATGGTGCCGGTGACCGGATCCTGCGTCGCGACGCGGCGCATGCCGTGCTTGTGCGCGGCCTCGATCAGCGCCTGCGGGATGGTGCGGCTGGTCGAGGTGGTGCGGTAGACCATGTCCGACATGATCCCGTACAAAGCCGCGCCGGCCGCCTGCCGGCGCCGCTTGCCGCGCAGAGCCGGGTCGACCTTGAGTTTGGTCGGCGGCAGCACCGTCACCGTGACCTTGGGGAACCATTTGCGCCGCACCTGCACCTTGGACAGGCGGCTGAGCGGCGTCTGCTCCAGCCCCTCGATGCGCACCGGCAGGATCGTGGCGTCGGACTTGTCGGCGATCAGGCCGGCCCCGTCGTAGATTTTCATCAGGCTGCCGGTGACGGTGATGCGGCCCTCCGGGAAGATGATCAGCGTCTCGCCGCCCTGCACCGCATGAATCAGCGTGCGCGTCGCCATCGGCTTGGTCGGATCGAGCGGCATGGCGCGGGTCATGCGCATGAACGGCTTCACCCACCAGCGCTGCGCGATCCCCGAATCGATGGCGAAGACCGGGTCGCGGCCGAGCAGCGACATCGCGATGCCGGCATCGAGGAAGCTGACATGGTTGAGCGCGATGATGACGTTCGTGTCCTTGAGCTTGTCGAGATTCTCGACGCCGCGCAGCTCGACCCGGAACAGCGCGCGATAGACGATCGAGAGCAGGTCGTTGAACGGCCGCGTCGGCATGGTGAAGCCGATCACGAACACCACCACGGCATTGGCCAGCGCGACCATCAGGAACAGGGCGGGCGGGCTCATGCCGAAGCCCTGCAAGGCGGCCACGCCCAGCGCCGACACGGTCATGAACAGCGCGTTCAGCACGTTGACGCCGGCGATGACGCGCGCGCGGCGGTCCGGCCCGGCCCAGGCCTGCACCGCCGCGAAGGTCGGCACGATGAACAATCCGCCGCCGACGGCGAGGCCGACAAGTCCGATGGCGACCGCGATGCCGCGGCCGGTCGCGAACACCTCCCACGGCCCCATCAGGGTTGCAGCCGGCGCGCCGCCCCACACCGAGAAGCCGATCACGGCGGCAAAGATGGCGATCAGCACGCCGCCGATCAGCGTCGGCAGCAGGATGATGCGGCCGGCGCAGAGCCAGGCGGCGAGGCCCGACCCGACGCCGACGGCGATCGAGAAGACCGCCAGATAGCTCGTCACCACCTCTTCGTTGCCGCCGATCATGGTCTTCACCAGCGGCGGCAGCAGCGAGAGCACGATCGCGCCGACCAGCCAGAACCAGCTCGTGACCAGCGCGCCCCACCACAGGCGCGGATCGCTGCGCAGGTGCCGGATCAAAGACCAGGTCGATCGCGCGATGTTCCTGTTGATGACGAGATCGGGCGCGCCCTCGCCGGTACGCGGGATGAGCAAACTGGAGAGCCAGCACAGGACCGCGAAGCCCATGACCAGCCCGGAGAACACCGCCTTGTGCCCGCCGTCCTTGGCCGCGATGCCGGCGACGATGGTGCCGAGCAGGATGGCGATGAAGGTCGCGCCCTCGACCAGCGCGTTGCCCTTGGGCAATTCCCCGCGCGCCAGGTGGTCGGGCAGGATGCCGTACTTGATCGGACCGAACAGCGCGCCGATCACGCCGAAACCGAACAGCGCGACGAACAGGATGACGATCGAATTCAGCGCGAAGCCGAGCACGGCGATGCCGGCGACCGCGATCTCGTACAGTTTCAGCCGTTGTGCCACGATCGACTTGTCGTAACGGTCGGCCATCTCGCCGCCGAGCGCGGAGAGGAAGAAATAGGGCGCGATGAAGGTCGCCCCCGCCAGCGTGATCAGCGCCTCGCTGTTCGACCCGCTCATATGGAACAGGATCAAAAAGACCAGCGAATTCTTCAGGAAATTGTCGTTGAACGCCGAGAAGAACTGCGTCCAGAACAGCGGCGCGAAGCGCCGCGACGTCATCAGAAGCGACCGTTGCGAGGCCATTGGGTCCCGAGCTTGCTGCACAAACCGGCCCGTTGCTTAGCACGCCCCCCGGCCGCCGCCCAACCGCCGCCGCCGCCGCAATCCGGCCGCGCGGAAGCGGCCCGTTACAGGCGGAAAACGCGGGCGCGGCGGCCCGCTCAGGTCATCACGGCCGGCGCGGTCAGTGCCGGCACCGCGACCTCGGGTGCGGCCAGGACCGCCGGCGCCGCCGGCATCACCGGCATCGGGCGCCGCAGGCAGTCGTCGTCGGCACCGTTGAACGCACGGTACTGGCTGAAGCCGACCCACGAGGCCGGCGAGCCGGTGACCACGAGCTGGTAGCAGAACTCGGTGCGGTGGCGCCGGGACTCGGTGAACACCTCGTCGTATTCGGCCCAGCCCCAGATCAGCAGCTTGCCCTGCAGGTCGCGGACCTGCCGCAGCACCGAGGCCTCGATATCGAGCAGCGCCGACAGGGCGGTGGCGCGCGGTCCGACGATCAGCGGGCCGAACACGTCGTAGGTCTGGATCGGATTTCCCAGCTCGTCGTAATCGGGGAAATCGAAATCGTCCGGGATCGCGCGGTCGAAGAATTTCCAGTTGACGTGGCTGCGGCCGCTGCGGGTCGGCGTGGTGCCGGTGTTCTCCCAGATCGGCTGGATGGTGCAGGTCTGGATCTCGTCGTTGAGCGCGTTCTTGGTCAGGTTGACGCGGAACTCGCGCAGGAACACGTAGGGCCGCTGCGCCGACAGGGCGCCCTCGTTGGCGACGCGCGCGGATTGCTCGACCAGCCGCGTCGATTGTTCGACCAGCTTGGTCGCCTCGCGCGCCTGCTCCAGCGCGCGGCGCGTCCACAGGCCCTGGAAGATGACGCCGAGCACGAGCAGCAGCGCGAAGGCGATCAGCGCGATGTCGGTCGCGCGCATGCCGCAGACGAAGCGCTGCATCCAGCTGGGCTTCGCGCCCGCCTGCACCTGCAACAGCAGGTTCTGCGCCTCTCCGGAGAGAACGGCGAACTGCGCAACGCCGGCATCCGCGCCGGCGCGCCAGCCGATCGGCAGCGGCGCCGGTCCGGGCGCGGGATCGAAGCCCGCGCAGATCGCGCCGAGCGCGCCCACGGACGCGATCGCAAGCGCGATCACGACCAGCGCCAGAAAAACAAACGCACTGAGTGACTTCATCCGGCCCGTGCCTCCTCGGGTCTTCGCGAAACCGGCCCGTCCGCCCGGACCGGTTCCTGCTCAACGCATGCGCTTCGCCACCTCTTCCAGCATGACCTCGGTCGCGCCGCCGCCGATGGCCTGCACCCTGGCGTCGCGCGCCATGCGCTCGATCGGGCTCTCGCGCATGAAGCCCATCCCGCCGTGGAACTGGACGCAGTCATACATGACTTCATTCACGAGTTCACCGCAATAAGCCTTGACCATGGAAACCTCGCGCGTGGCATCGAAGCCACGCGAATCCAGGAAAGCGGCGTGATAGACCAGCTGGCGGCCGGCTTCCACCTTCGCCGCCAGCATCGCAAGCCGCTGACGGACCGCCTGTTTTTCGAACAGCGTGGTCCCGAAGGTCTTGCGCTGCGTGACCCAGTCGAGGGTCAGCTCGATCGCCGCCTGCGCCTCGCCCATGGCCATCGCGCCGATGATGGTCCGCTCGTTCTGGAAGTTGCGCATGATGGCGTAGAAACCGCGCCCCTCCGCGCCGAGCAGGTTCGCCGCCGGCACGCGGCAATCCTCGAACACCAGCTCGGCGGTGTCGGACGAACGCCAGCCATGCTTGTCGAGCGCACGCGCGACGGTGAAGCCGGGCGTGCCCTTCTCCACCAGCAGCATCGATACGCTCTGCGAGGAGCGGCTGCCGGGATCGGTCTTGGCGGCGACGCAATAGAGGTCGCCATAGACGCCGTTGGTGATGAAGGTCTTGGCGCCGTTGACGATGTAGCTGTCGCCGTCGCGGCGCGCCGTCGTGCGGATGCCCTTGACGTCGGAGCCGGCGCCCGGCTCGGTGACCGCAACCGCCACGATTTTGCGGCCCGCGATCGCGTCCGGCATGTAGCGGTCGCGCTGCGCCTTCGATCCGGCATGCGCGATGTGCACCGAGGCCATGTCGGTATGCACCAGCACGGTGATGGCAAAGCCGGAAAAGGTGGAGCGGCCGAGCTCCTCCGCGAACACGACGCTGGCCAGCGTGTCCATCTCCGCGCCGCCATATTCGGCGGGATAGCGGATGCCGAGAAAGCCGAGCTCGCCCATGCGGCGCAGGGTCTCGCGCGGCACATGCCCCTGCTCTTCCCATTGCAGCGCGTGCGGCTTGACCTCCTCCTCGACGAAGCGGCGCACCTGCGCGCGCAGCATCTCGTGCTCCTCGCCCAGATAGGCGGAACGGCTCGCATGGGGTGGCGGCGAGGGGCGTGCAACGGCCACGGACGGTCTCGACAAAGTTCGGCGCGGTGGCACGCCGCGCTACGCAGGCGACGTTAGAGAGCGCTCCCGCACCCGTCAACGAAGGCCCCGATGCCGGCACCGCGCCGATCCATGCATGGCTGCACGGCCGAATGCCGGGGTGGTCGGTGGACCAAATCATCGATATGCCCTAGCCGCCAGCAACCCGGAGCCGACGTGGCCGCTACCCCCGCAGAACACACTGCATCGCGCGCCGCGCTGATCGGCAGCGTCTGCGGTGTTGGCGCGGCCTTGTCCTGGGCGATCGGATTCGTGGTTGCGAAATACGGCCTGACGCAGGGCATGACCCCTGCCGACCTGGCCTTCCACCGCTTCGCCTGGAGCGGCCTGCTGCTGCTGCCGGTGCTGGCGCGACAGGGATTGTCCGATCTCGGCGGCGTCGGCTGGGGCCGCGGCATGGTGCTGATGCTGCTGGGCGGACCGGTGCAGGCGCTGCTCGCCTATACCGGCTTCATGCTGGTGCCGCTCGGGCACGGCGCGGTGATCCAGCCGGCCACCGCCTCGCTCAGCGGTCTCATCCTCGCGGCTTTGATCCTGCATGAGCGGCTGCGGACCTCGCGCATCCTCGGCGCCGTCGGAATCGTGGCCGGGCTGGTTACGCTGGGCGCCGAATCGCTTCTCACTATCGGCTCGCATGGCGTCGGCGGCGACCTGATGTTCGCCGCCGCCGGTTTCTTCTGGGCGCTGTTCAGCATCACGCTGCGGCGCTGGTCGGTATCGGGCATGCATGCGGCGATGGTGGTCGCGGTGCTGGCGCTGCTGTTCTATGTGCCGCTGCACGGCTTCTTCTTCGGCTACCGGACGATGGTCGCGGCGGGGCTCGGGATGAACGTGCTGCAGGCCTTCGTGCAAGGCGGCCTCGCCGGAGTCATCCCGATCTACCTTTTCGCGCATGCGGTAATGCTGCTGGGCGCCGGCCGCGCCTCGCTGTTCACCGCGCTGGTGCCGGTCTCGACCGTGCTGCTCGGGGCCTTGCTGATCGGAGAAATTCCGAGCTGGCCGCAGATCGCCGGGCTCGTCATCGTGCTGATCGGCTTCCGCTTCGCGGTCCGCGCCTGACGCGCGGCCGTCAAGGGCGCGTCATCAACGGACGCAGGATTTGCCGTCACGGCGTGACGCAGTTGACGGTCTTGCCCGTGCGTGTGCGCTTGAGCGTGGCATCGCGGCCCTTGATCCAGAAACTGACGCCGCCCTTCGCATAGCGCGCGCCGGAGCCGGACAGCCGCTGCGGCAGCTTCAGCGATTTCCCGTCGAGCTGCAGATAGGCGAATTTCGGATCGTCGAAATTCGCGCCGACCTGCGAGCCGTCGTCGCAGCGATACAGGAACGTCTTGGAAGTCTGCGCGGAGGCGGTGCAGACGACCGCGAGGGCCGCCAGCAAAGCCGCGGCGGCGAATCGAGGAATCATGAACGGCATCCGGTGCAAAGCCAGTTCGCCTCGCGTTAAGCCCCTCCCCGCAAGGGGAGGGCAATAACAGACACTACGCCGCCTTGCGGCTGGCCAGGAACTCGCCCATCCGGCCGAGCGCCTTCAGGATGTTGTCGGTGGAGTTGGCGTAGGAAAGCCGCACATAGCCCTCGCCGAGAATGCCGAAATCCGGCCCGCCGATGATCGCGACCCCGGCCTCCTCCAGCAGCGAGGAGGCGAGCGCCTTCGCCTTCCAGCCGGTCTTGCCCACATTGGGGAAGGCGTAGAACGCGCCTTTTGGCGTTGCGCACGATACGCCCGGCAGCTTGTTGAGGCCGGCGACCACGACCTTGCGGCGCGCGTCGAACTCCGCGACCATTTTTGCAACCGCATCCTGCGGACCGGTGAGCGCGGCAATACCGGCATATTGCGCGGGAGCGTTGACGCAGGAATGCAGGTTCACCGCGAGCTTGCGCGCATAGTCGTAGAGCTTGCCGGGCCATACCGCATAGCCGAGCCGCCACCCGGTCATGGCATAGGTCTTCGACCAGCCGTTGAGCAGGATCAGCCGGTCGCGGATCGCGGGATAGGTCAGCAGGCAGACATGCGACTCGCCGTCATAGAGCATGTGGTCGTAGATCTCGTCCGACATGATCGCGACATTCGGCCATTGCGCGAGACCGGCGACCAGCTTGTCGACTTCCGCCTTCGGCGTGACGCCGCCGGTCGGGTTGGCCGGTGAGTTGAGGATGAGCAGCCGCGTCTTCGGCGTGATCAGCTTCAGAGTCTCTTCCGCCGAGAACGCGAATCCGTTCTCCTCGCGGATCGGCACCGGCACCGGCTTCGCGCCGGTGAACTCGATCATCGAGCGGTAGATCGGGAAGCCGGGATCCGGGTAGAGGATTTCCGCACCCGGCTCGCCGAACATCAGGATCGACATGAACATGGTCGGCTTGCCGCCGGGCATGATCATCACGCTGTCGGGCGAGACCTCGACCTTGAATCGCTTGTGCAGGTCGGCGGCAACCGCCTCGCGCAAGGCCGGAATGCCGGTCGCCGGCGTATAGCCGTGATGCCCGTCGCGCAGCGCCTTGATCGCCGCCTCGACGATATGCTCGGGCGTGCGGAAATCGGGCTGGCCGATGCCGAGATTGATGATGTCGCGGCCCTGGCCGCTCAGCGCATTGGCGCGCGCCAGCACGGCAAAGGCGTTCTCTTCACCGATGCGCTCGAAGGCCGCGATCGTCTGCAACATGGCGTTTCCCCGTCGGATTGTGTCCTAATGCCGCGCGCAGGCATTTGAGGGGGCCGCGCCGGCCGCGTCAACCGCGCCGGGATGCGGCTATTTCTTCAGCCTTTTCAATATTTTACATAAAATAGGCAGGTGGTTGCGGGGCTTGCCGCCGGTATGCCACAACAGAGCATGACGGTCTGGCTCGAACTGGCCATCGTCGTTGGGCTGATCGTGCTCAACGGCTTTTTTGCGATGGCCGAACTCGCGGTGGCATCCTCCCGCCGCATCCGGCTGCAGCAAATGGCTGACGAGGGCTCGCGCGGAGCCAGGCGCGCGCTCGAATTGTCGCAGAAGCCGAGCCGCTTCCTCTCCGCCGTACAGGTCGGCATCACGCTGATCGGCATTCTCTCCGGCGCCTATGGCGGGGCTACGCTGGGCGCGCGGCTGGGCGAGGTGCTGAACGCCTATCCGATCTTCCATCCGCGCGGCAACGAGATCGCCTTCGTCCTCGTCGTCGTCGCGATCACCGCCCTGTCGGTGATCGTCGGCGAACTGGTCCCGAAGCGCATCGCCCTGCTCAGCCCGGAAAAGATCGCCGCCAGGGTCGCGCTGCCGCTGGAAGGCATCGTGATGATCGCGCGGCCGCTGGTCTGGTTCCTGGAGAATGCCACCGCCCTGCTGCTGAAAATCCTGCGCGTGCCCGACCGCCAGGGCGACAACGTGACCGAAGAGGAGGTCAAGCTCGCCATCGCCGAAGGCACCGAAGCCGGCGTGATCGACGAGGTCGAGGAGGAGATGATTCACGGCGTGCTTGCGCTCGCCGACCGCGACGTCACCTCGGTCATGGCGCCGCGCCCGGACGTGTTCTGGATCGACCTGGCCGACGACGGCGAGGTCGTCGCGCGCGAAATCGCGGAATGCCCGTATTCGCGCATCGTGGTGGTGCGCGACGGCGAGATCGGCCGGCCGCTCGGCATCGTGCAGAAGAAGGACCTGACCGGCGACCTGATCCGCGGACGCGGCATCCGCATCGAGGACCATCTGATCCAGCCGCTCTTCGT
>JBFWWQ010000092.1:0-10640 GCA_050246095.1 Pseudorhodoplanes sp.
GCTTCGCGGCCGTCCTGGAATGACTGCTAAGATAGGTGCCATGTCCCGTCTCATCGCCATCTACCGCGTGGAAAGCGCCGCCGCCGAGATCGAGGCGCGCGCGCGCGCGATCGCGACCGAGCAGAGCGTCGAGATGCCGCTGGAAGCGATCGACGACCAGCGCGTGCTGGACGAGATCGTGGGGCGCGTCGACGGCATCGAGGATCGCGGCGGCGGCGCCTTCGAGGTGCGCGTCAGCCTGTGGCCGGACACGGTCGGCCACGATGCCGGCCAGTTCATCAACATGGCGTTCGGCAATTCCTCCATGCATGCCGGGGTGACGCTGGAAGACGTCATCCTGCCCGACGCACTCGCGGCGAAATTCCCCGGACCCAATATCGGCATGCACGGGCTGCGCAAACGTGTCGGCGCGGAAGCGCGCGCGCTCACCTGCACGGCGCTGAAGCCGCAGGGCCTGCCCGTGGCGAACCTCGCCTCGCTCGCCGGGCGCATGGCCGAAGGCGATCTCGACTATATCAAGGACGACCATTCCATCGCCGAGCAGGCCTACAGCCCGTTCGCGGAGCGTGTGGAGGCCTGCACGCGCGCGGTGCGCGAGCGCTCGGAGAGGGCGCGTTACATACCGAGCCTGACCGGCAGTCTCGATGCGTTGCGCGCGCAGATCCGCATTGCACGCGCCTGCGGCGTCGACACGGTGATGATCCAGCCGATGATCATGGGCTTCTCCAACATGCAGGCGCTGGTCGCCGACAACCGCGACATGGCGTTCCTGGCGCATCCGACCATGACCGGCTGCAAGGTCTCGCAGGTGCTGCTCAACAAGCTGTTCCGCCTGTTCGGCGCCGACGCGGTGATTTTCGCGGGCTATGGCGGGCGTTTCGGCTATTCGCGCGAGACCTGCCGCGCCATCGCGCAGGGCGCGCTCGCCCCCTGGCACGGCAAGAAATCCGCCATACCTGTGCCAGCGGGCGGCATGCTTCTGGAACGGGTGCCGGAATTGCTCGCCTTTTACGGGCGCGACGTCATGCTGCTGATCGGCGGCAGTTTGCTGCTGGCGCGCGGCAATCTGGTCGCGGAAGCGCGCGCGTTTCAGGCGGCGGTGGCGAAGTACTAGAGCATTTTCGAGCGAAGTGGGTACCGGTTCGCGTCAAGAAAATGCGATAGAATAAAAGAATCTAAAGCACGTTCCGATTCCAAGTAAAACGAACGTGCTTTAAGAAGGCGGTCCGATGAGCGCGGCCAATCCTCCGCACAATCCCGAAGGCCTGCCGGTACGGCGCACGGACGGCGGCTATCGTTGGGACGGCGTCGCGTGCATGCCCTACAAGGAGGAGGGTGCCGCGCCGTTCAAGGCGATTTCGCGCCAGATCCTGCATGCGCGTCCCGACCTCGACGGTGAACTGCGCTATTTCGAGATGCAGGCCGGCGGCTATTCCACGCTCGAGCGGCACGCGCATGTGCATGGCGTCATGATCCTGCGCGGACACGGGCAATGCCTCGTGGGCGACACGGTCTACGATGTCGGCCCGCACGACCTGGTCACGGTGCCGCCGATGACCTGGCACCAGTTCCGCGCCAACCGCAACGCGCCCCTGGGCTTTCTGTGCCTGGTCAATGCGCGGCGCGACAAGCCGCAATTGCCGACCGAGCGCGAGCTTGCCGCGCTCAAGGCGGATCCTGCGATCGCGGCATTTCTCGCCGGCTGATTCATTCTTGCGGTGCTCGCACCGGCGCGCCAGCCAACGCGGGCGGATATCCGACGCCGCCGACGCCGTGATCATCCCGAAAGAATAGAACGCGGACCAGTTGGAGAATGGAGTCTGGGGTCTGCGCAGACGAGCGTCGCCGAAATCCCCGGTCGACAGTGTCCCGCCGCTGCTGCACCATTCGCGAAACAGAGCCGGTTGGTACGGACTCATCCGAATCGTGGGAGGAAATTCATGAATGTCGCAGCGGCGTCCGGGCTGGACGAGCAGGCGCGCAGCTTTCTGTCGGGACCCGTGCGGTCCTTTGTCGGCGGCGAGATGCGCGATCTGCCCAATGCCGGCGGCATCGCGGTCTACGACCCGGCAACGGGCGCGGCCATCGCCGAGATTCCGAACGTGACGGCGGAAGGTGTCGACCAGGCGGTGAAGGCGGCGCGCGCGGCGCTGGCCGGTCCGTGGGCGGCGATGCAGCCGGTGGCGCGCGAGGCGCTGCTGCTCAGGCTCGCCGACCTGGTGGAGAAGCATGCCGACCCGCTCGCGCAGATCGAGACGCTGGAGAACGGCAAGAGCATCGGCAATGCGCGGGCGGTCGATGTCGGCGGCTCGGTGCAATGGCTACGCTACATGGCCGGCTGGGCCACCAAGATCGAAGGCTCCACGCTCGACGCCTCGATCCCGGTGCCGCCCGGCGCGCAGCATTTCGCCTGCACGATCAAGGAGCCGGTCGGCGTGGTCGGCGCCATTGTGCCGTGGAATTTCCCGCTGCTGATGGCGGTGTGGAAGATCGCTCCGGCGCTCGCCTGCGGCTGTACCGTTGTGCTCAAGCCGGCCGAGGAGACCCCGCTGACGGCGCTCTATCTGGCGCGCCTGATCGCGGAGGCGGGCTTCCCCGAGGGCGTGGTCAATGTGGTGACCGGCGACGGCCCGGCCACGGGCGCCGCGCTCGCCGCGCATCCCGGCATCGACAAGCTCACCTTCACCGGCTCGACCGAGGTCGGCAAACTGATCGGGCATGCGGCGGTCGACAATCTCGCGCGTTTCACGCTCGAACTCGGCGGCAAGTCGCCGATGATCCTGTTCGCCGATATGGAAGAGGGAATGGAGGGGCTGCTGGCCGGGCTCGGCATGTTCTTCAACCAGGGCCAGGTCTGTACCGCCGCGACCCGCGTGCTGATCGAGAAGAGCATCTACGACAGGACCCTCGAAAAGCTCGGCGCCATCGCCGACGGCATGTCGCTCGGCTCCGGCCTCGATCCGAAGGCCGCGATCAACCCGCTGGTGTCGAAGACCCAGCAGGAGCGGGTGGCGGGCTTCGTGGAACGCGCAAAGAAGGCGGGCGCGCGGCTGGTGGCCGGCAACCGCGCCGTGCCCGGGCGCGGCTATTTCATCGCGCCCACCATCCTCGACGGGCTGAAGCCGCAGGACGAGGCGGTGCGCGACGAAATCTTCGGCCCGGTGATCGCGGCGATGCCGTTCGACAGCTTCGACGAGGCGGTCCGCATCGCCAACGACAGCCGCTACGGCCTTGCCGCCTCGGTCTGGACGCGCGACCTGTCGAAGGCATTCAAGGTGGTGAAAGCGTTGAAGGCGGGCACGGTCTGGGTCAACAGCCACAATACCGTCGATCCCAACCTGCCGTTCGGCGGGATGAAGCAGTCCGGCATCGGCCGCGAGCACGGTCGCGCCGCGCTCGATGCCTATCTGGAGACCAAGAGCGTGCTGATCCGCTACGCCTGAGGTCGGCGTTCCGCGCGCAGGAAGGATCCGGCGTGTGCGGCTTTTCTGGCTGGTATGAATCCCGGCGGCATGCAGGCGCCCATTGCGCGGCGTGTGCGGCTGCGCTGATATGGCGCCCCGCAGCGGAGCTGCCTTCGCGATGAACTGGGAATTGTTCGCTGCCTTCTTGGTCATCACCTTGATCCTGGTGGTCACGCCGGGACCGATCGTGACGCTCGTGATCGCGACCGGGGCCACGCGCGGCATCCGCGCGGCGCTGATCACGGTCGCGGGCACGACGCTCGGCAACGCCGTCCTGATCGCGGCGATCGCGATGGGCCTGTCGTGGATCCTGCGCAATGCCGCGCTTGCCTTCGAGGTGCTGCGCTGGGTCGGCGCCGCCTATCTGGTCTGGCTCGGCATCCAGGCCTGGCGCCATGCCGGCAGGCAAGGCGAATTGCCGCCGCCGGCGGGGCGCGTGCATTTCGGACGCGGCATGGTCGTCGCGCTCACCAACCCCAAGACCATCGCCTTCTTCACGGCGTTCCTGCCGCAATTCGTCGATCCCGCGCTGAACGTGGAATGGCAGCTTTTCGTGATGTGCGTGGTGTCGGTGCTGCTGGCGGGCCTGACCGACTCGCTGTGGGCGATCGCGGCCGGCTACGGGCGCGCCTATTTCCTCGCGCCGTCGCGCGCCAGACTGCTCGGGCGCGTCTCCGGCCTGGCGCTGATCGGCGGCGGCATCTGGCTGTCGCTGGCGCGAAGGCCGGGCTGACGGGCGCTCAGCCGCCGTTCAAGCGGATTATCAACAACGTGAACGGCTTCTATTTGGTTGCGGACATTCCGGGCTGGGCTGACGCCGGCGCGCGGCTACTTCGCGCCCTTGCGCTGCAGGATCGCGACCATCTCCGTATAGCTGCGGCCTTTGGCCAGCGCGAGCGGCGTCGCGCCGTTGCGGTCGGCGAGATTGACGTTGGCGCCGGCCTCGATCAATGCACGCAGCGTGTCGGTGTGGTTGCGGCCGCCGTCGCCCAGCACGATCGACTCGATCAGCGCGGTCCAGCCGAGATTGTTGACGTGGTCGAGCGGCGCCTTTGCCGCGATCAGCGTGCGCACCACCTCGGCATGGCCGAGATGCGCGGCGGCGATCAGCGCGGTGCCGTCGTAGCGGCTGGTGATCGCCCTGGGATTGCCGCCGCCCTCGATCGCGATTTTCAGCATCGGCACATCGTTGGCGACCGCCGCGATGGTGATGATGTCATAGCGATCGTTCTCGAGCGCATTGGCGTTGGCCCCGAGCCGCAGCAGGGTGCGTGCCGCCTGCTGCTGCTTCTGGAAAGCCGCGACATGCAAAGGCGTGCGCCCGCGGGCATCCGTCGCCTCGCGGTTCTCTCCCGCCTTGATGCGGCGCTCGATCTCGGCCGTGTCCCCGCGCGCGGCGGCGGCATGCAGGCCGGTATAGACGGCGATCTCGGCGGGCGAGGGGCCGATTTGGGCCGCGGCCGGCGACAGCATAAGGGCGGTAACGATCAGGGCGGCAAGGCGCATGGCAAACTCCCGGCTTGTTGCCGGGAGTCTAACCCTTCGCGCGCGCGATTATTCGCTCAGCGCGATTTCGGCAGCGCCACCTGCAGCGCGGCCAGGCTGAGCGGCCATTCCGGCAGCAGATTCGGATCGGTGAAGGGGTCGGCGAGCGGCACCCGGTCCGTGGTCACGATCCGGACCGGTCGCGCCAGGCCGGCATTGTTGTCGCGGTTGCGCAGGCAGGAAGTCTCGTAATAGGGCCAGCCCTGCATGCTGCAGGTGGCTTCATCCGTGGGGGCTCCGAGGCGGTCGCTCTTGGCAACCGGCACCGGCGCGCTCGCCTTCACGCTCGGGCTGAAGCCCGGCAGCAGAATCGTGATGGCGGCGGCCACAATTCCTGCCGCCGCAATGGCAGACATGGCTTTGAACATGGCTTCCGACCCCTGCTTGCGCCTGGCCGTTTTCCGGCCGTTCTGCGGGGTAGACGCTTTGCCCCGGGTAAAGGTTCATCGCCCGGCGGAGATTTGATCGGCCGGCGGGGGACGGGGCCTGCTTGCCGGCCGCGGTTCCGCGGGTTAGACGGGCGCCATGCCGCGCACTGCTCTTTATGCCGGGTCGTTCGACCCGGTCACCAACGGCCATCTGGATGTGGTCCGCCAGGCCGCCAGGCTGGCCGACCGCCTGGTTCTGGCCATCGGAATCCACCCCGGCAAGACCCCGCTATTTTCCGCCGAGGAGCGGATCGCCATGCTGCAGGAGGCCTGCGTGCCCGCGGCCAGGGCCGCCGCCTGCCAGCTCGATTGCATCACCTTCGGCGATCTCGTGGTCGCGGCGGCGCAGCGCGAAAACGCGGTCATGCTGATCCGCGGCCTGCGCGACGGCACCGACCTGGATTACGAGATGCAGATGGCGGGCATGAACGGTGTCATGGTGCCGGAAGTGCAGACGGTGTTCCTGCCGGCCTCCCCGGCGGTACGCCCGATCACCGCCACACTCGTGCGCCAGATCGCGGCGATGGGCGGCGACATTTCCGCCTTCGTGCCGCCAACGGTGGCCGCCCGCCTGCAGCAGAAATTTTCCGGTAAACGCGCCTAGTCCTTCCCGACCCCTCCAGGGAGCAGAGCATGATCCGCCTCCTCGCCCTCGTGGCCGCGCTTGTTTTCGCGCTGCCCGCCGCCGCGCAAGTGAAGCTTCCCGCCGGCGCCGATCCGCAGAACACCATTCTGCTCGACACCAAGCACGGGCGCATCGTCATCACGCTGCGCACCGATATCGCGCCCAAGCATGCGGAACGCATCAAGACGCTGGTGCGCGAGGGCTTCTACGACAACGTGCCGTTCCATCGCGTGATGGAAGGCTTCATGGCGCAGACCGGAGACGGGCAGAACCGCGACGGTACCGGCCGCTCGAAATATCCGAACCTGCAGGCCGAATTCTCGCCCGTGCCGTTCACGCGCGGCGTGGTCGGCATGGCGCGCGCCAACGACCCCAATTCCGCCAATTCGCAGTTCTTCATCATGTTCGCCGACGGCTCTTTCCTGAACGGCAAATACACGGTGATCGGCAATGTGGTGCAGGGCATGGACGTGGTCGACAAGATCAAGAAGGCGCCCTCCGGCTCGCAGAGCGGTGCGGTGAGCAATCCCGACGTCATCACCCGCGCGCAGGTGGCCGCCGACGCCAAGAGCTGAGCGCAGGCGACGGTCAAGCGAATTTTCCCAAGCAGACACGAGGTCGATGATGAATGCGAAGCCCGAAGACACGATGATCCTGGAGACCACGCAGGGCGAAGTGGAAATCGCCATGCGGCCGGACCTCGCGCCGCAGCACGTGGCGCGCATCAAGGAGCTTGTGCGCGAGGGCTTCTACGACGGCATCGTGTTCCACCGGGTGATCGACGGCTTCATGGCGCAGACCGGCTGCCCGCACGGCACCGGCACCGGCGGCTCCGGCAGGAAGCTGAAGGCGGAGTTCAATGCCGAGCCGCATGTGCGCGGCACCGTGTCGATGGCGCGCGCGCAGAATCCGGATTCCGGCGACAGCCAGTTCTTCATCTGCTTCGGCGATGCCGAGTTTCTGGACCGCCAATACACGGTCTGGGGGCAGGTGACCCGGGGCATGGAGAATGTCGACAAGATCAAGCGCGGGGAGCCGGTGCAGAATCCCGACAAAATCCTGAAGGCACGCATGGCGGCGGACAGCTGAGAGAAGCCGTCGCCGATGTTGAATCCGTCATGCCCGGCACACGGGACCGGCCTTCGGCCGGCCCGAGTGTAAACCTTGTGCCGGGCATCCGCGTCTTGACGAAAGTGCGGCGAATGAAGACGTGGATGGCCGGGACGAGCCCGGCCATGACGACGAAGCCCATATGTTGACCGCACTCTTTGATTTCGACCTGCCGGCCGACCGCATCGCGCTTCGGCCGGTATCGCCGCGTGACGCATCCAGACTTCTCCTCGTAACGCCCGGCGCCTCGCCGCCCTGGCAGGATCGCGCCATGCGCGATCTGCCGGAGCTGCTGGTGCCCGGCGACGCCCTGGTGGTCAATGACAGCAAGGTGATCCCGGCGCGGCTGCAGGGCCGCCGCCTCGGTCGCGGCGAGGAGCCGCGCATCGAGGCGACCTTGCACAAGCGCATCGACGGCGCGCGCTGGCGGGCCTTCGTGCGGCCGGCCAAGCGTCTCGTCGCGGGCGACGTGGTGCGTTTCGGCGAGGAGGGACGGGTCTGCTTCCTCGGACAGCTCGACGCCACGGTGGAAGACAAGGGCGAAGGCGGCGAAGTGACGCTCGCCTTCGCGATGTACGGCCCGGTGCTCGAACAGGCCATTGCCGAGCGGGGCGAGATGCCGCTGCCCCCCTATATCGCCGCGCGCCGCCCCGCCGACGAGCAGGACCGCACCGACTACCAGACGCTGTTCGCGCAGGACGAGGGCTCGGTGGCGGCACCCACGGCCGGCCTGCATTTCACCCCGGAATTGCTGGCGAAGCTTACGGCCCGCGATATCGCGCTGCATCGCGTGACGCTGCATGTGGGTGCGGGCACTTTCCTGCCGGTGAAGGCCGAAGACACCGACGCGCACCGCATGCATGCGGAATGGGGCGAGGTCGATGCCGAAACCGCCGCGGCGCTGAATGCGGTGCGCGCCAAAGGCAGCCGTATCGTCGCGGTGGGAACGACCGCCCTGCGGCTGATCGAGAGCGCGGCCGACGAGAACGGCCGCATCCGGCCGTTCTCCGGCGAGACCGCGATCTTCATCACGCCGGGCTATCGCTTCCGCGCAACCGACCTGCTGCTGACCAATTTCCATCTGCCGCGTTCGACCCTGTTCATGCTGGTCTCGGCATTTTCCGGGCTCGAGACCATGCAGCAGGCCTATGCGCATGCCATCGCGGCCGGCTACCGGTTCTACTCCTATGGCGATGCCTGCCTGCTGTGCCCCTCGAAACGATGACCGAACCCTTTGCCTTCCGCCTCCTTGCAACCGACGGCGCCGCGCGCCGCGGCGAAGTCGCGACGCCGCACGGTCGCGTGCCGACACCGGCCTTCATGCCGGTCGGCACGCAGGCGAGCGTGAAGGCGGTGACGCCCGGCGATCTCGCCGGCACCGGTGCGGCCATCGTGCTCGCCAATACCTATCACCTGATGCTGCGCCCGGGCGCCGAACGGGTGGCGGCGCTGGGCGGCCTGCACCGCTTCATGCACTGGCCGAAACCGATCCTCACCGATTCCGGCGGCTTCCAGGTCATGTCGCTGTCGACTTTGCGCAAGATCGACGAGAATGCCGTCACCTTCCGCTCGCATATCGACGGCGCCACGCATGTGCTGTCGCCCGAGCGGGCCATCGAGATCCAGATTCTGCTCGGCGCCGACATAATCATGCAGCTCGACGAATGCGTGCGGCTGCCGGCGGACCGCGCCGAGATCGCGCGCGCGATGCAGCTTTCGCTGCGCTGGGCGGAGCGCTGCCGGCGCGCCTTCGCGGCGGCGCCCGCGGGGCGCGCGCTGTTCGGCATCGTGCAGGGCGGCGACGATCCCGCCTTGCGGACCGAGAGCGCACGCGCGCTGGTCGGCATGGACTTCCAGGGCTATGCGGTCGGCGGGCTGGCGGTCGGCGAGCCACAGGCGGTGATGCTTGCGATGATCGAGACGGTCGCGCCCGTTTTGCCGACCGAACGGCCGCGTTATCTGATGGGCGTCGGAACCCCGCACGATCTGCTCGAAGCGGTCGCGCGCGGCATCGACATGTTCGACTGCGTCATGCCGACGCGCAACGGCCGCCACGGCCTCGCCTTCACCCGCTTCGGCCCGGTCAACCTGAAGAATGCGCGCCACGCCGACGATCCGCGCCCGCTCGACACGGCGAGCGACTGCGCGGCCGCGCGCGACTATTCGCGCGCCTACCTGCACCATCTGGTGCGCGCCAACGAGACGCTCGGCGCGATGCTGCTGTCGCTGGTCAATCTCGCCTATTACCAGACGCTCATGGCCGGCATGCGCGCGGCGATCGAGCGGGGCGAATTCGCCGCCTTCCGCGCCGCGACCCTCGAAGGATGGGAGCGGGGCGATATCCCACCGCGCTGAACGGGGTTTGCCGGAGCGCCAAGGCATAGTATGCGTGGCCGTTCCGGCCCATGCCGCCTGCAAGAAGACATCCAGGGAGAAACGACATGCTTCGCGGACCGTTCAGGACTCTCGCTTTCTGCGCAGCCTTGTCGCTGCCGTTCGTCGCGGCATCGTCCGCGCAGGCGCAGAAATATCCCGACAAGCCGGTCCGCGTCATCCTGCCGTTCGGCGCCGGCGGCGTTGCCGACGTCACCGCGCGCCTCGTCGCCGAGAAGCTCGGTGACAAGCTCGGCCAGCGCTTCGTCATCGAGAACAATCCCGGGGCCGGCGGCATCGGGGCCGCGCGCGCGGTGATGCAGTCGCCGCCGGACGGCTATACGCTGGCGCTGTTCTCCAACGGCACCGCGGTCAGCGTCGGCCTGTTCAAGAGCCTGCCCTTCGACCCGGTCAAGGACTTCGTGCCGGTCTCCGCGATGGGCTATTTCGACACCATCCTCGCGACCAACGCACAGGGCCCCTACAAGACGCTCGGCGATTTCATCAAGGCGGCGAAGGAGAAGCCCGGCACCCTGAACATCGGCACGATCGCGGCGGGCTCCACGCAGAACCTCGCGGCCGAATTGTTCAAGACCACGGCCGGCATCGACGTGGTGATCGTGCCGTTCAAGACCAGCGGCGAGGCGCTGATCGGGCTGGAGCGCAACGACGTGCAGATGGTCGTCGAGTTCTTTGCCGCGCTGCGCGGCGGTCTCGAAGCCAAGAAATTCATCCCGGTTGCGACGTCGGGTGCGCAGGCGGCCACCTACCTGTCCGGGGTGCCGACGGTGAAGGCGGCCGGCGGCGGCGACTATGAGGCGACATCGTGGAACGCGATCTATGCCCCGGCGGGCACGCCCGCGGACGTGGTCAAGACGCTCAACGCCGCCATGAACCAGGTACTGGCCGATCCCGAAGTCCGGCAGCGGGCCCTCGGCATGGGCATCGAGGCGAAGGGCTCGACCCCCTACGAGATCCAGGCGCGGCTGAAATCGGACATCGAGAAATGGGGCAAGGTCATCGACAAGGCCGGCATCGAAAAGCGCTGAAGCTTCGATGACGGTCGCCCACGGTCACGATTTCTCGGCCCGCCGC
>JBFWWQ010000093.1:0-10639 GCA_050246095.1 Pseudorhodoplanes sp.
GTTGCCGCCGATCAGGCCGACCAGGCTGCGGCGCACGGTCATGGTAGCGCAGACAGTTGTCGAACACGGCGGCATGCGTCTGCGCCAGCATTCTCGAACCGCAGGCGGAAATCAATGTCCGATGGAATTCTCCCGTCGCAGCGTTTCCAGACTTCCGACTCGGACCGGCCGCCGCTGACCATTGGATCTTCCCGCCGCGGCGTCAGGCGAGGCTCGGCAGCTTCAGGCGATGCGCGCGGGCGCAGTCGACGGCGATCTCGTAGCCGGCATCGGCGTGGCGCATCACCCCCGTGGCGGGATCGTTCCACAAGACGCGCGCCAGGCGCTGCGCCGCCTCCGGCGTGCCGTCGGCGACGATCACCATGCCGGCATGCTGCGAATAGCCGATGCCGACGCCGCCGCCGTGATGCAGCGACACCCAGGTGGCGCCGCTGGCGCAGTTGATCAGCGCATTCAAGAGCGGCCAGTCCGACACCGCGTCGGAGCCGTCGCGCATCGCCTCGGTCTCGCGATTGGGCGAGGCGACCGAGCCGGAATCCAGGTGGTCGCGGCCGATCACGATCGGCGCCTTCACTTCGCCCTTGGCCACCATCTCGTTGAAGGCGAGGCCGAGGCGATGACGGTCGCCGAGGCCGACCCAGCAGATGCGCGCGGGCAGGCCCTGGAACTGGATGCGGCTGCGCGCCATGTCGAGCCAGTTGTGCAGGTGCGTGTTGTCCGGCAGCAATTCCTTCACCCGCGCGTCGGTCCGGAAAATGTCTTCCGGATCGCCGGACAAAGCCGCCCAGCGGAACGGCCCGATGCCGCGGCAGAAGAGCGGGCGGATATAGGCCGGCACGAAGCCGGGAAAGTCGAAGGCGTGCGCGAGGCCCTCCTCCTTGGCCATCTGGCGGATGTTGTTGCCGTAATCGAGCGTCGGAATCCCGCGCGCGTGGAAGTCGAGCATCGCCTGCACGTGCTCGACCATGGAGCGGCGCGCCGCCTTCTCCACGCCGGCCGGGTCGGAGACGCGCCGGTCCTCCCATTGCGCCAGCGTCCATCCCTTCGGCAGATAGCCGTTGAGCGGATCGTGCGCGGAAGTCTGGTCGGTGACGACGTCGGGCCGCACGCCGCGGCGGACCAGCTCGGGAAACACGTCGGCTGCGTTGCCGAGCAGGCCGACCGAGATCGGCTTGCGCGCGCGGCAGGCCCTGTCGACGATCGCCAGCGCCTCGTCGAGATCGCCGGACTGCACGTCGAGATAGCCGGTGCGCAGCCGCATCTCGATCCGGCTCGGCTGGCATTCGACGGCGAGGCAGGAAGCCCCCGCCATGACCGCCGCCAGCGGCTGCGCACCGCCCATGCCGCCGAGACCGGCGGTGAGAATCCACTTGCCGGCGAGATTGCCGTCATAATGGCGGCGGCCGACCTCCACGAAAGTCTCGTAGGTGCCCTGCACGATGCCCTGCGAGCCGATATAGATCCACGATCCGGCCGTCATCTGGCCGTACATCATCAGGCCCTTGCGATCGAGCTCGTGGAAATGCGCCCAGGTGCCCCAGTGCGGCACCAGGTTCGAATTGGCGATGAGCACGCGCGGCGCGTCGGCATGGGTGCGGAAAATGCCGACCGGCTTGCCCGACTGCACGATCAGCGTCTCGTCGGCCTCCAGCGCGCGCAGCGAAGCGACGATGCGGTCGAAGCTTTCCCAGTCGCGCGCGGCGCGGCCGATGCCGCCATAGACCACCAGCTCGTGCGGCTTCTCGGCGACGTCCGGATCGAGATTGTTCATCAGCATGCGCAGCGGCGCTTCCGTCAGCCAGCTCCTGGCGGACAATTGCGGCCCGTGCGGTGCGCGGATCACCCGCGCGTTGTCGATCCGGGTCATGGCTTTCCTTTCGTCGGCGGCGCATCCGCGAATTGCAGACACGCCTGCAGGACCGTCTGCAGCACCGCGCGCATGGGCGCGGCGCGGTCGGGCTCGTAGGGCGCCGGCCAGCTCGCCTCGGACAGCGGACCTTCCGGATCGCGCATGTAGGCGCGGCAGGCAAGCTCCATCTGCACGGCATGCACGCCCGCGGCCGGGCGGCCGTAGCACCGGGTGATCCAGCCGCCCTTGAAGCGGCCGTCGACCACGTGGCTGAAGCGCGATCGCGCGCACAAAGCCGCCACCTCGGCCGACAATTGCGGGTCGCAGCTCGCCCCGCCATTGGTGCCGATATTCATCTCCGGGAGTGTCCCCTCGAACAGGCGGGGGATGACCGAGCGGATGGAGTGGCAGTCATACAGCACGATGCGCGGGTGCAGGCCGCGCAGCCGCACGATCTCCGACGACAAGGCGTCGTGATAGGGCCGGAAATATTCCTCGCGGCGGCGCGCCATCCCGGCGGCGTCCGGCCCGCCGTCCCGGTAGAGCGGCTCGCCGTCGAAGGTCGTGGTCGGACAGAGCTCGGTCGTGGCCTGTCCGGGATAGAGCGAGGCGCCGGAGGGATCGCGGTTCACGTCGATCACGGTGCGCGAAATCGCCGTATGCACGAGGGTCGCATCGAGCGCGCCGGCGAAATCGTAGAGCCGGTCGATCCACCAATCGGCGTCCTTGCGCGCGAGCCAGGGCGAAACCAGGTCGCCGGCGAAGGCGTCGGGAAGCTGCGTGCCGGTATGCGGAAAGGACACGATCAACGGCGCGCGTCCCTGCCGTATCGTGAGCCACGGCGTCATCCCGCCCTCCCCAAACCGATCGAGCGTGGATGCGGCTGCGCCTTTGCCTCTTGCGTCATGTTCCGATTCCCTGTCTCGCCGCCGCGCGTCCGGGCGCGATCATAACGCTGGCGCCGTGCGATGCGAGCGCGCGATACCGCCGCCTGCGCGCCCAATGCCGGGCCGAAAAATACTTTCATCCGCAACCAGTGCTTTCATGCGCAACCAGTATTTTGCGCGGACACGACCCGTTCCGGCATTTCACTGTTGACCCATGCGAAACGCGCGGTAGAAAATCTGCGCATGGCAGACAGCGTATTCTATGAGAAGACATCGGCATCGGGCGGCGTGCGGCCGCTCTCCTCGGTGCTGAAGGCGTTCCAGGTGCTCAACGCGCTCGGCGCCGAGTCGCGCGCGATGCGCGTGACCGATGTCGCGCAGGCGACCGGGATGGGGCGCGCCACCGCGCACCAGAAACTGGTGACGCTGGTGCATGCCGGATGGGTCGAGCAGATCGACAGCGGCGCCTACCGGCTGACCTTCCATGCCTCGCGCGTCGGCAATGCCGCGCTGGAACAGGCGAGCCTGGGCGAACGCATCCTGCCCTTCCTGCAGACGCTCGCCGCCGAGGCGGGAGAGACCGCCTCGGTCGCGGTCATGGACGACGAGAAATGCTGCATCGTCCAGCGCGTGGAATCGCACGGCATCCTGCGTGCCGAGCTGCGCGTCGGCGCGCAGCTCGACATGGAGCACAGCGCGTCGGGGCGCGTGCTCACAGCCTTCGCCGATCCGATCCTGCTCGGCCGCCTGCGCAAGAAGCGCGTCGCGCTCGCCGATTCCGCCCTGCTCGCGCGCATCCGGCGGGAGCGCTTCGCCTCCTCCAGCGGACGCTCCTTCATGGGCGTGCGCGGCGTCGCCGCGCCGATCTTCGACGCCAGCGGCGCCTGCATTGCCGCGCTCTCGCTGGTCGGTCCGCTGCCGCGCTTCACCATCGAGAAGATGCGCGAGCCGCTGAAGCGCGCCGCCGAGGCGATCAACCGTTTCAACAGCGGGCAGCCGCAATGAACGCTCCCGCGACCGACCCGGACGCGCCTGCGCCGCGTCCGGCAGACGCGCTGATGCGGCCGGAGCGCCTCGCCGCCCTGCAGCCCTGCCGGATCAGCGCCTCGCGCGCGCTGCTCGGCCGCGCCATCCGCGAACGCTGGTCGATCACCCGGCGGCATTTCGACATCGACGCGCAGGCCAAGGGCCAGGCGCTCTACCGTATCGCGATCGGAAGCTGGACCTTCGACTTCCCCGTCTTCTCCTTCGCGTTCGATCCGAAGGGCCGCACCGGCCGCATCATCGGCCGCTCCTGGGACATGATGGGCTCGTTGACGGAAGGGCCGATGCGCCCCGCCGACATCGCGACCACCGCCGAGGAATTGCCGAAGCTCTATTCCGGCCGCGCCACGCCCGGAACGCTGATCTGGTGCCGCTCCAACCGTTCCTCGCGCGGCTTCGACCACACGCTGGAGCGGCTGGCGGCCGGGCGCCAGCCCGATCTCGGCGTGGTCGGCAATGTCTGCTACCTGATGCGCAATACCGGCCTCGACGGCAACGGCACGTTCGGCACCCGCTCGTTCCGCGCGCTGGAACGCGATCATCCGCTGCGCACCTCGCTGTCGGCGCAGATGCTGTGCGCCTACATGATGCGCGTCTTCGCGCACGACCTGATCGAGCATCTGGCGCGCTGCCGCTCGCCCCACGCCGTCCCGATGGCGCGCGAGATCGCCCGCTATCTCGGCGTCGGCAACGGCTCCGCGCTCGGCCTAGTGCTGTTCGTCAACAACCGACCGCAACTGGTCGACCGCTGGCTGGGCGCGCGCGAGACGGCGCTGGCGGCCGCGAAGGCGCTGCCGGCAACGCCCGGCGACGCGGCTTTGCGCCATCTCGACGCGCTGCTCGAGCGCGCCATCCGCTTCCGCCGCGAAGACCGCGTGCAATACGACCACCGCACGCCGAGCCGCACAATCGCGGCCGACCTCGGCATCGTCAAGGCCGAACTGGCGAAGCTCATGACAGGCGGCGCGCCCGCCGGCCGCTACCCGCTCGACGACCTTTGCCGCAGCGTGGCGCAAAAGGCCGGAATCGAGGCGCAGGAAACGCTGCACGCCCTGATGATCGAGCTCGTGCCCGAACTCGCCGACGATCTCTCGCAGAATCTGGTGGTCAGCGAGGAAACGGTGCTGCAGCCCGCGATGACGATCGGCGAATTGCGCGACCTCTTGCACGCGCAATACCGCTGGGCGCTCGATATCGACCTCAGCGAACCCGGCGCCGGGCGCCATATCTGGTACAAGTCGGAGAACGCCGAGGAGCCGCGGCGCGGCCCGCCCGACGAGGTGGAGAATGCGTTCAATCTCGGCCTCGATATTCCGCGCCTTGCGCAAGAGCTCGACCGCGCAATAAGGGAACATGACGCACGGCAATCCGTCGCCCGCCTGGCGCTGGCGCGGCCGGATTTGCGCTTCTTCATCGCCCGCATGCAGACCTTGCGCGACCTGCACTACCACTCGCCGATGATGAACATGATGGGCGACAAGTTCGTTCCGATCGACATCGTCGGCATGATGAACGTCGCCCTGCACGGCATCGACAAGACGCGCGACTACCTCAATCGCAATCTGCGCGGCGTGCTCTATCACGGCGCGCCGCTGCCCGACGAGATCGCAGCCGGCACCTCGGAGGAATGGTTCTGGCCGGCGGAGCCCGCCGCATGAGCGCCGCGGATGCCACGCCGATGCTGCTGTCCGTGCGCGAAATCCGCATGATCGTGGAGCGCATCCTGCTGCATGCCGGGTTGCCGCAGGGCCTGATCCCGGATGTGCGCGACGCGGTGCTCTACTCGCACGCGCAGGGCCTCGGCGGCCTGCCGATGTTCAAGCGGGCCTTCCTGGCGGCGGGCATAGGCGCGCCGGCGCCGATGACGGCCGAGGGCGGCACGTTGGATGCGGCCGGCAACCACGCCTGGACGGTGGCGCCTTCCGCGATCGACCTCGCGCTCGCCGCCTTCCGCAACGGCGAGGGCCCGCTGACCGTGACCCGCCTGCGCGAGGCCGGCGAAATGCGCCTGCTGGCCGGCTTCGCCGCCCGCTACGGCGCCGCCGCCGACGTGAGCGTGGAGAGCGGCAGCGCGGCGCGCATCCGCATCAATTCCGAAGGCATCGCCCGCGACACCGTGTTCGAGGCGGCGCTCGCGGCCGGCCTTCCGGTGCCGCGCGCGCTCTGGCACGATCTCTATGCGTTCTCGCACAAGGCGCTGGCCAAGGATTCGGTCGAGTCGCGCCGCCATGCCGGACCGGTCATGGTCGATGCGCAAGGCCGCGTGCACGGACGCGACGACGACGACAGCGATCTCGCCTTCCTGTTTCCGGGCGGCAAAGCGAAGAATGTACAGGAGCAGGCGTGATGCTGGTCGATGCGCTGCAATGCGGTCATTTCAACGCCGCAGCCCTCAAGGAGCTGCGCGAGTCCGGCGTCGGCTGCGTCACCTCCACCCTCGGATTCTGGGAGACCGCGACCGAGGCGATGGATGCCATCGCCTGGTGGCGCGATCTGGAGCGCGAGAATGCCGGCCTGATGGCGATCGCGCGCACGGCCGCCGATGTCGAGCGCGCGCATGCCGGCAACAGGATCGCGGTCGTGCTCGGCTTCCAGAACGCCACCTTGTTCGACTCGCGGATCGGCTATGTGGAGCTGTTCGCGGACATGGGAATCCGCGTCGTCCAGCTCACCTACAACAACCAGAACGATTTCGGCGGCAGCTGCTACGAGGCCGAGGATTCCGGGCTGTCGCGCTTCGGCCGTGAAATCGTGCACGAGATGAACCGCGCCGGCATCCTGGTCGACCTCTCGCATGTCGGCAACCGCACCACCTTCGACGTCATCAAGCATTCGCGCAAGCCGGTCGCGATCACCCATGCCAACGCGGATTCGCTGTTTGCGCACAAGCGCAACAAGACCGACGACGCGATCCGGGCGCTGAAGGACAATGGCGGCGTCATCGGCTGCGCCTGCTACCGCAACATCACCGGCGACGAATATTGCTCCAGCGTGGACAAGTGGTGCGAGATGGTGAAGCTCACCGTGGACATCGCCGGCATCGATCACGTCGGCATCGGCACCGACCGCAGCCACGGCCACGGGCCGGCGGATTACGACTGGATGCGCAAGGGGCGCTGGACGCGCGGGGTGGATTACGGCGCCGGCTCCGCGGCGCGCCCGGGCAAGGTGCCGCCGGCGGACTGGCTGAAGGAATTGTCCGGCCTGTCCACCATTCCCGCCGCGCTCCTGCGCGTCGGGTTCAGCAAGCAAGAAGCCGACAAGATCACGCACAAGAACTGGCTGCGCGTCTACGGCGAAACGTTCGCAAATTCCTGAATCCGAATTCCGTCAGAAAGGAACAGCCCATGCCTTCGCGTAGGTCCACCCGCCGACAAGTCGTCCAGACGATCGGGGCCGCCGCCCTCGCCGGCGTCGCGGCGCCCTTCATCCGCCGCGCGCAAGCCGCCGACGTGCTTTACGTCAACACCTGGGGCGGCGCCTGGGAGGCGGCGGCGAAGAAGAACATATTCGAGCCGTTCACCAAGGAAACCGGCGTCGAGATCCGCACCATCTCGCCGGTCTCGGTCGCCAAGCTCGCCGCCCAGACCAAGACCGGCGTCTACGAGTTCGACGTGACCACGCTCGGCGGCGGCGACATCGTGCGCGCCAACAATGCCGGCATCATCGAACCGATCACCGACAAGATGGCGGCCGACATGAAGCTCTGGAACGGCGCGGTGTTCCAGAACGGCGTCGCCTCGCACGCCTTCGCCACCATGATCGCCTATCGCACGGACAAGTTCCCGAACGGAGGCCCGAAGAACTGGACGGAATTCTGGGACGTGCAGAAATTCCCCGGGCCGCGCAGCCTGCAGAAATATGCCGCGCGCATCGTTCCGATCGCGCTGCTCGCCGACGGCGTGCCGATGGACAAGCTGTATCCGCTCGACGTCGACCGCGCCTTCAAGTCGCTGGAGAAGATCAAGCCGCATATCCGCGTGTGGTGGACGCAGGGGCCGCAGTCGCAATTGCTGCTGCGCGACAGCGAGGTGCACCTGATCGGCATCTGGAACGGCCGCGTGCTCGAACTGATGGACCAGAAGGCGCCCGTCGCGCTCGAATGGAACCAGGCGCAGATCGACCGCGCCTATTGGGTCATCGCCAAGGGCACGCCGCGCGCCGAGCTCGCCAAGAAATACATCCAGATGGCGGTCTCCGCGCAGGCTCTGTCCGGCTTCTGCAAGTCCGCCGATTACGGCCCGCTCAACCCGGAAGCCTTCAAGGTGATCCCGGAAAGCGAGGCCCGGCGGATGCCGACCTATCCGGCGCATTACAAGCTCGCCTTCGAGCAGGACGTGCTCAATGCCGGCGTCGATTTCGACGCGGTGACCAGGCGCTTCGACCAGTGGATCGCGAGCTGAGATGCAGCTTGCGGTTTTGCTTTTCATCCCCTGACGGCTGGCGACATGCAGATCGGCGAACTCAGCGCAAAGGCGGTGCCGGAGAAGTGGATAGTCCCGCTTCTCCTGGCGCCGCTGCTGCTGTTCCTGTTCGTGTTCTTCGCCGTGCCGCTGGGCCAGGTCGCCTGGCTCAGCGTCAGCGATCCCAAGCCCGGACTGGAGCATTACGCGGCGATCCTGACCGAGCCCGCCTTGCACAAGGTGATCGCCAGCACCCTCGGCACCGCCTTGCTGGTCACCGCCCTGTGCGTGCTGCTCGGCTATCCCCTCGCCTATGTGATGGCGCAGATCGGCGGCACGGTCGGGGCGGTGCTGCTGATGCTGGTCGCCATGAGCTTCTGGACCAGCTTCCTGGTGCGCACCTATGCGTGGATGGTGATCCTCGGCAATCGCGGCCCGGTCGTGGCGGTGCTGTCGGCGCTCGGCTGGGATCCGCCGCCGCTGCTGCTGTTCACCCGCTTCAGCTCGACGGTCGCGCTCGTGCACATCCTGCTGCCGATCATGGTGATGACGCTGTACGCGGCCATGCGCAAGATCGACGCGAACCTGATGCGCGCGGCCGCAAGCCTCGGCGCGCGGCCGTTCTCCGCCTTCCGCTCGGTCTACCTGCCGCTCTCGGCGCCCGGGATCGTCTCGGGCTCGACCATCGTCTTCGTCCTCTGCATCGGCTTCTATGTCACGCCGGTGCTGATCGGCAGCCCGCACGAGCAGATGATCGCCGGCGTGATCGGCACCCGCATCGAGGAGTTCCTCGCATTCGGCGAGGCCTCGGCCATCGCCATGGTGCTGCTGGCGCTGACGCTGGTGATTCTTAGCATCTATCACCGCTTCTTCGGCCTCGACCGGTTGTGGGGCTGACGATGCGGATCGCCTTCACCGTCGCCGGCCTGCTCGTCGCGCTGTTCGTGATCGCGCCGATCGCCGTGGTCGTGCCGATGTCGCTGTCGACCTCGCCGTCGCTGGCCTTCCCGCCGCCCGGATACTGGACCGGCCATTACGCCGCCTTCTTCCGCGACGTGACCTGGACCGGGCCGATGATCAACAGCATCATTGTCGCCATCGGCACCACCGTCCTGACCATGATCGTGGTCACGCCGGCCGCCTTTGCCCTGGTGCGCCGCCGCTTCCTCGGCCGCAGTTTGCTCAACGTGCTGCTGCTGACGCCGCTGGTGGTGCCGCATATCGTGATGGCGGTCGGCTATTTCTCCTATTTCGCAAAGCTCGGCCTGCTGCAGACCTATATCGGGGTGATGCTGGCGCATACCTGCCTGAACGCGCCGCTCGTCTTCCTCACGGTTTCCGCCGCCCTCAAGGGCTACGACCGCAACCTCGAACGCGCGGCGCAGAGCCTCGGCGCGCCGCCTATCGTCGCGATCCTGACGGTGACGATCCCGGTGCTGCGGCCGGCCTTCCTGGTGGCCGCGCTGTTGTCCTTCGTGCATTCCTTCGACGAGACCACCGTCGCGTTGTTCATCTCCGGCCGCGACGTCGCGACCCTGCCCAAGCGCATGTTCGACGCCATCCGCCTCAATCCCGACCCGGTCCTGTCGGTCGCCGCCTCGCTGCTCTTCGCGATGGTGCTGGTCGGGTTCGCCGTCGCCGGCCTGCAAAGGCTGATCGCCGCCCGCCGCGCGGCACAGCGTGCCGCATGAGCGCGCTCACGCTCGACCATATCGTCAAGACCTATGACGGCAAGACCCGCGCCGTGGACGACATTTCGCTCGCCATCGAGAAAGGCGAGCTGGTGACGTTCCTCGGGCCCTCCGGCTCCGGCAAGACCACGACGCTGATGATGATCGCCGGCTTCGAGCGGCCGACATCGGGGACCATCACGCTGGCCGGCCGCCCGATCGATCCGGTGCCGCCGCACCGGCGCAATATCGGCATGGTGTTCCAGAATTACGCGCTGTTCCCCAACATGTCGGTCGCGCGCAATGTCGCCTACCCGCTGCGCATGCGCGGGATCGCCAAGGCGGAGACCGACAGGCGCGTGAAGGCGATGCTCGAAGTGGTCGGCCTCGGCCGCTTCGCCGATGCCGAGCCGCGGCATCTCTCCGGCGGCCAGCAGCAGCGCGTCGCACTGGCGCGGGCGCTGGTATTCGAGCCGGACGTGCTGCTGCTCGACGAGCCGCTCGGCGCGCTCGACAAGAATCTGCGCGAGCAGATGCAGATCGAGATCCGGCGCATCCATCGCGAACTCGGCGTGACCACCGTCTATGTCACGCATGACCAGACCGAGGCGATGACGATGTCCGACCGCATCGTGGTGTTCAATGCCGGGGGCATCGAGCAGGTCGCGAGCCCGCTCGACGTCTATCATCGCCCGGGCACGGTGTTCGTGGCCGGCTTCATCGGCGACAACAATATCTTCCCGGCGACGGCGCTGGAGGGCGCGAACTACCATGTCGAGGGCCTCG
>JBFWWQ010000094.1:0-10622 GCA_050246095.1 Pseudorhodoplanes sp.
CTTGTGCGCCTGCATGTAGGGCAATTGCTCTTCCTGCGGCGGCGCCTGTACCACTTCGACGCGCATCAGCTGCGCGGTGACCGCCTCGCGCAGATGCGCGATCATGGTCTCGAACAGGTTGAAGGCCTCGCTCTTGTATTCGTTGAGCGGGTCGCGCTGGCCGTAGCCGCGCAGGCCGATCACCTGGCGCAGATGTTCGAGCATGACCAGATGCTCGCGCCACAGATGGTCGAGCGTCTGCAGCAGGATCGACTTCTCGACATAGCGCATGACGTCGCCGCCATACTGGGCGACCTTGGCGGCCATCTGCTCGTCGGCGCGCCGCTCGATGCGGTTGAGGATTTCCTCGTCGGCGATGCCTTCTTCCTTCGCCCAGTCCTGGACCGGCAGGTCGAGATTGAGCACGCGCTGGACCTCTTCCTTCAGGCCCGGCGTGTCCCATTGCTCGGGATAGGCATTCTCCGGAACGTGCTTCTTGACCAGAGCCTCGACCACCGCCGCGCGCATGTCGCCGACGGTCTCCGCGACATTGGCGTCCTCCATCAGCTCGACGCGCTGGTCGAAGATGACCTTGCGCTGGTCGTTCATGACGTTGTCGAATTTCAGGATGTTCTTGCGCAGGTCGAAGTTGCGCGCCTCCACCTTCTGCTGCGCCTTTTCCAGCGCCTTGTTGATCCAGGGATGGACGATCGCCTCGTCTTCCTTCAGGCCGAGCTTGGTCAGCATGCTGTCGAGCCGGTCCGACCCGAAAATGCGCATCAGGTCGTCTTCCAGCGACAGGAAGAACTTGGAACGCCCGGGATCGCCCTGGCGGCCGGAGCGGCCGCGCAGCTGATTGTCGATGCGGCGGCTCTCGTGCCGCTCGGTGCCGAGCACGAACAGGCCGCCGGCGCCGAGCGCCTTTTCCTTCAGCCGCGCCACCTGGTCGCGGATTTCCTGGGCGCGGCGGTCGCGCTCCGCGCCTTCCAGGCCGGTGAGTTCCTGGCGGATACGCATGTCGGCATTGCCGCCGAGCTGGATGTCGGTGCCGCGGCCGGCCATGTTGGTGGCGATGGTCACCGCGCCGGGCACGCCCGCCTGCGCCACGATATAGGCTTCCTGCTCGTGGTAGCGCGCGTTCAGGATCGCGAAGACCTTCTTGCGGGAAGCGCCTTCGTCGCCGGTATAGAGCGCGGCGAACGCATTCGGGTCGTTGAAATCGTGCTGCTCCCAGCCGTTCTTGCGCAGCAATTCGGCGAGGCTCTCCGACTTCTCGATCGAGGTGGTGCCGACCAGGACCGGCTGGCCGCGCTTCTTGCAATCGTCCAGCAGCGCGACGATGGCGCGGTATTTCTCGTCGTTGGTGCGGTAGACCTCGTCGTCCTGGTCGTCGCGCGCCAGCGGCATGTTGGTCGGCACTTCCAGCACTTCGAGATTGTAGATGTCGAGGAACTCGTCCGCCTCGGTGAGCGCCGTGCCGGTCATGCCGGCGAGCTTCTCGTACATGCGGAAATAGTTCTGGAAGGTGATCGAGGCCAGCGTCTGGTTTTCCGGCTGGATCGGCTGGTGCTCCTTGGCCTCCAGCGCCTGGTGCAGGCCTTCCGAATAGCGGCGGCCCGGCATCATGCGGCCGGTGAATTCGTCGATGATGACGACCTCGCCGTTGCGCACGATGTAGTCCTTGTCGCGCTGGAACAGCTTGTGCGCGCGCAAGGCCTGGTTGACGTGATGCACGGTGGAGACGTTCTCGACGTCGTAGAGCGAATCGCCCTTGAGCAGGCCGGCGTCGCGCAGCCGGCCTTCCAGCCTCTCCATGCCGGCTTCGGTCAGCGTCACCGTACGCTGCTTCTCGTCGACCTCGTAATCGGTCTTGTCGAGCGCGGGGATGAAGGTGTCGATGGTGTTGTAGAAATCGGAACGGTCGTCGAGCGGGCCGGAAATGATCAGCGGCGTGCGCGCCTCGTCGATCAGGATGGAGTCGACCTCGTCGACGATCGCGAAGATGTGGCCGCGCTGGACCATGTCCTCCAGCCGGTACTTCATGTTGTCGCGCAGATAGTCGAAGCCGAGCTCGTTGTTGGTGCCGTAGGTGATGTCGCAGTCGTAGGCCGCCTTGCGCTGCGCATCGTCGAGGCCGTGCACGATCACGCCGGTGGTGAGGCCGAGAAAGCCGTAGATCTGGCCCATCCATTCGGCGTCGCGCCTGGCGAGGTAGTCGTTCACCGTCACCACATGCACGCCGCGGCCGGCGAGCGCATTCAGATAGACCGGCAGCGTCGCCACCAGCGTCTTGCCTTCGCCGGTCTTCATCTCGGCGATCTTGCCTTCGTGCAGGATCATGCCGCCGATCAGCTGCACGTCGAAATGGCGCTGGCCGAGCGTGCGCTTGGCGGCCTCGCGCACGGTCGCGAAGGCCGGCACCAGGATGTCGTCGAGCGTCTGGCCGGCTTCCAGCTGTTTGCGAAACTCGGCGGTGCGCCCGCGCAATTGTTCGTCGGAGAGGGCGGCAAGCTCGCCTTCGAGCGCGTTGATCTCCGCGACCCGCGGTAGGTAACCCTTGATGCGGCGGTCGTTCGCCGAGCCGAACAATTTGCGAGCTACCGCGCCGAACATGCCTCAGGTCCTTCTCGATGCCGGACAGCGAAAACGCGCGCCCGTGCCAACACGACGTTGTGAAAGGCTCCCGGCTGGGCGCGCCATCGTCCCGGACGCCGGTCCATGTTCACCATGATAAGGCCGTTGCATTGGGGAAAAGCGGCTCTTTTCAGGCCGGTCGAGCCATGTTTGCGGGAGAGATAAGAGGGGGTCGGACCCTTGTCAATCAACGCCCGCCGGCCCCGGTCTTGCCGAAATTTAAGGGTTGCAACCATTGCCAAGGCAGACCGGTTGGGCGAGTGTCCGCGCCCGCCGGCAGGGCTGCCGCCATCGATCATCCCCGAGGATCCCATGAACTCCCCGTTCGCCCGTTCCGCTCTCCTGGCTCTGGCCGTAGCCGTCGCCGGCCCCGCCTGGGCGCAGGACAACCCGGTCGTCGCCAAGGTCGACGGCGTGGAAGTGCGCCAGAGCGACCTCAACGCCGCGCTGGAAGATATCGCGCAGGGTATCCCGCCGCAGATGTCGGCCGAGGAACGTCGGGAATATCTGATCGCCTATGTCACCGACATGATGCTGATCGCCAGGGCCGCCGAGGCGCGCAAGCTCGGCGACACCCCCGAATTCAAGAAGAAGATGGACCAGGCGCGCGTCAAATTGCTGATGGACGCGATCCTCACCGCCGAGGCCAAGGCCGCCGTCACCGACGAGGCGATGAAGAAGGTCTATGCCGAAGCCGCCAAGCAGATGGGCGAAGAGCAGGAAGTGCGCGCGCGTCACATCCTGGTCGAAACCGAGGACCAGGCCAAGGCGATCCTCGCCGACCTGAAGAAGGGCGGCGACTTCGCGGCCATCGCCAAGGAGAAGTCGAAGGACCCCGGCGCCGCGGCGCAGGGCGGCGATCTCGGCTATTTCACCAAGGACCAGATGGTGCCGGAATTCGCCGAAGTCGCCTTCAAGCTCGACAAGGGCAAGCTGTCCGATCCGGTGAAGTCGCAGTTCGGCTGGCACATCATCCTGGTCGAGGACAAGCGCCAGAAGCCGGTGCCGGAATTCGACAAGGTGAAGGACCAGATCGAAAGCTACGTGCAGCGCAAGGCGCAGGCCGATCTGGTGACCAAGCTGCGCGCGGAAGCGAAGATCGAGAAGATGCAGGCGCCGAAGCCGGCCGATGCGGCGAAGCCAGCCGACGCCGCAAAGCCCGCGGACGCCGGGAAGAAGTAGTCATCGAGCTGTCATTCCGGCCGAGCGACGAAGTCGCGAGAGCCGGAATCCAGTTCAGTTCACCGCTTAATCTGGTAATGGATTCCAGGTTCGCGCGCATTTTGCGCGCGCCCCGGAATGACCAGTGAGCGATAATGTCCACCACCATCTCCCCCCTCGCCCCGACCGCCTATCCCGAAATGCCGCCGGTCGCGGGCGTGCGGCTCGCCACCGCCTCCGCCGGCATCAAGTACAAGGGCCGCACCGACGTGCTGCTCGCGCTGTTCGACAAGGGCACGGCGGCGGCGGGCGTGTTCACGACCTCGAAATGCCCCTCGGCGCCGGTCGAATGGTGCCGCGCCAGGCTGAAAGGCGGCAAGGCGCGCGCGCTGGTGGTGAATTCCGGCAATGCCAATGCCTTCACCGGCAAATCCGGCCGCGCCGCCACCAAGCTGACCGCCGACCTCGCCGCCAAGGCCGCCGGCTGCCGGCCGAACGAGGTGTTTCTCGCCTCCACCGGCGTGATCGGCGAACCGCTCAAGGCGATGCTGTTCGAGGGCGTGATGCAGGGCCTGGTCGCGGACGCCGCGGCGGACCGCTATCTCGACGCCGCCAGGGCGATCATGACCACCGACACCTTTCCCAAGGTCGCGACAGCCACGACCCGCATCGGCAAGGCCCCGGTGACCATCTGCGGTTTCGCCAAGGGCGCCGGCATGATCGCGCCCGACATGGCGACCATGCTGGCCTATGTCTTCACCGATGCCCCGCTGGCGCCGCGCGCATTGCAGAAGCTGCTCGCCGATTCCGTGGACGATACGTTCAACGCCGTGACCATCGACGGCGATACCTCGACCTCCGATACGCTGATGGCGTTCGCCACGGGCGCCGCGGCGGCGCAGGGCGCGCCGCGCATTGCGAATGCGGGCGACAAGCGGCTGAAGGATTTTCGCCAGGCCTTCCGCAGCGTGCTCGCCGACCTCGCCGAGCAGGTCGCCCGCGACGGCGAGGGCGCGCGCAAGCTGGTCGAGATCGAGATCGAAGGCGCGGTGTCGAAGAAGTCGGCGCGCCGCATCGCCATGTCGATCGCCAATTCCCCGCTGGTGAAAACCGCGATCGCCGGGGAGGACGCCAACTGGGGGCGCGTGGTGATGGCGGTGGGCAAGGCCGGCGAACCGGCCGACCGCGACAGGCTCTCGATCTGGTTCGGCGGCATCCGCGTCGCGCACAAGGGCGCGCGCGACCCCGGCTATGACGAGGCGAAGGTGTCGGCGATCATGCGGGAACCGAAGATTTCCATCCGCGTCGCGCTCGGCCTGGGACGTGGCCGCGACCGCGTGCTGACCTGCGACCTGACCAAGGAATACGTGGCGATTAACGGCGACTACCGTTCGTAGCGAAACCTCTTAACGATCGCTTAATAGAGCGCCTCCTAGTCTTCCCGGAGCAAGGGCCGTGAGCGCCAAGATCGTCCTCGTCGCCGCCTGCGCCCTCATCGATGCCGACGGTCGCGTCCTCATCGCGGAACGTCCGCCCGGCAAGGCGATGGCGGGCTTGTGGGAATTTCCCGGCGGCAAGGTCGAAGAGGGCGAGCGGCCGGAGGAGACGCTGATCCGCGAATTGTCGGAGGAGCTGGGTATCGCCGTCCAGGAACCCTGTCTCGCGCCGCTCACCTTCGCGAGTCACGCCTATCCGGACTTCCATCTGCTGATGCCGCTCTATGTGTGCCGGCGATGGGACGGAGAGGTCAAGGCCAAGGTCCACACCCGGCTCGCCTGGGTGCGGCCGAACAAGCTGCGGGAATACCGGATGCCACCGGCCGACGAGCCGCTGATATCCCACCTGACGACGCTGCTGTTGTAACGAGGGCTGAACGATGCGCTGGCTGCAATCGACTTCCCGCCGGTTTCTCCGCGATACCGGCGGCGCGACATCGATCGAGTATGCGCTCATCGCCACCGGCATCGCGGTGACCATCATCGCCGCGGTCAACGGTGTCGGCACCGCGGTGCTCGCGAAATACCAGGGCGTGAGCGACGCGCTGAAATAGGTAACCGATCAGCGCCGGTCCGGCTTCTCGCCGGCCGCGATTTCCCGCGCGTTCAGCGCGTCGGCGAGCCTGCTTTTCGCCGAGCCCGGCCGCAGCGGCTGCTGCTGGCTCGCATGCGGCGCCCAGCCCGACAGCCACGCAAGATCGAAGGTCGCGCGCACGCGACCGTCCGCATCCGAGAAGCGCTCCGCATAGATCGCCGCCATGCGCAGCAGCGTCGCCCGCCGCAGCGGCCGCCGCGCGCGCTCGACCAGCGTATTGGTGGCGCCCATCCGCCGCAGGTCCTGCATCAGATCGAACGCGGAATCGTAGCGCACCACGACGCGATCGAGATCGGTGACCGGCAGCGCGAAGCCCGCACGCTGCAGCAGCGCGCCGAGATCGCGCAGGTCGGCGAAGGGCGCGACATGCGGCGACGCTCCGCCGGCGGTTTCCGCTTCCGCCGCGAGAAAGGCCTGGCGCAGCTCCGCCAGCGTATCGCCGCCGAACAGGGCGGCAAGGAACAGCCCGTCCGCGCGCAGGACCTGCCGGATCTGCAGCAGCGCGCCGGGCAGATCGTCGAGCGCGTGCAAGGCGAGCGCGGAGACCGCGAGGTCGAACGATCCCGGCACGAAGGGCAAGGCATCCGGGTGGGCGGCGACGCACTCTCCGCTTGCGATCGTCGCGCGGCTTGCCAGCGGATCGACGGCGACAAGCCGGCGCACGTTCGGCAGGGCGCGCACCGCTTCGCGCAAGGCCGCGCCCGGCGTGCCGATATCGGCGGCCAGCGCGAAGTCGCGCAGGATCAGGGAAAGCCGGTCGGCGGCTTCGCGCGCGACACGGTCGAGCAGAAACGACGCATAGCCCAGCCGATGCGCCCGCGCCCGGCGCATGCGCTGTAAATCGCGGTCGAAAAGACGGGGCGGTCCGGTCATGCGCGGCGCTGACAATCCCTGGCTGTCGCGATACCCTATATCGTCATGGCACGGTCCTTTGCACCGGCAATCGCTGCGCAACTGGCGGCCCTGCCGCGGCGCGCGGGCGCGCCGTTGCGGCTCGTGCTGGATTTCATCCTGCCGCCGCTCTGCCCCGCCTGCCGCGAACCGGTCGGCAATGCCGGCGGACTGTGCGCGGCCTGCTGGTCGAAGTTGTCCCCGATCGCCCCGCCCTATTGCGAACGCCTCGGCATCCCCTTCGTCTACGACCCCGGTCCCGGCGTGCTCTCGATGCAGGCGATCGCCGACCCGCCGGCCTATGTCATGGCGCGGGCGGCCGTCCGCTATGACGAGGTCGCCCGCGCGCTGGTGCACGCCTTCAAATACGGCGACCGGCTCGACCTCGCCCCCGTCATGGGCGGCTGGATGGCGCGGGCGGGACGCGATCTGCTCGCCGGCGCCGACGCCATCGTCCCGGTCCCGCTGCACTGGCGGCGGCGATGGGCGCGGCGCTTCAACCAGTCCGCGGAACTCGCCCGGGTGATATCCGGCCTGAGCGGCATTCCGGTCCGCTTCGAACTCCTGAAACGGGTCCGTTCCACGGCCCAGCAGATCGGCCTGTCGCGGTCGGAGCGCGCGCAGAATGTACAGGGCGCGTTCCGGGTTCCCCCCGCCGGCAAGGCGCAGGTTGAGGGACGCTGCCTGGTCCTGGTCGACGACGTCCTGACCTCCGGCGCGACCGCCGATGCCTGCGCCCGCGCCCTGCTGCGGGCCGGCGCCCGCGAGGTCCGCACCCTGACCTTCGCGCGGGTTGTGGACGCGGCGCGGGCGACCATATAAACAGCGCGCCGTTCAGGACCCTTCAATGCCGCCCGTTGAAATCTACACTACGCCCTATTGCCCCTATTGCGCCTGGGCGAAGGAATTGCTGGTCAAGAAGAATGTCGCATTCCAGGAGATCGACGTGAGCGGCCAACCGCAATTGCGCGCCGAGATGACCGAACGGGCGGGCGGGCGCAGCACGGTGCCGCAGATTTTCGTCGGCGCGACGCATGTCGGCGGCTGCGACGATCTCTACGCGCTGAACGACGACGGCAAGCTCGATCCGCTGCTCGCGGAGCTGCCGGCATGAGCGCCGCGACCGGCAAGGCCCAGAATTTCCGCGTCGGCCTGATCCAGATGCGCTCCGGCCGCGCGCCCGCGGCCAATCTGGATGCGGCGCGCGCGCTGATCGACGAGGCCAAGGCGGACGGCGCCGACTACGTGCTGACGCCGGAAATGACCAACATCATGGAGCTGTCGCGCGACGCCCTGTTCGCCGCCATAGCGCCCGAAGACAAGGACGACACCCTGGCGGCGATGCGCGAGCGCGCGCGCAAGCACGCGATTTTCGTGCATGTCGGCTCGCTCGCGATCCAGGTCTCGCCGGAGAAAGCCGCCAACCGTTCCTTCCTGATCGACCCGAAAGGCGAGATCGTCGCCCGCTACGACAAGGTGCACATGTTCGACGTCGATCTAGCGAACGGCGAAAGCTATCGCGAATCGCGCAACTATCGCCCCGGCGAGAGCGGCGTGCTCGCCGACCTGCCCTGGGGCCGGCTCGGGCTGACGATCTGCTACGACCTGCGCTTTCCCGCGCTCTACCGCGCGCTCGCGGAAGCCGGCGCGACGTTCCTGGCGATCCCGTCGGCCTTCACGCGGCAGACCGGCGAAGCGCATTGGCACGTGCTCAACCGCGCGCGCGCCATCGAGAACGGCAGCTATGTCTTCGCCGCCGCGCAGGGCGGCAGGCACGAGAACGGCCGCGAGACGTTCGGGCATTCGCTTGTCGTCGATCCCTGGGGGCGCATTATCGCCGAAGGCGGCACCGAGCCCGGAATCGTCATGGCCGACATCGACGTGTCGGAAATCGCCGCCGCCCGCGCGCGCATCCCCTCGCTGCAGCACGGCCGGCGCTTCGAGATTATCGAGCCGATGGCCGAGCCGGTGCACCTGCATGTCGTGAAGGGCGCGTCATGATCCGCTACGCGCTCATCTGCGAGAGGAAGCACGAATTCGAGGCCTGGTTCCAGACCTCCAGCGACTACGACAAGCAGCGCAAGCGCGGCCTCGTCACCTGCCCGCTCTGCGATTCCGGCAAGGTCGAGAAGGCGATCATGGCGCCGGCCATTGCGCGCGGCGGCAAGCGGCGCGCCGAGCCGGTCGCCGCCGCCAAGGATGCCAACAAGGGCGCCGAGGCGCCGGTCGCCGATGCTGGCACGGAGCCCGCCAAGGCCCCCTTCGCGATGGTGCCGCCGCAGGAGCGCGAATTCCGCGCCAAGCTGAAGGAACTGCGCGACCACATGGTCAGGAATGCCGACGATGTCGGGCGCAAATTCCCCGAAGAGGCGCGCAAGATGCATTACGGCGAGATCGAGCACCGCTCGATCTACGGCGAAGCCTCGCCCGACGAGGCGCGCGCACTGCACGACGAGGGGATCGAATTCCATCCCCTGCCCGTTCTTCCCGACGACAAGAACTGACGACCGCTATCGTCATTCCGGAAGCCGCGCGCAGCGCGGCTGTCCGGAATCCATAATCCCGATTCGCGGTTATGGATTCCGGGCTCGCCGCTGCGCGGCGCCCCGGAATGACGTCTTTGAACTAGAGCATTTTCGAGCGAAGTGGGTACCGGTTCGCGTCAAGAAAATGCGATCAAATAAAGGAATCTAAAGCACGTTCCGATTCCATGTAAAACGAACGTGCTTTAATGCGCCCAGAGCAGGAGCGCGACGCCGGCCACGACCAGCGCGATGCCGAGCGCCTCGCGCGGCATGGTCTTATGCCCGAACACGAAGCGGGAGATCGCCTGCGCGAACAGCACCTCGACCAGCGCCAGCGTGCGCACGCTCGCGGCGGTGGCGAGCGCGAAGGCGAGGAACCAGAATTGCGAGGCCAGCGCGCCCATGAATCCGGCCAATACCGACGGCCGCCAGGCGGCGAAGATGGCGCGCATCACCTGCGGCTCGCGCAGCCACAGCCACAGCGACAGGACCGCCGCCTGCATCAGCAGACCCACGACCAGGGTGAAGGTCGCGGTCAGCACGAAATTGCCGAGCGCGAGACTGAGGATGGCGCCGCGATAGCCGACCGCCGATAGCGCGAACATGGCGCCGGCGCCGAGGCCGAGAAGGGTGGGGCGCCAGCTCGTCGCCGGCGCGCCGCCCGGCTTCAGCGACATCACCACGACGCCGGCGGTCGCGATCAGGATCGCGCTCACCATGCCGATCGAAAGCCGTTCGCCGAGAAAGATCAGGCCGAACAGCGCGACCTGCACCGGCTCGGTCTTGATATAGGCGATGGTCACGACGAAGGAGCGCTCGCTCATCGCCGCCAGCATCAGCGCCGTGGCCGCGACCTGCGCGCCGGCGCCGAGCGCGATCCAGGGCCAGAACGACAACGGCGGATTGGGCAGCCCCGACCCGCTCGCCAGCAGCACCCCGAGCAGGAACACGACGGCGAACGGAAAGCCGAACAGGAAGCGCACATGCGTGGCCCCGGCGGTGCCGAGCGTCGCCGTCAATTCCCGCTGCATGGCGTTGCGCGCGGTCTGGCTTGCCGCGGCGATGACGGTGAACACCGCCCAGAGCCAACCGGTGTCTTGCATGGATTTTCTGTCAGCCCTTGGTCATGCGCGGGCTTGACCCGCGCATCCATCCCTATTACGAAAGATGGATTGCCGGGTCAAGCCCGGGCAAAGACATAGGCGCTATTCCTTCTCCCGGACCGCCACGACCATGTAGTTCACATCCATGACGGTCGACAATTGCCAGCGGTCGGCGAGAAGATAGTAGATGACGCCGCGCTCGTCGGTGACGCGCAGCCCGGCCCCCTCCACGGCGTCT
>JBFWWQ010000095.1:0-10602 GCA_050246095.1 Pseudorhodoplanes sp.
GCACCATCTCCGCCGCCGCGATCGGCCGCGGCGATTCCTTCACCTCCGCGATACCCTTCAGCAGCATCTGCCAGGTGCGCGCGAGCACGCGCATCGACAGGCCGGCCGCGAATTCGCGCCCGCGCACGCGCTCGACTTCCGCGAGCGAGAGATCGTCGGCCACCGACGGCACGATCTTCACCCGCGTCACGAAATGCGTGAAATCGGCGAGATCGGTGAGGACGGTCGCGGGATCGGCGCCGGAATCGTACTGATCGCGCAATTCGGCGAGACTCGCCGGCATGTCGCCGCGCAGCAGCGCCTCGAACAGGTCGACGACCCGCGCGCGGTCGGCGAGCCCGAGCATCCCGCGCACGTCGTCGGCGCGCACCGTGCCCGCGGCATGCGCGATCGCCTGGTCGAGCAGCGACAGCGAATCGCGCACCGAGCCTTCCGCCGCGCGCGCGATCAACGCCAAGGCCGCCGGCTCCGCCTCGATGCTTTCCTTTTCCGCGATACCCTGCAGATGCCGCACCAGCAGATCGCCCTCGACGCGGCGCAGGTCGAAACGCTGGCAGCGCGACAGCACGGTGACCGGAACTTTGCGGATTTCGGTGGTCGCGAACACGAACTTGGCGTGCGGCGGCGGCTCTTCCAGCGTCTTCAGCAGCGCATTGAAGGCCGCCCCCGAAAGCATGTGCACTTCGTCGAGGATATAGACCTTGTAGCGCGCGGAGACCGGCGCGTAGCGGATGGCGTCGTTGATCTGGCGCACGTCGTCGACGCCGTTATGCGAGGCCGCGTCCATCTCGATCACGTCGATATGGCGGCTCTCGACGATCGCCCGGCAATGCACGCCCATTTCGGGCATGTCGACGGTCGGGCCCTGGATCGAATTGTCGGCGAGCTGATAGTTCAGCGCGCGCGCCAGGATACGCGCCGTCGTGGTCTTGCCCACGCCGCGCACGCCGGTCAGGATCCAGGCCTGCGGGATACGGCCGGTCTCGAACGCATTCGAGATCGTGCGCACCATCGCATCCTGGCCGATCAGGTCGGCGAACGAGGCCGGGCGGTATTTGCGCGCCAGCACCCGGTAGGATTGCGGCGCGTCGCCGAACAGGGCCGAAGCTTCCGGCTGGTCGGCGCGCGAACGGGACTTGGCGTCGCTCATCCTGCCTCCGCCGCCTGAAAGCCCGGCGGGCCGGCGGCCGTCTTGAATTGGAGTGGGAGGCTGACGAGCGACCCGAACCGGAGCTCGTTAGGGCTGCTTCCTTCCGGACCTGACCCGGTTGGCGAGTGGCTCGTCCACCGCCAACCTCCCGGAACCTATATCAGGCGGCGGGGCGGAGAAAGCAACCGGCAGCGCGGGCGCCCTTCCCGCTGTGAATGAATTCACAGGCCGGAAGGCCGCGGGCCTTTTCGATCGGTCGCGTTTTCCTCACGCGAACCGGTGCCCGCTGCGCTGGAAAAAGCGCTATTGGCCCGCCAGCTTCTTGCGATAGCTCACGAAATCCTCGCCGCGGTCGTACAAAAGGTTGCCGATCCGCCAGGCCCCGGATTCCCGCTGGGTGCGCACCATGACCCGGCGCGGCTCGCCGCGGATGCTCATTTCCACCGTCACATCCACCAGGTTGCGGCCCTCGGCCGCGCCGGTGACGCGGCTGAGAGAGACCGGGGTCGCCGGCAGCACCCCCCAGCCGAAAAAGGCGTGCAGCTTGGGCCCGATCGGCAGCGGGATCGGGATGATGCGGTTTTTTCCCGCGAGCCACAGGACGCGCACGTCGCGGGTGAAGACGGTCAGGAACTCGACATCCTTCATCCGTTCGCCCTCCTTATGGCGCTCGACCTCCTCCTGGTAGAGCTCGCGGACGAACTTGACCGCTTCCGCCATATCGCCGGCGGCGGCCGACCGTTCCGGCAGGCCCGACAGAGCGGCAAGGGCGAGGCTGAGGCACAGGCGGCGGGTGACGGCGGGGCGGCGGGCGGAAAGGACGAGGGGAACGTTCATGACGGGACCTGGCGGCCTTGTGATGATTTCCGACCCGAATGGGTCGCGGCGGCCGCCGTTTCATTCAAAGGGCCGGCGAATATTTTTGGCCCCCCTCTCGCGGGGGCCCTGCCGGGCCAAGATTCGCGACCCAAAGCGGGCAAAAATCGGCTAGTGGTTCGATTCTAACATTTGCATCCCTTCTCGGCGGGTTCTTTTGCAAATGTTAGAATCAAAGAACCACTAGCAAATATTGGATTCTAGTGGAGCTTTGGATTTGACATTCGCTTTGCGAGCCCGCGGCTGGGTAGGTAGCGAATGTCAAATCCGCTCCGCTAGACCCATCGTCCGACCAACCACCTGTTCCGCAACCGGAAAATGGCAAAGCCCGCTTTCGTCCTGCATCCCCAATTGGCGCGCGACACGGTGCTGCTCGGCGAGCTGGTTTTGTGCCGGGTATTGATCGTCAACGACGCCAATTACCCCTGGCTGATGCTGGTGCCGCGCCGCGCCGACATCGTCGAAATCATCGACCTCGACGAGGTCGAGCGCGCCCAGCTGATGACCGAGATCGCGCTGGTGGGCGGCACACTCAAGCAGGTCACCCAATGCGACAAGCTCAATGTCGCGGCGCTGGGTAACGTCGTGCCGCAACTGCATGTGCATCTGATCGCGCGCCGCAAGACCGACGTGGCCTGGCCGAAGCCGGTCTGGGGAGCGGCGCAGGCGGTGCCGGTGGACCCGGTCAATCTCGACCTGTTCGTCAGGGCGATGCGGGAGAAGCTGTGGGTGGCGTAACGGGTGCGCACCGATACGATTTTTTGCGAATTGCCGGGAGTTCCGCCGATGCCTTTCCATTTCGATCTCGGACCGAAGCCGCGGCTCGCCTATGCCGGCAGCGCGCTCGATCGCGCCGCCGCCATCCGGCTGGACGCCGCGCAGCTCGCGCAGCTCGCGGCAACGACCGGCAGCGTCACCTATCTGATCGGCGGCGAGCTGGTGGCGCTGAAGCGGAACGGCAGCGGGCTCGATCCGGTATTTTCGGCGGCGGAGGCGCGCGCGCTCGGGCGCACGACCGAAAGCATCTTTCTCGGCCTGCAGGGCGACTGCGCGTATTTCTGCCTCGGCATCGCCGACGACGATATCCGCGCGCTGCAGGAGCGGGGCAGCCATATGGTGACGGACCTGCGCTCGATCGCCGTGCAGGGCCTGGTGGCGTTCGAGCACCTGCCGCCGATCGCCGAAGCGAAGGCGCTGCTGCACTGGCATGCGCGGCACCGCTTCTGCGCCAATTGCGGGGCGCCGACCGCGATCGTGCAGGGCGGCTGGCGGCGCGATTGCCCGCAATGCCGGGCGCAGCATTTCCCGCGCACCGATCCGGTGGCGATCATGCTGGCGGTGGCGGGCGAGCGCTGCCTGCTCGGGCGCCAGTCGCGCTTCCTGCCCGGCATGTGGTCGTGCCTGGCGGGCTTCGTCGAGCCGGGCGAGAGCATCGAGGAAGCGGCGCGGCGCGAGACTTTCGAGGAAGCCGGCATCGTCTGCGGCCGCGTGCGCTACTTCGCCTCGCAGCCCTGGCCGTTTCCATCCTCGCTGATGATCGGCTGCCATGCCGAGGCTTTGTCGGACGAGATCCGGGTGGACCGCGACGAGCTCGAGGACGCGCGCTGGTTCACGCGCGAGGAAGCCGCGCAGATGCTGTTGCGGCAGCATCCGCAGGGCCTGACCACGCCGCCGCCGGCCGCGATCGCACATCATATCATCCGCGACTGGCTGGAAGGCGGCGCGGATTTCGACTAGTTTGTTTGGGCATGATCTTTCATGCCTTAAAGCGGGATGTGTTCAGGTTGAATCGAGTGGGGCACCGCCTTTCACCTCTCCCTTTGGGAGAGGTCGCGCGCCAACGGGTCCGCGCAAAGCGCGGCCCGATGACAGGCTCCGCGCGCAGGTGAGGGGTTTCGGTGCAACCATGCGCTTTTAACCCCCCTCACCCTAACCCTCTCCCCAGCCGAAGTCGGATGTTTCCGACTACGGCCGACTTGACATTGCCCCACTCGGGTAAACCGAGTGGGGTGGGGAGAGGGGACAAACCGTTGTCGCGGCGGCCCTCGTCGCTCCATACTCAAGGTATCCCGCTTTAGCGGACACTGCGCCCGATGCCCCGGAAGCCGACCATCCTGTGCGCCGGCATCGCGGTGATCGACCATGTCTTCCGCATCGCGCAATTCCCGGCGCCGAACAGCAAGACGCGCGCGCGCGATTTCGCCGCCGTGCCGGGGGGCTGCGCCACCAATGCCGCGATCGCCGCGGCGCGGCTGGGCGGCGATGTGCGGCTCGTCGCGCCGCTCGGCGGCGAGGACGATCCGCTCTCCGCGGAGATGTTGCGGCAGCTTGCGCGCGAGGAAATCGACTGTTCGACGATCCTGCGCGTCGCCGGCGCCACGGCGCCGGTCTCCGCCATCCTGGTCGATGCCACGGGCGAGCGGCTGATCGTCAATCACCGCGGCACGGCGCTGGCGCAGGCGCGCCCGCACGATCCCGATGCTTGCCTGCGCGGCTGCGCCGCCGCGATGGTCGATAACCGCTACGCGGCTTTCGTGCTGCCGATCGTCCAGGCGGCGCGACGGCGCGACCTGCCCGTGCTGCTCGACGGCGACGAGCCGACCGAGGGCAGCGAGGAGGTGCTGCGCGCGGTCTCGCATGCGGCGTTCTCGGCGGACGGGCTGCGCGCGACCGCGCAATGCGACGACCTCGCCGAGGCCCTGCGCCGGGTGCAGGCGCGCACGCCGGCGCTGCTCGCGGTCACCGACGGCGCGGCGGGGGTATTGTGGCTCGATCGCGGACAATTGCGATCGATCCCGGCCTTTCCCGTGACCGTGGTGGACACGCTCGGCGCCGGCGACGTGTTCCACGGCGCCTGCACGCTGGCTCTGGCCGAAGGCCGCGACTTCCCGGCCGCCATGCTTTTTGCGGCCGCCGCCGCGGCGTTGAAATGCCAGCGTTTCGGGGGGATTGCCGGGGCGCCCGGCCGCGCCGAGACCGAGGCTTTGCTCGCCGCCGCCGGCATTCCGGCCGCTCCGCCCTTGCGGTAGAATATTATTCTATATATACGCGATACATCGCAGATACTGGGAAAGTTATTTTACCGACCCTCTGGATTGAACGCATGGATTCCATCGACCGGAAGATTCTCGCCACCCTGCAGGAAGACGCCTCGCTCTCGGTCGCCGAAATCGGCCAGCGGGTCGGCCTGTCCTCCACCCCGTGCTGGAAGCGCATCCAGAAGCTGGAAGCCGAAGGGGTGATCCAGCGCCGCGTGGCGCTGGTCGACCAGGACAAGATCGGCCTCGGCCTCACCGTCTTCGTGTCGGTGGAGACCGGCGACCATTCGCAGGACTGGCTGGCGCGCTTCGCCGACACCGTGCGCGCCATGCCGGAGGTGATGGAATTCTACCGCATGGCCGGCGACGTCGACTACATGCTGCGCGTCGTGGTGGCGGACATGCAGTCCTACGATGCGTTCTACAAGGCGCTGATCGCCTCGGTGCCGCTGAAGAACGTCACCTCGCGCTTCGCCATGGAGCGGATCAAGTCGACGACGGTGCTGCCGATCCCCTGAGGCGGGGCGGTCTTTCTGCGCCGTTCAGGTGGCGCTGCGGGTCACCGATTCCGACAGACGCGGACGCATGAAAATCTGATCCTTCAGATTGACCGTTCCGACGATCACCGTGCCGAAGGACGGGCTGTAGGTATATTCGGCCTCGCCCCAGATCAGGTAGGTGTTGTTGATCTTCAGCGCCGCCGGCACGGTGACGACCGTGCCCACCCCGCGCGCGGTGCCGTTCTTGGTGTCGCTCCAGGTGATCTTGGCGACGCCGTTGCCGTCGATGAATATCTGCGAGACGGTCATCTTGGCATTGCTGAGCGGGAACGGCGCCAGGATCGCGCCCGATGCCGCCATCACGTCGTTCATGCCGGAATTGTTGATGCTCGGGACCTGCGCCACGAGGTCGGCCACCGCCCGCGCCGACAGCGTGACCTTGCGGTCGATGCCGATCGCCTGCGACACCTCGCTGGTGCCGAGCCACAGCGTCAGCATCAGCGGCAGCACCATCGCGAATTCGACGGCGGACACGCCGCGGCGGTCGCGAAGGAAATCCGCCATCCGCGGCGGCACAGGCGCGAGCGGCGTCTTCATGGCGGACCTCATTGATAGGGCTCGTTGCGGAAGGCGGCGGTGGCGACGAGCAGGCGCTTGTTGCCGGCCATGTTGGCCATGTCGATGCCGATGATGTTGGCATAGACCGGCCATTGATAGATCAGCCGCGCCACCACGATGTCTCCCGGACCGCCGGGCTGATAGACGAAACTGTTGACCAGGTTGCCGTTGGCATCCACCGGGCTGGGCGGCGTGGCGCTGCTGAAGGCCGAATATTTGCGCACGTCCACGTTGATCCCGCCCGAACAGTCGAACAGGCCGTAGATTTTCGCACAGACCGCCTGCTTGAACTGCGCCTGGTTGAAGCCCTGTGTCTGCGCCTGGCCGGTCAGGATCAGCCGCGCCGAATCGGTCACCGCGGTTTCCAGAGTCTGGCCGGCGAAGAAGATCAGCGCGGTCTCGATGATGGCGAAAATCAATGCGAGGAACGGCGCCGCCACCATGCCGAATTCGATCGCGGCCGCGCCCTTCTGATGCCTGCCGAAACGGCGCAGATATCGCGGATGCAGGATCCGCCGGAGGCGCGATGGACGTTTTGCAGGTGCTGGTGTCGTCATGGCCGCTGTCCGCTCGGCGGCCGATGCGCGGCCGTCCCGGCCATGTCTTTAGCAAACAGGCGTTGTCGATTGGTTGCCGGGGCACCCGACATGCGGCGGAACCGCGTTCACGTTTCGCTAACCGTGCCGGCGCAAACCGCCCGCCGTCACCGCGCCGTCAGCGAGACCGCCTGCGCCTGCGTCGACACCGTCGTGGTCTGGGTCAGGTTGCGGGTGAAATAGGGCGCGCTGTCGCCGATGGTGATGCGCGGCTCGCAATACGGCGCGCAGCTATAGGTCTCGCGCTCGATGCCGCGGTGGACCACGACGACGTTCTTCGGGCCCTCCACCGTGATATCGCGCTCCAGCAGCGGGGTGCCGGCCCGGTCGAGCGCGACGATGTTGGTGCTGCCGTAACCCTTGCCGGTGATCACCAGGAGCCCGCCGGCCTGCACGGTCACGTCGGCGATCAGCGGGTTTCCGATCACGATAGTGTTCACGCGGTCGGGGATGCGGATCAGCTTGGCCTGGTCGAGCGAGACCATGATGGCGTCGCGCGGGCGCGCGGCGGCCGGCAGCGAGATCAGGGCGACGAGGGGGACCGCACAAACGATCCACCGCACGAATTTCCGCATTCCGGACATGGTCCGCATCGTCACGCTCCGCACGCCACAGCTACACAACAAGCATCCTCGACTTGACCGCAAATTGGTGAATCAAATGCAAATGCGACCGCGCGCTTTCGCTTCGCATGCGCGCCGCTTTTAAAAAGCGCTCCGCGCGCGCGCTTCGATATTGACGGAATTTCGCGGCAAACTTGATCGCTGCGCGAGCGCATGCGCAACGCGGAAAGCGGGCATTAACCACAGGTCAAGTTGCGACGATAGACGTGTGTTTCTGCGTCCGGATTAACGGTGCCGCAATCGAGCGCTGCTACGTTGCGGCACGGTTCGGAGGTCGAGACCAAGAAGCGGCCGCGGATCAGCTCAGACAGCCACGTGTGGATCAAGGAGCCTACCATGAAGAACATCGTTTCGCGCTTCGTGTCGGACGAGTCCGGTGCGACCGCCATCGAATACGGCCTCATTGCCGCCGGCATCTCGGTCGCGATCATCGCGGTCGTGCAGGGCATCGGCACCAACCTGGTGACGAAGTTCACGGCGATCAAGGGCGGCCTGAAGTAAGCGCATCCGGGCTTCGACCCGATGCAAGGCTCCGGCCCAAAGCCGGAGCCTTTTGCTTTTCGGCGGCTCGAACCGCGCCCCGCCGCAAAACTCCCTTTTCGTTAAATTTTGGCCGATGGAAATTACGCGATGTTCAATCGTGGGAACCGATGTTCCATCCGCGCCAACATTCAACCATGGGAGAGAACCTTGACGCGCACGATCGCTCGCTTCCTGAAAGACCAGTCCGGTGCCACTGCCATCGAATACGGCCTGATCGCCGCCGGCATCGCCGTCGTGATCATCTCGGTCGTGCAGGGTATCGGCACGAACCTCGTCACCAAGTTCACGGCTGTCCAGGACGGCCTGAAATAAGCTGCGGATACGGCCGCCATGCGCGCATTCGCGTCGGCATGGCGGTCGTCCGCTAAACGGAAAAACAACGGCTGCGCGCTAGCATCGGCAGGATCGCGCGCCGCCACGGATGCCACCAACGTCATGACCAATGCCGCCCTGCTCCTGCTGTTTCCCGCGCTGATGGCCTTCGCGGCCTCGAGCGATCTGCTGACGATGACGATCTCCAATCGCGTCTCGCTGATCCTTGTCGCCGGCTTCTGCGGCATGGCCTGGCTTACCGGCATGAGCGGCTCCGAAATGGCCTCGCATGCGGGGGCGGCGGCGGCGGTGCTGGCCGTGACCTTCACCTTCTTCGCGTTCGGCTGGATCGGCGGCGGCGACGCCAAGCTCGCGGCGGCGACCGCGCTCTGGCTCGGCTTCGACCAGCTGCTCGACTACGCGCTCGCCGCCTCGATATTCGGCGGCCTGCTCACGCTGCTGCTGATGCAGTTCCGCATGCATCCCCTGCCGGAAATGCTCGCGCGCCAGTCCTGGGTGGTGCGGCTGCACCGGATGGATTCCGGCATTCCCTACGGCATCGCGCTCGCGGCCGCCGCGCTTTCGGTCTATCCCGAGAGCGCCTGGATGAAAGCCCTCAGCGTCTGATGATCCGCGCCGTGCGCGGCTGCCCGGCCGCGGGCCTGCTGCGCGCGCAATCGCGCGTCAATCCAAAATTAACTTAGGTTGGATACGCCTCATTAACCACGAATTGACCTTTGCGTGATCGAATTCGCAAAGGACGACCATCTGCCGGTCGCGTGTCATGTGGAAAGTGAAGCGTTATGAAAGCCGCGCGTTATGTTGTGCTCGGAATAGCGGTCGCAGCCGGCGGCCTGGCCGCGCTGCTGGCCGGCAGCGGCGATGAAAAGCCGCCGGAAGCGCCGGCACAGGCCCCGCAGCTCGCGACCGTCGACGTGCTGGTCGCCAAATCCGATCTCGAGACCGGCCAGGTGGTGAAGCCGGAGGATATCGGCTGGCAGCTCTGGCCGTCCGAGGCGGCCGGACCGACCTTCATCAAGAAGACCGACAAGCCGAATGCGGTCGAGGAGCTGACCGGCGCGGTGGCGCGCTCGCCCTTCTCCGCCGGCGAGCCGATCCGCGAATCGCGTTTCATCAAGGGCAACGGCTCCGGCTACATGGCCGCCATCCTGCCCTCCGGCATGCGCGCGATCTCCACCGAGATTTCCCCCGAAACGGGCGCCGGCGGATTCATCCTGCCGGGCGACCATGTCGACGTGATCCTGTCGCGCCGCGACAAGGAACAGGAGCGGCGCGGCGGCGTCGAAGTCTTCACCAGCGAGACGATCCTTTCCAACGTGCGCGTGCTCGCCGTCGACCAGACCGTCGAGGACAAGAACGGCCAGAAGGTCGTGGTCGGCAAGACGGCGACCCTGGAAATGACCTCGCGTCAGGCCGAGGCGCTCTCGCTCGCGCGGCAATTGGGCACCCTGTCGCTCGCTTTGCGCAGCCTGGTCGACAGCGGCAAGAGCCAGCTCCCCGCCGATAGCGACGACGGCAAGCGGCGCAGCGGCATCAACATCGTTCGCTTCGGCGTCAGCACCAGCACGACGCCGAAATGAGTCCGGAAGGAAATCGCAACATGACCTCGCTGATACCGTTCCGGGCCGCCACGCTCGCCAGCGTCTTCGCCGTCGCCACCTTAGCGATGCCGGGCCATTCGCCGGCGGCGGAACCGCGCGAGGCGCGCGTGCCCGTCATCCAGGTGGTCGGCAGCGACGCCAGTTCGCGCTTCGTGCCGCTCGGCGTCGGAAAGTCCGTGGTCATCGACCTGCCCGCCGACATCAAGGACGTCCTGGTCGCCGATCCCAAGATCGCCAATGCGGTCGTGCGCTCGTCGCGCCGCGCCTACATCATCGGGGCGGCTTTGGGGCAGACCAACGTGTTCTTCTTCGACGCCGAAGGCCGCCAGATGGCCGGCTTCGACATCGCCGTGAAGCGCGACCTCAACGGCATCCGCGATGCCATCCGGCAGGTGCTGCCGAACGCCGACATCCGGGTCGAGGCGCTGGGGCCGGAAGGCGTGATCCTGGCCGGCACCGCCGACACCCAGGCGGAGGCGACCACGGCTTTCGACATCGCCGCGCGCCTGGTCAATGCCGGCACCAACCCGATCAACCAGGAAGGCAGCAAGGTCGTCAACGCCATCTCGGTGCGCGGCCGCGACCAGGTCATGATCAAGGTGACCGTCGCCGAAGTCGCCCGCGACGTGGTCAAGCAGCTCGGCATCGACCTCAACGGCTCGTTCGGCACCGGCACCGCGGTGGTCAACTTCAACAGCGTCAATCCGTTCTCCGCGACCGGCCA
>JBFWWQ010000096.1:0-10585 GCA_050246095.1 Pseudorhodoplanes sp.
GTCACCGGATCGGCGGGATACCAGCCGGCCTCGTGCATCGCGCGCACCACATCCGCGCGCAGGCCGACCAGCCCGACATTCAGCGGGTCGCCGGGAATGCCCTGGCCGGTGCGCGTGATCATCGGCTTGTCGGCCAGGCCCGGCTGGCGCTCGTGGTGCGTCCACAAGACCGGCAGCAGCAGATAGGCGGACACCGCCCAGAGCGCGAACGCGATCGCGGTCACGACGGCGATGGGCTTCATCCACGGCCCGCGTTTCATGGCGAGGCGCTCCCCCGCCGCATCGACCAGCCGATCAGTGCCGACACGATCAGCAAGGCCAGGATCAGGCAGACGATGCCGAAGGCGACATAGGCAAGCGCCCCGATCGCGGTGCCGAAGGCGAAGCAGACAATGAGCGGAAACAGCCTGCCGAAGCGGTCCCGCGCGGCGGTCATCGCGGCCCGCGCCGCCGGCGTCGGCCCGCGGCGGAACGCGCGCCAGGTCAGGAGGCAATCGGCCATGTCGATCGCAAGCTGCGTGGTGTTCGTGGTCATGACGTTGGTCGACGCATAGCCGCGCATGAGCAGGCGCACGAGCGCACTCTGCACCCCCATCGCCGCCAATCCAAGCGTGCTGGCAAAGAAGGCCGGCCAGGAATCGGGATCGGCGAGCGGCGCGGCGCAGAAGACGACGGCGAGAAACCCCGCCAGCAACGCGCATTCCAGCAGCAGGCAGAGCGGCAAGGCCGGGCGGCCGTTTTGCGCGCGCAGGCGCACCAGGACGGTCGTGCAGAAAGCGGATACGAGGAAGACCGGGATCGCCAGCACCTTGGTCAGCACGCCGTCGTCGGCCACCACCAATTGCGCGCCCGCGATCACGAAGCTGCCGGTGGCCTGCGCGACGAACAGGCCGAACAGCGCCAGGAAAGTGCAGCCATCGACATAGCCGGCGACGAAACTGAGCGCGCCCGGCACCGTGCGCGGGATCGGCGCGGCCGCGTTCACCGCCGCAGCCATCGCGCGATCCGGCTCACCGCCTCGTGCATCTCCGCCTGCGAGCCGGCATAGCAGAAGCGCAGGTAATGCCGGCCGTCGACCGGATCGAAATCGATGCCGGGGGTCGCCGCGACCTGCGCCTCTTCCAGCATGCGCCGGGCGAAATCCAGCGAGTCGTCGGAAAAGCGCCCGACATAGGCATAGAGATAGAACGCACCGTCCGCCGGCAGGAAGCGGTCGAGGCCGGCCTGCGGCAGGCCCTCGATCAGGATGCGCCGGTTGCGCTCATAGCCGTGCTTGATCTCCTGCATCTGCGCGCGGCCCTCGAACGCGGCCTCCGCGGCAATCTGCGACAAAGCCGGCACGCTGATCGCGAAATTCTGCTGCAGACGCTCGATCGGACGCACCAGCGGCGTCGGCGCGACCATCCAGCCGACGCGCCAGCCGGTCATGCAGAAATACTTGGAGAAGGAGTTGATAACGGTGGCGTTGTCGGAGAGCTGCAACGCCGTCACCGCGGGAAAAGTGTAGTCGAGCCCGTGATAGATTTCGTCGGAGATGAAGCGGATGCCGAGCTCGTCGGCGGTGCGGATCAGCGCGCCGAGCGACGCTTCGTCCATCATCGTGCCGGTGGGATTGGCGGGGCTGGCGACCAGCACGCCGTCCAGCCTGCGTTTCGCATGCACGGTGCGCAACGCCTCCGGCGTCACCGCCCAGCGCGTCTCGTGCGAGGTCTCGATCAGCACCGGCTCGCAACCGAGCGCGGTGAGAATGTGCCGGTAAGGCGGGTAGCCGGGATTGGCGATACCCACGCGCGCGCCGGCCTCGAACAGCGCCAGGAACGCGAGCAGGAAACCGCCCGACGATCCCGTGGTCACGATCACCCGCCCGGGATCGAGATCGATCGCGTGCTGCTCGCGGTAATGCCGCGCGATGCGCGCGCGCAGCGAGGGGATCCCGAGCGCCTCGGTATAGGCGATGCGCCCGGTCAGCGCCGCGCGCGCGGCGGCAAGCGCGGTGCCGGGCGCCGGCGCGAAAGGCTGGCCCACTTCCATGTGGATGACGTGACCGCCGGCGGCCTCGATGCGGGCCGCCGCCGCCATCACATCCATCACGATGAAGGGCGGGACGTCGCCGCGCGCGGACGGATCGAGGAGCCTGCGGGCGGCTTCCAGCATGTCAGGCATTTCCGCGGCGCATCTGCCGTTCCGCCCCGCTGCTGCCGCAATCGAAAGCTTGTTTGCGCCGTTCCCGAAGCATGATTTGGGCGAATTGACCGGTGGTGGCCGCATCACTAGGTTGCGCCCGGGGCACGACCGATTGACCGAAATGAGCGCTGCCGACAGACCTATCAGGGGCCGCCGGGCGACGCCAGCGGCCCGCCTCACGGCCACGGCCCTGGCCTGCGCGATGGCGCTCGCAAGCGGCCCGGCCGGCGCCCAGCGCCAGCCCCCGCCGAACAGCGCCTTCCCGGTGATCCGCGACGCGGAAATCGAGCAGGTGCTGCGCGACTACACCAATCCGATCCTGCGCGCGGCCGGCCTGTCGAAGCAGAACATCCAGGTCGTGCTGATCAACCAGCGCAGCTTCAACGCCTTCGTGATCGACGGGCGGCGCATCTTCGTCAATACCGGCGCGCTGATGGAAAGCGAGACGCCGAACCAGATCATCGGCGTGCTGGCGCACGAATCCGGTCATATCGCCGGCGGCCATCTTTCCAAGCTGCGCGACCAGCTCGCGAGCGCGAGCACGGCGGCGATTCTCGCAGCGATCCTCGGCGTCGGCGCGATGATCGCCGGCGGCGCCGCCGGCGTGCAGGGTGCCGGCGACATCGGCATGGCGACTTTGCACGGGTCGCAGGAACTGATCCGCCGCTCGCTGCTCTCCTACCAGCGCGCGCACGAGGAACAGGCCGACCGTGCGGCCGTGCAATTCCTGAATGCGAGCGGTCAGTCGCCGAAGGGCATGTACGAGACCTTCAAGCGCATGGCCGACCAGATCATGTTCGCCGCGCGCTATGTCGACGCCTATGCGCAGTCGCACCCGATGCCGGCCGATCGCGTCGCCGCGCTGGAAGGGCTGGCGCGCCAGAGCCCGTATTGGGACAAGAAGGATCCGCCGGAACTGCAGCTGCGCCACGACATGATGCGCGCGAAGCTCTACGGCTTCATCGAGCGGCCGGACACGGTGGTGCGCCGCTATCCCCTGTCCGACACCAGCTTGCCGGCCCGCTATGCGCGCGCGATTTCGAGCTATCGCTTCGGCGGCATCGCCAATGCGCTGGGCCAGATCGACGCGCTGATCGCCGCGCAGCCGAACAACCCGTATTTCCACGAACTGAAGGGACAGGCGCTGCTGGAAGCCGGCCGCGCGCAGGAAGCGATCGCGCCGCTGCGCCGCGCGGTGTCGCTGGCGCCGCAGCCCGCGCTGCTCCAGATCATGCTCGGTCAGGCGCTGGTCGCGACCAACAATCCCGCCTATGCCAACGAGGCGGTCGGCATGCTGCGCAACGCCCTGTCGCGGGAACCGGAGGCCTGGCAGGGCTATGCCCAGCTCGCCATCGCCTATGGCCGCAAGGGCGATCTCGCCCAGGCCGACCTCGCCTCGGCCCAGTCCGCCTTCACGCGCGGAGATGTGAAGACCGCACGCGAACTTGCCGCTCGCGCCAAGACGCGATTCCCCGTAGGTTCGCCGGGATGGGTCAAGGCCGACGATATCGTGACGGTCAAGCTCCCGGGCGGGACCAATATCCGCTGAGTTCGACATAAGTTGCATCGAAAGGTCGCTCCCATGAGCCTGTTGCGCATTCTGGCCGCCGCGGCGGTCCTCCTCGTCGCCGCAGCCGTTTCCGGCGCGCAGGCGCAGGGCCTCTCCGCCGACCAGCGACGCGAGGTCGAGACCATCATCAAGAACTATCTGCTGAAGAATCCCGAACTGCTCGAAGAGGCGATGCGGGAACTGGAGAAGCGGCAGACGGCGGCCGAAGCCGAAAAGGCGAAGGCGGCGGTGAAGGAGAATGCGGAACTGCTGTTCAACTCGCCGCGCCAGGTCACCCTCGGCAATCCGCAGGGCGACGTCACCTTCGTGGAGTTCTTCGATTACAATTGCGGCTTCTGCAAGCGCGCGCTGACCGACATGCTCGACCTGATGAAGACCGACCCCAATCTGAAGGTCGTGCTGAAGGAATTCCCGGTGCTCGGACAGGGCTCGGTCGAGGCCGCGCAGGTCGGCGCCGCGGTGCGCATGCAGGACAAGACCGGCAAGAAATATCTCGACTTCCACCAGAAGCTGCTGAACGGCCGCGGGCAGGCCGACAAGGCGCGCGCGATGGCCGCCGCCAAGGAAGCCGGCCTCGACATGGCGCGCCTGGAAAAGGATTACGCCGGCGCGGAAGTGAAGGCGACGCTCGAAGAGAGCATGAAGCTCGCCGATCCGCTCGGGTTGAACGGCACGCCGAGCTACGTGATCGGCAACGAGGTCGTGGTCGGCGCGGTCGGACTCCCGGCGCTGAAGGAAAAGATCAACACCGCCCGCTGCGGCAAGGCCATCTGCTGAGCCGCGCCGGGCGACGTGCCCGGCCGCACGCTCCGCACAGGCTTCCCCTTCCCGGAACGGCCCCCTATAAGGAGCGGCCGGGCCGCCGGATCGGCCCGGCAGCTCACTGAATTCTCACGCATTTTTCCTGGCGCGCGGCATGGCCAAGACGATCTATGTGCTGAACGGCCCGAACCTGAACCTGCTCGGGACACGCGAGCCGCAGATCTACGGCGCCGAAACGCTGAAGGACGTCGAGGCGCTCTGCCGCAAGAGCGCCAAGGGACACGGTTTCGCGGTCACGTTCCGCCAGTCCAATATCGAGGGTGAGATCGTCACCTGGATCCAGGAAGCGGCACGCGAGAAGGCGGCCGGGATCGTGATCAATCCGGCCGGCTACACCACGACCTCGGTCGCGATCCTGGACGCGATCCTGGCGGCGAAAATCCCGGTCGTGGAAATCCACATCACCAACATCCACGCCCGCGAGGAGTTTCGTCACCATTCCTACGTCTCCAAGGGAGCGAAGGCGGTGATCTGCGGCTTCGGTATTGCGGGCTATGCGCTCGCCATCGACGGCCTCGCCGCCCTGATCGCGAAAGCCAGGAAATAACCAGCACGACCTGCACGTCATGGACAAGAAAAAACTCGACATCGACGACGAAGCGATCCGCGGCCTCGCCAAGCTGCTCGACGAAACCGACCTGACCGAAATCGAGATCGAGCAGGACGGCATGCGCATCCGCGTCGGGCGCAGCGCGCGCACGGTGCACGCGGCGCCCTCGGTCGTGGTCGCACCGGTCGCGACCGCGCCGGTTGCCGCCGTCTCGCCCGAACCCTCGAAACATCCCGGCACCGTCACCTCGCCGATGGTCGGCACCGCGTATCTGTCGCCGGCGCCCGGCGCCAAGCCGTTCATCGAGATCGGCACCAAGGTGAGCGCGGGCGCGACGCTGCTGATCGTGGAGGCGATGAAGACGATGAATCAGATCCCTGCTCCGCGCGCGGGCACGGTGATCCAGATTCTGGTCGAGGACGGCCAGCCGGTCGAATTCGGCGAGCCGCTGGTGATTGTGGAATAGCCTGCTCTCCGCTTGCGCGGCGTCTGGGTGCGAGACCTGAGTGCCATGTTCGACAAAATCCTCATCGCCAATCGCGGAGAGATTGCGCTGCGGGTGCTGCGCGCCTGCAAGGAGCTCGGCATTCCCACCGTCGCTGTGCATTCCACGGCGGACGCGGACGCGATGCACGTCAAGCTCGCCGACGAAAGCGTGTGCATCGGTCCCCCGCCCGCCCGCGACAGCTACCTGAACATCCCCTCGCTGCTCGCCGCCTGCGAGATCACCGGCGCCGATGCGGTGCATCCAGGCTACGGCTTCCTGTCGGAGAATGCGCGCTTCGCCGAAATCCTCGAGGAGCACAATATCGGCTTCATCGGCCCGAAGCCGGAACACATCCGCATCATGGGCGACAAGATCGAGGCCAAGCGCACCGCCAAGCGGCTCGGCATCCCGGTCGTGCCCGGCTCCGAGGGCGGGATTACCGACGATGCCGAAGCGATGAAGGTCGCCAAGGCGATCGGATTTCCGGTGCTGGTCAAGGCGGCCGCCGGCGGCGGCGGACGCGGCATGAAGGTCGCCTATGGCGAAGGCGATCTGGCGACCGCCGTCGCCACCGCGCGCAGCGAGGCCAAGGCGGCGTTCGGCGACGACGCGGTATATCTGGAAAAATACCTGCAGGTGCCGCGGCACATCGAAATCCAGGTGCTCGGCGACGGCAAGGGCAATGCCGTGCATCTCGGCGAGCGCGACTGCTCGCTGCAGCGGCGCCACCAGAAGGTCTGGGAGGAAAGCCCCTCGCCCGCCCTCAACATGGCCGCGCGCGACAGGATCGGCGAGACCGTCGCCAAGGCGATGCGCGACCTGAATTATCTCGGCGCCGGAACGGTGGAGTTTCTCTACGAGAACGGCGAGTTCTATTTCATCGAGATGAACACGCGCATCCAGGTCGAACATCCGGTGACCGAGATGATCACCGGCATCGACCTGATCCTGGAGCAGATCCGCGTCGCCGCGGGCGCCGATCTCGAACTGGCGCAGAAGGACATCCAGTTCCAGGGACATGCCATCGAGTGCCGCGTCAACGCGGAAAACCCGGCGACCTTCCTGCCCTCGCCCGGCCGCATCCGCCATTACCATCCGCCCGGCGGCCTCGGCGTGCGCGTGGATTCGGCGGTCTATGCCGGCTACGCCATCCCGCCCTATTACGACTCGCTGGTCGGCAAGCTGATCGTGCACGGCAGGAGCCGCACCGAATGCCTGATGCGGCTGAAGCGCGCGCTCGACGAATTCGTGGTCGACGGCATCGAGACCACGCTGCCGCTGTTCCGCACGCTGGTGCGCAACCAGGACATCGTCGACGGCAACTACCATATCCACTGGCTGGAGAAATTCCTCGCCGAGGGCGGGGCGAGCTGACAGGCTGCCTGTCGCGGCCTCAGCCCGCGGCAAGCCGCGGCGGCAGCAGGCTTTCCACCGCCAGGCAGGCCCGCGCCGGGCTGTAGGGCTTGCGCAGCGCGACCGAGCCGGATTGCGCGCCCAACCGGTCGAGCAGGTTCCAGCGTCCGGAGGCATAGATCACCGGCAGGCCGGGCCGGATGCGGCGGGCGGCTTCGGCGAGCGCCAGGCCGTCCATGCCCCCGGGCAGGTTGATGTCGGTGAACAGGATGTCGGCGCGCGCGCCGGATTCCAGGAAGGCCAAAGCCTCGTCGGCGCGTTCGACCCGGTGCACGGCGAACCCGTTTTCGGCCAGCGCTTCGGCGACCATCTCGCCGATCAGCGCCTCGTCTTCGACCAGCAGGACGACGGAAATTTGCGACATCGGCTGTTCTTGTTCTCGATCGACGCGAAACGGCCCAATGGGCCGTGCGGATGCACTTGGAACCTCCCCAACGCCTATCCGCCGGATTTGTTTTCAATCTGTCGAAAAGTTAACCCGGGCAAGGATAACGAAGGGTTAGAAAGCGTACATGGGCAGCCGCGATACCATCCGCGAGACCGGGCTTCTGGTCATCACCCCGGAAGTGCTGCTGAAGGCCTATGCCTGCGGCATTTTCCCGATGGCCGAGAGCGCCGAGGATCCCTCGATCTACTGGATCGAGCCGGAGGAGCGCGGGGTCATCCCGCTCGAGGGGTTCCACCTCTCGCGCCGGCTGGCGCGGTCGGTCCGCGGCACGCCCTGGACCGTGCAGGTCGACCGCGATTTCGAGGCGGTGATCGATGCCTGTGCGGCGCCGGCCGCGGGGCGCGGCAAGACCTGGATCAACGCGCGCATCCGCCATCTTTACCTCCGCCTGCACGAGGCCGGCCATGCGCACAGCGTCGAGGTCTATGACGGCGAGGCTTTGGTCGGCGGCCTCTACGGCGTGCGGCTCGGGCGCGCCTTTTTCGGCGAGAGCATGTTCCACCTGGCGCGCGACGCTTCCAAGATCGCGCTCGTGCATCTGGTCGCACGCCTGCGTGCAGGCGGCTTCGCGCTGCTCGACACGCAATTCGTTACCGACCACCTGCTCTCTTTCGGCGCGACCGAAATTCCGCGCCGGCAATACCAGAAGCTGCTCGAGGGCGCGCTCGCGGGAGAAGCCGACTTCGGCGCATTGCCGCTCGATCGTCCGGTGAGCGGCGCGGAAGCGCTCGCGCAATTGCGCTGAGGCGGCATTCAGGCCGGCGCGCGTCGCTTTAATATGCAGTCGGTATTTAGAGCATTTTCGAGCGAAGTGGGTACCGGTTCGCGTCAAGAAAATGCGATCAAACAAAGGTATCTAAAGCACGTTCCGATTCCATGTAAAACGAACGTGCTCTAGCGGACGAACGGCGGCGGCGGCACGCGCGGCTGCTGCTGCGCGCTCGGCGGCGGGGCCGGCTGCTGCGGACGCGGCTGTGCGGTTCCGGTCGCGCCCTGCGTGCGCGGCTGGCGCGCGGTCGGACGCTGCGGGGGCGGCGCCGGTGGCGGCGCGGGCTCTTCTGCGACCACCTTGGTCTTCGGCTCTTTGCAGTCGCTCAGCCAGATGTCGTAGATCGGATGCTCGACCGCGTGCAGGCCGGGGCTCGCCGCATACATCCAGCCGGTGAAGATGCGCCGCACCTCGCCCTGCAAGGTCACCTCCGACACCTCGACAAAGCCGTTGGTGTTCTGGCTCTCGGTCGGCGGGCGCGTGTAGCAGATGCGCGGCACCACCTGCAGCGCGCCGAACTGCACGGTCTCGTTGATCGCCACATCGAACTTGATGATGCGGCCGGTGATCTTGTCGAGGCCGGAAAACACCGCGCTCGCATTCTCGATCTTCTGCGACGGCGGCTCGGCGATCACCTCGTCCCCGGGTTGCGGGGCGGTATTGGACGGCTGCGGCGTGCCGCGCTGGCGCGGCTGTGCCTGCTGCGGCGCGGGCTGCGGGCGCGTGTCCATCGGCACCGGGCCGGGCGGCGGCAGAGGCTGCGACTGCACGCGGCCGCCCCGCTGCGAGGGCGGCGGGCCCGGCGGCAGGCGGCTCGGCGGCGGCTGGTTGGGCTCGCGGTAGATGTCGGGCGGCAGACGCTCGTCGCGGATGATGCCCCCGCCGCCGGGAATGTTGGCCGGCGGGCGCGGCGGCGGATCGCCGAAAATCGTGCCGAACTGGGCGCGTGCCGGCTCAAGGCCGAACGGCAAGCCGACGGCGCCCGCGCAGATGGCGGCGATGCCTCCAAGGAGGCAACCAGTCCTGACAGCCCGCATCGAGAATCCCGGAAAATTCGGCCCGCTGGCGACGGGTTAACACGCCGAATGCGGCGGCGGAAGGGCGGATTACCGCCCGGACGGCATCCTGCCGGCTTGGCCACGACCCAATGAGGTTGAATCGGATCAGGCTCGATGTTTTCCGGTTTATCGCGCAATCTTGCGGCGAACCGGTGCCCACTTCGCCGGGCTGCGCTTTAGTGTGCCGTCCCCCAGACCTCGGACGCCACCTCCACGCACAAAGCCAGCTTGCGCCGTTCGATCTCCTCGGTGATGCGGTTGCCGTGGTGCGAGGAGGCGAAGCCGCATTGCGGCGACAGGCACAGATTCTCCAGCGGCACGTATTTCGCCGCTTCCTCGATCCGGCGCTTGAGATCGTCCTTGGTTTCCATCACCGGCGTCTTGGTGCTGACCAGCCCGAGCACGACCTTCTTGTGCCTGGGCAGAAAGCGCAGCGGCGCGAAGCCGCCGGCACGCGCGGTATCGAATTCCAGGAAGAAACCGTCGACATTGATCTTGCCGAACACCACCTCGGCAACCGGATCGTAGCCGCCTTCCGCCATCCACATGCTCATGGAATTGCCGCGGCAGGTATGCATGGTCACCGACAGCGCGGCGTCGCGGCCCGCGACAATGGCATTGACGATATCGGCATAGAGCGAGGCGAGCTGCGCGGGACTTTCGCCGTCCAGCGCGATCTGCGCGCGGATATGCTCGTCGCATAGGCAGGCGAACGAGACGTCGTCGAGCTGCAGATAGGTGCAGCCCGCCTTGCGCAGATCGGCGATCTCCTCGCGATAGGCGGTCACCATGTCGGTCCAGAACTCGCCGACTTCGGGATAGGCGGTGCGGTCGATCACCTTGCGTCCGCCGCGCATGTGCAGATAGGTCGGCGAGGGAATGGCGAATTTCGGCGTGCGCGTCGTGACCGATTTCAGGAAGGCAAAGTGATCGACCATGATCGGCTTCGCGCGCTTCACCTTGCCGGTCACCGCGAGCATCGAGGAGGTGCTCGCGGTCTGGCCGTCCTCGCCCTTGAACTTCACCGCATAGTCGCCGTGCGTCCAGACGATGCCGTCGAAGCCTTCGAGAAAATCCACATGCCAGAAGCCGCGGCGGAATTCGCCGTCGGTGACGGCGGCGAGGCCGGTGGATTCCTGCAGCGCCACCACCTCGCGGATGGCGCGGTCCTCCACCGCCTTGAGCTGCGCGGCGGAATTCTCGCCGCGCTGCTTCTGCTCGCGCGCCAGTTTCAGATATTCCGGACGCAGCAGGCTGCCGACCTGGTCGGCGCGGAACGGGGCC
>JBFWWQ010000097.1:0-10582 GCA_050246095.1 Pseudorhodoplanes sp.
GTGTATTTGTTCGGCAGCAGGGTGCCGATCGGCACCACCGCCTCGCCCTTGCCGTTCGGCACGATCACCTTCGCCTTCGGATCGTAGTCGTGGATCAGCTCGCGGCAGCTGCCGCAGGGGGAGACGACGCGCACCGACTGGTCCGGATCGGACGGCTTGGGATGGCGCACCGCGACGATGGTTTCGATGCCCTTGTCGCCGGCTTCGGTGATCGAGCGTCCGATCGCCACCGCCTCCGCGCAGACCGCCATGCGCCCGAGATAGGCGTCGATGTTGACGCCGGTGACCACGCGCCCGTCGCGCGTGCGCATGGCCGCGCCCACTTCCTGCCAGTCGTTGCGATAGCGTCCCCTGATCGCGGCGGTCGCCGCCTCGACCAGGCTCTTGTCCTTCTTGGTCAGCATGCGGTCCTTTTATTTGGCCAGTTCCTTCAGGCCCAAGCGTATCAGACTGGGCGTGTCGGCGCCCTCACCCGCATGGCGCGCCGCCGCCGCGATCGCGGCCGCCGCCTGCGGCTGCCCATAGCCGAGATTGACCAGCGCCGAGACGGCATCGCGCACCGGCTGCGGCGCGCGCCGTTCCTCGACCTCGCCGGTCAGCCGCACCACGGCCGGGTCGATATCGCTGAAGGCCGGGGCCTTGTCCTTCAGCTCGGTGACGATGCGCTCGGCGACTTTCGGCCCGACGCCCGGCGTGCGCGCGACCGCGGCGCGGTCGCGCAGCGCGATGGCATTGGCGAGTTCCGCCGGCTTCAGCGTGCCGAGCACCGCCAGCGCCACCTTGGCGCCGACCCCTTGCACGGTCTGCAGCAGGCGGAACCACTCGCGCTCGCCGTCGCTCTGGAAGCCGAACAGCCGGATCTGGTCCTCGCGCACATGCGTCTCGATGGAGAGCGTGGCGGCCTCGCCCGGCGCGGGCAGCGCCTGCAGCGTGCGCGCGGAGCAATGCACCTGATAGCCGACGCCGTGCACGTCGAGGATCACGAAATCCTCGCCATAGGAATCGATCGTGCCTTTCAGCTTGCCTATCATGAACAAGTCGGGTGCGAATCGCCTGCGGCCGCGCCGCCGGGCGATCGGACCCGACCGGGGGATTTTTCGCAAGGTCCGGATTCGACGCCCTGGCGGGGAACGGCGGGCACGGCATCCCCTCCACCGGCCCGACCGCCACCGTATCGCAATGGACCGGGCAGCACGACCCGGATGCCGGACTCTTCGCCTGCCAGCGTCAGCCCAACGCGGCCTTCAGCACCGCGCTCGCGCGGTGATGCGCGTGACAGACCGCGATCGCCAGCGCGTCGGCGGCGTCGTCCGATTGCGGATCGGATTTCGGCAGCAGCACGCCGATCATCATCCGGATCTGCGCCTTCTCGCCGTGCCCGCTGCCGACGATGGTCTTCTTCACCAGGTTCGGCGCGTATTCGGCGACCGGCAGGCCGGCCCGCGCCGGGATCAGCATGGCGATGCCGCGTGCCTGTCCAAGCTTCAGCGTCGCGGTCGCGTCCTTGTTGACGAAGGTCTGCTCCACCGCCGCCTCGTGCGGCCGGAAGTCCTCGACGATGCGCGACAGGCCGTTGTGAATCGCCACCAGCCGCGCGGCGAGCGCGGCCCGCTCGCTGGTCTCCACGGTTCCGCAGGCGAGGAAGCTGAGCCGGTTTCCCAGCGTCTCGATCAGGCCCCAGCCGGTGCGGCGGAGCCCGGGATCGATGCCGAGGATGCGAATCGCGCGGGTCATGGCAGGTTCTGTGATAGCGCCGCGTGCCGTTCCCGCATAGGTCGCGTCCGCGCCATGCGCGGCGCCGGATCGAAATGCGCCGGCGGCTTTGCTAGGGAGGGGTCCCTTTCAGGCGACCCGCCCGTGAATGCCATTCCCGATGCCTCGACCTTCGCGGCGGTGATCGCCGAGCCGCGCTTCTGGCTGGCGGCCGCGATCACCGCGCTGGCCGGCGCCGTGCGCGGCTTTTCCGGATTCGGTTCGGCGCTGATCCATATCCCGCTGATCAGCGCGGTCTATTCGCCGCAGGTCGCCGCCGCGAGCTTCGTCATCATCGATTTCCTCACCGGCCTGTATTTCGTGCCCAAGGTCTACCGGCAGGCGAGCTGGCGCGAAATCCTGCCGCTGACGGCCTCCTCGATCCTCGCCGCGCAATTCGGCGCACTGATCCTGATCTATGCCGACCCTGTCGCGCTGCGCTGGATGATCTGCGGGCTGATCGGGGCCGTTCTCGCCATCCTCATCTCCGGCTGGCGCTATCACGGCCGCCCGCGTCTGCCGATCACCATCGCGGTCGGACTGATTGCCGGCCTGCTCGGCGGCGCCGTGCAGATTGCCGGGCCGCCGGTGATCATCTACTGGCTCGGCGCGGCGCTCGCCGCGCAGGTGGTGCGGGCGAATTTCATCGTCTATTTCGCGATCTTCTCGGCCGCCTCGCTTCTCACCTATGCGCTGCGCGGCCTGCTCACGCCGGAAATCGTCGCGCTGTCGCTGATGATCGGGCCGCTGCAGGTCGGCGCCATGGCGCTCGGCACGCAGCTCTTCCTGCGCGCGTCCGAGCACGATTACCGGCGGATCGCCTATGTGATCGTGGCACTGGCGGCGATCGTCAGCATGCCGCTATGGGACGGGATGTTCCGCTGAAGAATTCCCGCCTGCGGACCGCAATCCGGTTACGCGCTCATCTTGGCGACGAGGGCGTCGGACACCTCGAAATTCGCGTAGACGTTCTGCACGTCGTCGTTCTCCTCCAGCGCCTCGATCATGCGCAGGAGCTTTTCGCCGTTCTCGTCGTCCACCGCGAGCGTGTTCTGCGGCTTCCAGGCCAGAGCCGACTTGCGCGGCTCGCCGAATTTCGCCTCCAGCGCCTTGGAGACCTCGGCGAGCGAATCCGGCGTCGTGTAGACCGTGTGGCCGCTCTCGTCGGACGCGACGTCTTCCGCGCCGGCATCGATGGCCGCTTCCAGCATCGTGTCGGCATTCGCCTTGGCGGGGTCGAACTCGACCATTCCGACGCGGTCGAACATGAACGACACCGCGCCGGTCTCCGCGAGATTGCCGCCGTTCTTGGTGAAGCCCGCGCGCACTTCGCCGGCGGTGCGGTTGCGGTTGTCGGTCAGCGCCTCGACGATCACCGCGACGCCGCCCGGGCCGTAGCCCTCGTAGCGGACCTCGTCGTAATTCTCGGCATCGCCGCCCTGGCTCTTCTTGATGGCGCGCTCGATATTGTCCTTGGGCATGTTCTCGGCGCGCGCGGCGATGATGGCAGCGCGCAGGCGCGGATTGAAGGTGGGGTCGGGCAGGCCCATCTTGGCGGCCACGGTGATTTCGCGGCCGAGCTTGGAGAACAGCTTCGCGCGGGCCTTATCCTGCCGGCCCTTGCGGTGCATGATGTTCTTGAATTGGGAATGACCTGCCATGTCCGCCACGCCGTGCCGTTGAACGGCGGCGTTATAGAGCATTTTCGAGCGAAGTGGGTACCGGTTCGCGTAAAGAAAATGCGATAAATGAAAAATCTAAAGCACGTTCCGATTCCATGTAAAACGAACGTGCTTTAGGATGGCCGGCGCGGGCGCGACAACCCTTTCGGCGGGGCTCAGTCCCAGAAGTCCGGCCGCGCCTCCTGCAGCCGCGGCCCCAGCCGCAAAGCCGCGACGCGCGTCGCGAGCCCGGTCTTGTCGTCGGTCTCGACCGCGACCCCGCACAAGGTCGCCGGCCCCAGCGCCGGTTCGAACTTGGCGGAGGGGATGCGGCGCAGGAAGCGCGACAGCGGCTCGTCCTTGTGCATGCCGATGACCGAATCGTAGTCGCCGGTCATGCCGGCGTCGGTCATGTAGGCGGTGCCGCCCGGCAGGACCTGGCAATCGGCGGTCGGCACATGCGTATGGGTGCCGACGACGAGGCTCGCGCGCCCGTCCAGGAAATGCCCCATCGCCTGTTTCTCGCTGCTCGCCTCCGCATGCAGGTCGACCACGATCATGTCGGCGCCGCGGCCGAGCGGGCAGGCCGCAAGCTCGGCATCGATCGCCGCGAAAGGATCGTCGAGCGGATCGATGAAGATGCGGCCGAGCGCGTTGATCACCAGAAGCCGCGCGCCGTTCTTGGCCTCGATCATGGCGGCGCCGCGGCCGGGCGTGCCCTTCGGGAAATTGAGCGGGCGCACGAGGCGCGGCGCGCGCTCGATGAAGACCAGCGCCTCGCGCTGGTCCCAGGCATGGTTGCCGAGCGTGACCGCGTCGGCGCCGAGATCGACGAATTCGTTGTAGATCTGTTCGGTGATGCCGAAACCGCCGGCGGCGTTCTCGCCGTTGACCACGACGCAATCGAGCTTCCAGTCGCGGATCAGGCCGGGCAGGCGTTCCGCCACGATATTGCGGCCGGAGCGTCCGACCACGTCGCCAATGAACAGAAGTCGCAAGTCACCCGCTCCGCAGATCGATCACCTCGCGCTCCGTTAGCACGAGGTCGAGCCGCTGGTCGAACGGCGTGTCGGGCACGGCGGGAATTTCCTGGGCCGCGAAGGCGATCCCGATGGCGGTCACCGCCTGCATGGCGCGGATGCGCGCGAGGGTCATGTCGTAATAGCCCGCGCCGTAGCCGATGCGGTGGCCGCGCCGGTCGAAGGCCGCGAGCGGCACCAGCATGATCTGCGGAAACACTTCCGGCGCGTCCGGGCCGGGCTCGCGGATGCCCCAGATGCCGGAGACGAGCGGCGCGCCGAATTGCCAGTGTCGCAGGGTCAGCGGCTTGCCGCGGCCCTGCACCACCGGCAGCGCCAGTTGCGCGCCGGCATCGGCGAGCTTTCGCAGCAGCGGCACCGGATTGAGCTCGCTCTTCATCGGCGAATAGCCGGACACGACGCCGCCGGCCGGGACCGCCACGGGGAGACCGCGCGCCGCAAGCGTCCGTGCGGCGGCGGCGCGCATGTCGGGCGCCAGCGCCTCGCGCCGCGCGAGGGCGGATTGGCGGAGAGCAGCTTTTTGGTTGTCGGTGCTTGTGAGGGTCATACGTGCGAGCAGCGTGTCCCGGATGCGGTGCAGCGCGCAAGCGGTGCACCGCTGATCCGGGACCGTTACAGACACCAGTGCGCGCAACGGTCCCGGTTCTGCAGCGCACCACTCCGTGCTGCGCCGCGCCCGGGACACGAGAGGAAAAGCGCGGAGCCGCAATGGCCGTCAGAGTGGCGACCCCGGGAACCTACAGAAGTAGGTGGGCGCCATATGTCCGGACCCAGGGGCCCGGCCAGGGACAGCTCCCTTCAGGATCGTAAGGCCCCGGGAGTATGACTCCGTCGCACCTCGCAGCCCCGCGCGCGCAATGTAGTGAGATCGGGGGCCGCTTGCTACCTCCGCCCTCATCCCATCGGCAGCGTGCCGCCCGGCCCCACGGTCTGGTTGAGCTTGCGCGTGACACCCTCGATGCGCTCGGCGGCGGAATTGAGCGCCGCCGCGATGGCGGCCTGCGTGTGCTGGGCGCGATCGGCGGACATCACGCGCGCGTCCTGCAGGGCGGTGAGCTCCTCCTCGAGCCGGCGGATCCGGCGCTCGGCCTCCGACAGATCGTCGGCAATGGTGATCGCGGCCATGACGGTGAGGCGCGTATCGCCGATCTCGCCGAACGACTTGCGCAATTCGGCGATCCGGGCGTCGAGCAGGGCCGCGAGGCTCGTCAGATGCGGTTCCTGCCCGTCCTCGCAGGCCATGCGGAAGTTGCGGCCGTTGATGCTGACGTTGATCTGCGCCATCGCTCGCTCCGTTCAGCGTCCGTTCGCTTCCAGCACCGAGCGGATGCTGTCGATCGCCACATCCAGCCGGCGGGCGATCTCGCGGTTGGCGGATTCCAGGTGCCGCGAGCGCGCGGCCGCCGCGTCCAGATCGGAAGCGAGGCGGGAGCGGTCGCTGCCGAGCGCGTGCAGCTGCGATACCAGCGCTTCCTCGCCGCGATCCGCCGTGCGGCGCCGCTCCACCGCGGCCTCCAGCGCGTCGAGCGCAAGCGACAGCCGCCGGGTTGCTGCTTCGATGGCGCTCGGTTCGGGCATCGATGGAAAACTCACGCGAACACAAGGGTTTATTGAGAAAAGCTTATTTACCGCTTGCATCCGCGTCAATCGCGGCGCCGGTAATGTCCCCATCTTCGCGCGGAACCATGTGCAAAGCTGCCGCCACCGCAGCCGGTTGCGTTGGACTTGCGGCCCCTGCGTGTTATGTCCGCCGCCTTCAAGCAGGCGCGAGACGATTCATGGCCTATGCTGCCGCGACCGGAGCGGTCGCCCACGAAAAAGCCGCATCCGCAATGCCCCGCGCCGATCACGACCGCATGGCCAACGCCATCCGCGCGCTCGCTATGGACGCGGTCGAGCAGGCGAAATCCGGCCATCCCGGCCTGCCGATGGGCGCCGCCGACATCGCCACCGTGCTGTTCACGCGCGTCCTCAAATTCGATCCCGCCGACGCGCAATGGCCGGACCGCGACCGCTTCGTGCTGTCGGCCGGGCACGGCTCGATGCTGATCTACGCGCTGCTGCACCTGCTCGGCTATCCGTCGGTGTCGCTCGACGACATCAAGAATTTCCGCAAGCTCGGCTTCAGGACGCCCGGGCATCCGGAGAATTTCGTCACCCCCGGCATCGAGACCACGACCGGCCCGCTCGGCCAGGGCATCGCCAACGCGGTCGGCATGGCGATCGCCGAACGGCATCTGGCGGCGCAGTTCGGCGAAGCCGTCGTCGATCACCGCACCTATGTGCTCGCCTCCGACGGCGACCTGATGGAAGGCATCAGCCAGGAGGCGATCGCGCTCGCGGGGCACCTGAAGCTGAACCGCATGATCGTGCTGTTCGACGACAACGGCATCACCATCGACGGCAAGCTCGCGCTGTCGGACTCGGTCGACCAGGTGAAGCGCTTCGAATCCGCGGGCTGGCGCGCGGAACGCATCGACGGCCACGACCCGGAAGCGATAGCCGCCGCATTGCAGCGCGCGCAGGCGTCGGACAGGCCGAGCCTGATCGCCTGCAAGACCACGATCGGCTTCGGCGCGCCGAACAAGGCCGGCAGCGAGAAGTCGCACGGCTCCCCGCTCGGCGCCGACGAGATCGCCGGCGCGCGCAAGAATCTTAACTGGGATTATCCGGCTTTCGAGGTGCCGCAGGACATCCGCGCGCTGTGGCTGAAGGCCGGCGCGCGCGGCCAGGGCGAGCGCAAGGCCTGGGCGGGGCGGCTCGCGGCGATGCCCGCCGAGGCCCGTGCCGAATTCTCCCGCCGCATCGCCGGCGAATTGCCGCAGGACAAGCTCGATGCCGCGGTGTTGGCGGTGAAACAGTCGCTGGCAGCGACGCCCAAGGACATCGCCACCCGCTCCTCCTCGGAATTCGCGCTGGAATCGCTCACCGCCGCGGTGCCGGAAATGGTCGGCGGCTCCGCCGACCTCACCGGCTCCAACAACACGCGCACCAAGGCGATGAAGGCGATGTCGGCCGCCGATTACGGCGCGCGCTTCATCCATTACGGCATCCGCGAGCACGGCATGGCCGCGGCCATGAACGGCATGACGCTGCATGGCGGCATCATCCCCTATTCCGGCACGTTCCTGGTCTTCTCCGATTATTGCCGGCCCGCGATCCGGCTGGCCGCGCTGATGGGCGAGCGCGTCATCCACGTCATGACCCACGATTCCATCGGCCTCGGCGAGGACGGTCCGACGCACCAGCCGGTCGAGCATCTGGCGGCGTTGCGTGCGATCCCGAACCTGCTCGTGTTCCGGCCCTGCGACGCGGTGGAGACGGTGGAATGCTGGCAGCTCGCGCTGCAGAACAAGGAGCGCCCGAGCGTGCTGGCGCTCACCCGCCAGAATCTCCCGCAGCTGCGCACCGGCGTCGATTCCGACAATATCTGCGCGATGGGCGCCTACGAGATCGCGGGACCCGACGGCGGGGCGGAGATTTCGATCTTCGCCACCGGCTCCGAGGTCGGCATTGCGGTCGAGGCGGCGAAGCTGATCGCCGCCAAGGGCGTCGCCGCGCGGGTCGTCTCGGTCCCCTGTTTCGAGCTGTTCTGCGAGGCGCCGGAGCCGGTCCGGCGGGCGATCGTCGGCGACGCCCCGGTCAAGGTCGGCGTCGAGGCCGCGGTCCGGCAGGGCTGGGACGCCCTGATCGGCTCGGACGGCGTGTTCGTCGGCATGTCCGGGTTCGGCGCCAGCGCGCCCTACAAGGACCTTTACGGGCATTTCGGCATTACCGCCCAGGCGGTGGCGGATGCGGCCCTGAAGAAGCTGGCGCGCATCTGACCGCCGGCGCGGGACGGCCGCGTCGAACGCATTGCAAGCTGCCTTTATTTGCGCCAAAACGCGCCCAACTTTTTCACGGCGCGCTAGGCGGCGCGCCCTCCCCTAATGCGCGGCGCGCCGCCCGCGGCGCGCCCTCCCCAAGGAGTATCGACATGACGGTTCGCGTCGCCATCAACGGGTTCGGCCGCATCGGGCGCAACGTGCTGCGCGCCATCGCCGAAAGCGGTCGCCGGGACATCGAAGTGGTCGGCATCAACGATCTCGGCCCGGTCGAGACCAATGCGCATCTGCTGCGCTTCGATTCCGTGCACGGCCGCTTCCCGCGCGAGGTGACGGTGAAGGGCGACACCATCTCGCTCGGTAACGGCACGATCAAGGTGACGGCGGAAAAGGACCCTTCCAGGCTGCCGTGGAAGGACCTCGGCGTCGACATCGCGATGGAATGCACCGGCATCTTCACGGCGAAGGACAAGGCGTCCGCGCATCTCACCGCCGGCGCCAAGCGCGTGCTCGTCTCCGCCCCCGCCGACGGCGCCGACCTCACCGTGGTCTACGGCGTCAACCACGACAAGCTGACCAAGGATCACAAGGTCGTCTCCAACGCCTCCTGCACCACCAACTGCCTCGCGCCGGTTGCGAAAGTCCTCAACGACGCCATCGGCATCGAGAAGGGCTTCATGACCACGATCCATGCCTATACCGGCGACCAGCCGACGCTGGACACGATGCACAAGGACCTCTATCGCGCGCGCGCGGCGGCGCTCTCGATGATCCCGACCTCGACGGGCGCGGCCAAGGCGGTGGGCCTGGTGCTGCCGGAGCTCAACGGCAAGCTCGACGGCGTCGCCATCCGCGTCCCGACCCCGAACGTCTCGGTGGTCGATTTCAAGTTCGTGGCGAAGAAGGCGACGAACAAGGACGAGATCAACGCCGCGGTGAAGCGCGCCGCCGAGCAGCAGCTCAAGGGCATCCTCGGCTATACCGACGCGCCCAACGTCTCGATCGACTTCAACCACGACCCGCATTCGTCGGTCTTCCACATGGACCAGACAAAAGTCATGGACGGCACGCTGGTGCGCGTGATGTCCTGGTACGACAACGAATGGGGCTTCTCCAACCGCATGTCCGACACCGCGGTCGCGATGGGGAAGCTGATCTGACCTCTCGTGTCCCGGGCGCAGCGCAGCGTGAAACGGTGCGCTGCAGACCCGGGACCGTTCAGTGTGTGGCGGTCCCGGATCAGCGGCGCACCGCTAACGCGCTGCACCGCATCCGGGACACGAACTGCGCATGCCCCAATTCCGCACCCTCGACGACGCCGACGTCAGCGACAAGCGCGTGCTGCTGCGCGTCGACCTCAACGTGCCGATGGAGAACGGCGCGGTCAGCGACGCGACCCGCATCGCGCGCGTCGCGCCCACCATCGCCGAAATCGCCGACAGGAAGGGCAAGGTCATCCTGCTCGCGCATTTCGGCCGGCCCAAGGGGCGCGATCCCAAGGAATCGCTGAAGCCGGTGGCCGCCGAGGTGTCGCGCATTCTCAAGCGGCCGGTCGCCTTCGCCGAGGATTGCATCGGAGAAGCCGCCGAGAAGGCGGTCGCCGCTTTGCGGCCCGGCGACATTCTCTGCCTGGAAAATACGCGCTTCCACAAAGAGGAAGAGAAGAACGATCCGGCCTTCGTCACCGAACTGGCAAAGCTCGGCGACCTGTATGTCAACGACGCCTTCTCCGCCGCGCACCGCGCGCATGCCTCGACCGAAGGCCTCGGCCACAGGCTGCCGGCCTATGCCGGCCGCACCATGCAGGCGGAGCTCGAGGCGCTGTCGAAAGCGCTGGAGGCGCCGCAGCGTCCCGTCGTCGCCGTCGCCGGCGGCGCCAAGGTCTCCAGCAAGCTCGACCTGCTCGGCAACCTGCTGGAGAAGGTCGATGTGCTGGTCATCGGCGGTGCGATGGCCAACACTTTCTTGCTCGCGCTCGGCAAACAGGTTGGGGCATCGCTGTGCGAGCGCGACCTGGTCCAGACCGCGCGAGGCATTCTCGACAAGGCGAAATCGCTGGGCCGCGAGATCGTGCTGCCGGTCGATGTCGTGGTGGCCAGGGAATTCAAGGCGCACGCGCCCTCGCGCGTGGTCGGTGTGGATCATGTCGGCCCCGACGAGATGATCCTCGATATCGGGCCGAAGAGCATCTCGCATGTCGTCTCGGTCTTCGCCCGCGCCAAGACGCCGGTCTGGAACGGCCCGTTCGGCGCCTTCGAGATGCCGCCCTTCGACACCGGCACGATCCAGACGGCGGAAGCCGCCG
>JBFWWQ010000098.1:0-10570 GCA_050246095.1 Pseudorhodoplanes sp.
CCGAAGTCGGATGTTTCCGACTTCGGCCGACTTGACATTGCCCCACTCGGGTAAACCCGAGTGGGGTGGAGAGAGGGAACCGACCGTTAGAGCATTTTCGAGCGAAGTGGGTACCGGTTCGCGTCAAGAAAATGCGATCAAACAAAGGAATCTAAAGCACGTTCCGATTCCATGTAAAACGAACGTGCTTTAGCGCAGCCAACGCGCTCAGCCCACGCCGATCACGCGGCGCGTCACGTCTGCGGTGAACCACGCGAAGGCGAGCGCGCCGGCCAGGCCGACGAGCGCGCCCGCCGCCATCAGCGGCACGATGTCGACGGCGATCGCAACGGCGATGGCGACGAGCGCGAGGCCGTGACAGCCGGCGTGAAGCTTGAGCGGCATGGAGGCCGCCAGTTCGGACAGGAGCGGCGGCGAGCTTCCGGCGGAGCGCGCCGTATGCATGGAGGCGAGGAACGGCAGGATGCGCTGCAGGACGCCGAGCAGAAAGGTCAGCAGCCAGCCGTCGAGCAGGAGAAAGCCGAACAGCGTGGCGCCGTTCGGGCCTGCGAGACCGTGCAGGGTGGCGAGCCCGACCAATATGCAGAGCGGCAGCATCCACCAGGCCGCCCGGATCAGCAGGAAGGAGAGGCCGAGCCGCTTGCGCATGCCGGCGGCGAGCACCTGCCGCATCAGGAAGATATGCAGGGCCGAGGCCGCAAGCCCGGCCAGGGCGGCGAGCGTGAGCGTCGCGACATTGTCGGCCAGGGCGCCCAGGGTGCCGAGCGCGACGCCGAGCAAGGAGAGGGCCAGTGCGAGCAGCGAGGGCCGCTGCGCCGGCGCGGCGGAGAGCGCGAACATCGGCACCAGGATATGACTGAACCCGAATACCAGGAGGCCCATGAAGCCGAAGCCGCCGAGGATGAGGTGGGCGAGCGCGAACGAAGGATGATCCCGCAGCATCCCGGTCTCGTAATCGAGCATCAGCGCTATTCCGAGCGCGGTGAGCCCGACCAGCGAGGCCAAAGCCGCCCATCCGTAGGCGGCGACCACCGGCACCCCGGTCGCGCGCCGCAGGTTGTCCGCCAGCAGACCGGCGAACAGCAGCAGGCCGGCCACCGTGACCGCGGCCGCGGCGATCCCGAGCTGCGGCAGCGCGGCGTACATGCTCGCGGTCAGCGCCGCCAGCCCGGGAACGAAAAGCCAGAACACCAGCTTGATCGGCCATGTCGCCGCCAGCGCACGCCGGGTCGCGACCGGCAGAAGCTGGGTGGACGCGCCGATCGCGGCGGCGGTCAGCACCCCGAGCGTGAACAGGTGGACGGCCGCGAGCGTCGGTCCCAGCCCGCCGCGAAAGCTCACCGCGTGCTGCGCGGAGACGAGCAGGGCGGCCCAGCCGAGCACGTGAAAAACCGCGGCTGCGGCGAAAAAGCGGAAAGGGATCGAAGCCGGCAGCAACCGGCTCTTGGCGCCGGACAGGAAGGTGGTGGCGAGCTTCATGACCGCAGGCGGACGAGCTGCAGCCGTACCTCATGGTCGCAGCCGGGGTCGCCGCATTCGCCGGCGAGGCGCTCGTAGCCCCAGCCGCGTTCGTCGAGTTCGGGATAGAGGAAAATCGGCTCGCGATCGAGATGCACGATGACCGGTGAGCCGGCCTTGCCGGCGTCCAGCAGGCGCAGGATCATGATCATGGGCTCGGGCGGCGGCAGCCCGCGCACGTCGATATGGGTCGCCTGCGCGTCGCGCCATACGCGCTCGCCGTCGCTGGGCCCCGCGAAATGCATGCCGGTTGCTCCGCCCCGCCGCCGACGGGATCCGGAAAGGTCCCAATTGACGCCGCTGGTCTCTATTGGTGAATTCTTGTACCGGAATGCGTATTTCTCAACTAAGGGATGTTACGGATGCAGCAAGCGCGCGCAGTGGTGAGGCTCCCGCGGCCGGCCGCAAGGCCGGTACAGCCGGGCGCGCGCCCGGCGATCCGCATCCGCCGCGTCCAGGCCGGCGACATGCCGCATGTGGTCGCGCTCGACCGGCGCGTCACCGGGCTCGCCAAGAAGGGCTACTGGGCCGATCTCTTCACGCTCTACGGCAAGGCGCGCGGCGCGCACCGCTTCTTCCTGGTCGCGCGGTCGGCGGCGGCCCGTCAGGACGCGCCGATCCTGGGCTTCATCATCGGCGAGGTGCGCGCATGGGAATTCGGATCGGCGCCGTGCGGCTGGGTGTTCGGGCTCTCGGTCGATCCCGACGCGCGGCTCGCCGGCGTGGCGCGCGCGATGTTTGCGGCGATCGCCGCGGAATTCCGCCGCGCCGGCGTCAAGCGCATCCGCACGATGGTCGCGCGCGACGATCTGCTCACGCTGCGCTTCTTCCGCAGCGAGGGGATGATCGCAGGCCCGTATCTGCAGCTCGAAATGGAGCCCGACGAATGACGCGCGTGGCGCAAAATCGGGCACGCAAGGCGCGGCGCGCCGGCGGGAGGGCGGACGCATGAAGCTGAAGATTTCAAGCCAGCTCGCCGTCTTCGCCTTGCTGGAACTGGCGCGCCGGCCGGACCGCCAGCTTTCGGTCGCCGAGATCGGCGAGAAATACGGCGCCTCCAGCCACCATCTCGCCAAGGTAATGAACGTGCTCGGTCGCGCCGGCCTCGTGCGCGCCGCGCGCGGCGTCGGCGGCGGCTACCAGTTCAGCGGCAATTTGCGGCGCACCACGCTGCTCGACGTCATCGAATTGTTCGAGGAGGCGGATTCGGCCTCGCTCGACGCGGGCGAGGCGACCGTCGAGGGCCAGACCCTGAAACAGGTCCTGCTCGAGGTCGGCGACATCGCGCGCGCCACGCTGGGATCGATCACACTTGCAACCATGTTCAAGCTGATGGGCCGCGAGGTCGGGAAAAATGTGCAGTCATCCGCCAGACTCCGCGCCATGCGCTGACGCTGCGCGCCGCGGCAGGCGCGACTCCGTTGCCGTTGCCGGCTATGGCGAGGGCTTGTTTAATTTTCTATCATCGCGCCCGCCGGGGCCGTGTTCGCCGCTCGCATCGCGGGCGCCGATCCTGTTTTTCCGGCGGCTGCAGGATCGGATCGGCCCATGGCCTCGGTATTGACCAGCGGCGATATCGACATCGTCTCGCGCATCGCCGTGTTCCGCGGCCTGAAGCCCGAGACCATCCAGCGTCTGATCGCGCCCGCCACCGCCGTGCAGCTCAGGCAGCACGAGACGCTGTTCCGGCAGGGCGATCCGGCCACCGCCTTCTTCATCGTGATGGAGGGCTGGATCAAGCTCTACCGCATCACCTTCTCCGGCGACGAGACGGTGATCCACCTGCTGACCAAGGGCAGCAGCTTCGCCGAGGCCGTGGCGTTCACCGGCAGCAATTATCCCGCCACCGCCGAAGCGGTGAGCGAAGCGCGCATCGTGCGTATCCCGGCCGATCACGTCGTGCGCTGCATCCGTGAGAGCCTCGACATCGCGCTCGCCATGATCGCCTCGACCTCGCAGCACCTGCATCACCTGGTGCAGCAGGTCGAGCAGCTCAAGGCGCAGAGCGGGGTGCAGCGGGTGGCGGAATTCCTGGCATCCCTGTGCCCGGTGGAGAGCGGGCCCTCCTCGGTCGCGCTGCCCTACGACAAGGTGCTGATCGCGGCGCGCCTCGGCCTGAAGCCGGAATCGCTGTCGCGCGCCTTCGCCAAGCTGCGCACCATCGGCGTCGATGTACGCGCCTCGCATGTCGCCATCAGCGACGTCGCGCGGCTGCGCAACCTGGCGGCGGACGATCGCGGCGCCATCCGCGGCAAGCTGCGCGACTGAAGACACGGCCGGCGGCCGGCTTGACCAATGTCACGGCCCGCCCTCCGCGCGGGCGGCAGATTCCCCGCGACCGGATATTTGCGGGGAGGAAACCGACATGCGAAGCGAAGTGCTGTTGCCGTCCGGATGGGCGCCGCCCATCGGCTATGCGAACGGGATTGCGGTGCCGTCCGGCCGCATGGTGTTCATCGCCGGCCAGGTAGGGTGGGACGAGAACCAGGTTTTCCAGAGCGAGGATCTGGCGCCGCAATTCGAGCAGGCGCTGAAGAACATCCTGGCGGTGCTGGCCAAGGCGGGCGGCGAGCCGCAGCATATCTGCCGCATCACCGCCTTCTGCATCGACAAGCCGGCCTATCTGGCGGTGCGTTCCGAGCTCGGCCGCATCTGGCGCCGGCTCATGGGGACGCATTATCCCGCGATGAGCATGATCTTCGTCGCCGATCTGCTCGACACGCCCGGCAAGATCGAACTGGAAGCGACGGCGGTGATCCCGCCGTCCGCCTGACAGGCGGCTAAAGCGGGCCGCCGGCGGCCAAGGCCGCCAGCAGGCGGCGGGCGATGGCGCCGGCCGCGAGCCGCCGGTAATGCGCCGAGGCGACCGTGGTGCGCATCGGCTTGACCTGGCTCAGCAGCAGGCGCTCCATCTCCTGCGCGAGCTTGTCGTCGATCGCGCGTCCGCGCAGGGCGTCGGTGCCGGCGAGCAGGAACGGCCGCGAATTGGTGCCGGTCACCGCGACGCGCAGCTCCCGCACGACGCCGTCAGCGGCATCGAGCGATACCGCGACGCCTGCCAGCGGATAGTCGATCGCCCCGCGCAGGCGCAGCTTGTCGTAGGACGAGGGCGGCGGGTTCGCCGGCAGATGCACGGCGACCAGTATTTCGTCGGCGTCGAGCGTCAGGTGCGCGCGGCCGTCCTCCTGGTACAGCGCGCCGAGCGGGATGCGGCGGCGGCCCTGCGTGCCGGCGATCTCCGCTTCGGCGCCGAGCACCAGCATGGCCGGCGCGAGATCGCCGGTGAAGGCGGCATGGCAGCGCCGGCCTTCGGGTGCGACATGGCAGATTACGCCGTCGCGCTTGAGGCAGTAATCGTTCGCCTTCCGCCACCATTCGCTCTGGTTGTAGTAGATGCAGCGCGTATCGAGGCAGAGATTGCCTCCGACCGTCCCCAGGGTGCGGTGGCCAGGCGCGGCGATCCCCGCCGCCGCCTGCGCGAGCGCGCGGTAGCGCCCGGCGAGCAGCGGATGCCGCGCCAGCGCCGCGATCGTCACGCCCGCGCCGATGCGAAGCCCCGCGCTTTCCGAGCTGACGGTCGAGAGCTCGGCGATGCCGGACAGGTCGATCAGGTGCTCCGGCTTGTGCAGGCCGCGCCGCAGATTCACGATCAAATCGGTCCCGCCGGCGAGATAGCGGCTGTTCGGCAGATCGCGGCGCGCGGCGAGGGCGGCCGGCACGTCGCGCGGCCGCGTCACGCGGAAATCGGGCAGGGGTTCGGTCATGATGCGGTCTTCTGCAGGGCGGCGAGGCGCGCGGCGCGGCGCCGCTCGACCAGCGCCTGCATGATCCGGTCCGGCGTCGCCGGGATTTCGTCGAGGTCGATGCCGATGGCATTGGCGATGGCGTTGACCAGAGCGGGCGGGAAGCCGGCGAGCGCGCCTTCGCTCGCCTCCTTGGCGCCGAACGGGCCGTTGGGATCGTGCGTCTCCACGATATGCACTTCGATCGGCGGCGATTCCGCGATGGTCGGCACGCGATATTCCAGCATGCTGGCATGCACCGGCAGGCCCTTGGCGTAGACCGTCTCCTCGCTCAGCGCCTGGCCCATTCCCATCCACACCGAGCCTTCGATCTGTCCCTCCACCGCCAGCGGGTTGATGGCGCGCCCGCAATCGAGCGCGACCCAGACCTTGTCCACGCTGACCTGCGCGGTCGCCTCGTCGACGGTCACCTCGACCACCTGCGCGGCATAGCTGAAGCCCATCGTGGAGCCGACCGCGCCGCCGCGATGCTTGCCGCCTTGCGCTTCGGGCGGGCAGGTGAACGAGCCGGCGACCGTGATGGCGCCGCGGTCGACCAGCGCCTCGCGCGCGACGTCGGCGAACGACAACTGCGACTGTCCGCCGGTGCTGACATGGAACGTCTCCCCGAAGCACTCGATGTCCTCGGGCTTGGCGTCGAGCTTCTTCGCCGCCGCCGCCGCCAGGATGGCCTTGAGCTTCTCGGCCGCATCGATCGCGGCGTTGCCGACCATGAAGGTGATGCGTGACGAATAGGCGCCGTTGTCCTTGGGCGTGATCGCGGTGTCGGCCGAGACGACGCGCACGCGGTCGAGCGAAATCCCGAGCGTCTCGGCGACGGCGATCGCGACCATCGTCGACGAACCCTGGCCGATATCGGCCGCGCCGGTCAGGGCGGTGATGCCGCCGTCGAAATCCAGCCGCACATTGACTACCGCATGCGGCTCGCCGGTCCAGTGAATGGGCTTGGCGGCGCCGCTGACATAATGCGAGCAGGCCATGCCGAGGCCCTTGCCCGGCGGCAGCGTGCCGATGCGCGCGCGCCATCCGCTCGCCTGCTCGACGCGGTCGAGGCACTCGCCGAGGCCGTAGCTGTTGACCATCAGGTCGTTCAGCGTGCGGGTCGGCGCCTGCAGCAGGTTGGCGCGCCGCACCGCGAAGGGATCGAGACCGAGTTCGCGCGCCATGCGGTCCAGCAGGCATTCGAAGGCGTGCCGCGTGTTCACCCCGCCATGCCCGCGCATCGCCCCGCAGGGCGGCAGGTTGGCATAGATCCGGTAGCCGTCATACTTGATGGCGGGGATATCGTAGATGCCCTGGATCAGCGCGCCGGCATAGAGGATCGTTACGATCCCGTAGCCCGCATAGGCGCCGCCCCGCTGCACCACCTCGCAGGTGCAGGCGGTGATCCTGCCGTCGCGCCGCATGCCGAGCTTCAGCTTGATTTCGGTCTGCGGGCGGGCGCGGTGGGTGATGAAGGTCTCTTCGCGGGTGAGCTGCATCATCACCTTGCCCGCGGCGTTGCGCGCCAGCAGGGCGTTGATGAGCTCGAAATTCAGCACCTCCACCCGCGCGCCGAAGCCGCCGCCGATGAACGGCTTGATCACGCGGATGCGCGACGTATCGAGCTCCAGGCAGCGCGCCAGCATCAGATGCAGGTAATAGCCGACCTGCGAGACGGTCTGCACGGTGAGACGGCCGGTCTGCGGATCGAACTCCGCAAGCGTCGCATGCGGCTCGATCTGGCCGTGGTTGATCTCCGCGCAGGTCAGCCGTTCTTCCTGCACCAGATCGGCCGCGGCGAAGCCCTGCGCGAGGTCGCCGAATTCGTGATGCACCTCGCGTTCCACGTTGCCCGGCTTGTTGTCGTGCAGCAGCACGGCGCCGGCGGCGCGGGCGTCGGTCGAGGTGTAGTAGGCCGGCAGTTCGCGCACCTCGAATTCGATCAGCGCCAAGGCACGCGCCGCGGTCTCGGCGTCCACCGCCGCGACCGCCGCCACCGGTTCGCCGCGATAGCGCACGCGGTCGCGCGCCATCGGATATTCGTTCATGGCAACCGGGATCACGCCGTAGGTATGCGGGCAGTCCTCTCCGGTGACGACCGCGACGACGCCTTCGAGCGCGCGCGCCTTGGAGACGTCGAGGCGCAGGATCTCGCCGTGGCTGACCGGGCTGCGGAAGACGCGGCCGACCAGCGCGTCGGCGTGGTCCAGGTCGGCGGTATAGCGGGCGCGGCCGGTGACCTTCTCGATGCCGTCGATCAGCGGGACGCCGCGCAGCCGCGCCTTCCCGTTCGACGATCGCGGCGCGGTCATGGCGCTGCCTCCGCCGCCGCCTTCACCGAGTCGATGATCTTCACATAGCCGGTGCAGCGGCAGAGATTGCCTGACAGCGCGGTGCGAATCTCGGCCTCGTCGGGATGCGGATTGCGGCGCAGCAAAGCGTCGGCCGCCATGATCATGCCCGGCGTGCAGAAGCCGCACTGCGCCCCGAGCTTTTCATGAAACGCCTTCTGCAGGCGGTGCAGATGGCCCTGCGTCGAAAGACCTTCGATCGTCTCGACGGATTTTCCGGCGCAGCGGCTGGCCAGCGTGATGCAGGAAGGAACGGCCTCGCCGTCGATCAGTACGGTGCAGGCGCCGCATTCCCCGCCGTCGCATCCGCTCTTCACGCCGGTCAATCGCACGACGTCGCGCAGATAGTCGATCAGCAGCATGCTGTCCGACACGGCGTCTTCACGCCAGCGTCCGTTCAGCTTCAGGCGCAGAATGGCCTTAACGGGCCGCAGATTCTCTGTCTGCGTCTGCATTGACCACCTCCCATGTCGAGGAAGGAGCCGAAATGTTTCCTCGACATGGAAGAGGCCCCGCGAGGCCGCCAATTGCCATGACTGAAGTCAAGGAGAGACTTGTGAATCCGCGCGTTACTCGCGCGATCCACTCTGGTAGACGAGCATGGCCGCTGCGCGCGACTACAACGCTGCCGTTGATTTCGTCGATCGCAACGTAGCCGAAGGGCGCGGCGCCAAGACGGCATGCATCGATCCGTTCCGCAATCTGACCTACGACGAGATGCGCGACGCGGTCGCGCGCGTCGGCCCGATGCTCATGCGCATGGGTATCGAGCGGGAAAGCCGTATCGCGATGATCATGCTCGATACGGTGGATTTCCCCGTGCTGTTCTGGGGCGCCATCCGCGCCGGCATCATTCCGGTGCTGCTCAACACCCGGCTGACGGTCGACCAGTATCGCTTTCTGCTCGATGACTCGCGCGCCAAGGTCGCGTTCGTGTCGACCGCTTTGCTCGCGACGGTACAGGAGGCGGCGCAGGATCTGCCCTGGCTGAAGGGCATTGTCGTGGTCGGCGGCGGACCCGACGGGGTGCCGCGCTTCGAGCGGCTGCTGTCCGCAGAGAACGAAGGATCGGCGCCGGCGCGAACGTCCTCGGACGAGGTCGCCGATTGGCTTTATTCGTCCGGCACCACCGGCAATCCCAAGGGCGTGATGCATGTGCATTCGAGTCCGATGGTGATGGCTCGCGCGGCCGGCCAGGACCGCATCGGCATCCGCGAGGACGATGTGGTGTTCTCGGCCGCCAAGCTGTTCTTCTCCTACGGGCTCGGCAACGCGATCCTGTGTCCGATGTCGGTCGGCGCGACGTCGATTTTCTATCCGGAGCGGCCGACGCCGCAGACCGTGTTCGAGACCCTGCGCGGCTATCACCCGACCATGCTCTACGCGGTGCCGACGCTGTATGCCGCCATGCTCGCCGATCCGGAATGCACGCCGCAGAACGGCTCGAAGAATCTGCGGCTGTGCTTCTCCGCGGGCGAGGCGCTGCCGCCGCATGTCGGCAAGGCGTGGAAGAAGCGCTTCGGTCTCGACATCGTCAACGGCGTCGGCTCGACCGAGATGGGACATCTGTTCGTCACCAATCTTCCTGGCGCGGTCGAATACGGCACCGCCGGCAGGGCGGTGAAGGGTTACGACCTGCGGCTGGTGGACGAGCGCAATTGCGAGGTCGCCGACAACGAGATGGGCGAACTCCTGGTCCGCGGCGACACCGCGGCTTTGGGTTACTGGAATCAGCGCGACAAGTCGCGGCGCACCTTCGAGGGCGTATGGACGCGCACCGGCGACAAATACATGCGCCGGCCGGACGGGGTCTATATCTTCTGCGGCCGCACCGACGACATGTTCAAGGTGAGCGGCATCTGGGTGTCGCCGACCGAGGTGGAGGCGGCCCTGATCGCGCATCCGCGCGTGGCCGAGGCGGCGGTCGTGCCGCTGGAGGATGGCGACGGGCTGATCAAGCCGAAAGCCTTTGTCGTGCTCAAGGAGGGCGAGGGCGCCTCGCTCCGCCGCGCGCTGCACGACGAGCTGAAGGTGCATGTCAAGCGCAGCATCGGCCCGTGGAAATATCCGCGCTGGATCGAGTTCGTCGACCAGTTGCCGAAGACGGCGTCGGGAAAGATCCAGCGCCACCTGTTGCGCGCAAGCGCCGGTGTCGAAAATGCGCCGACGCAGGATCGGGAGCCGTGACGCCTCCGCTCGCACATCTCGACTGGCCGTTCTTCGAGGACCGGCACCGGCTTTTCGCCCGCGAGCTCGCCGCCTGGAGCGCGGCCGCCTTCGCCAAGCCGGTCGATCACACCGACATCGACGGCACCTGCCGCGCGCTGGTGCGCATGCTGGGCGAGGCCGGCTGGCTGCGCGCCGCGATTCCGGCGGCGCAGGGCGGCCTGTCGCCGCATCTGGACGTGCGCACGCTCTGCCTCGCACGCGAAATCCTGTCCTGGCACGACGGGCTGGCGGATTTCGCCTTCGCCATGCAGGGGCTCGGGACCGGCTCCATTTCGCTGTTCGGGGACGAGGCGCTGAAGGCGCGGTACCTGCCGGCGATCGGCGAGGGCCGCCGCCTCGCGGCCTTTGCCCTGTCGGAGCCGCAGGCGGGTTCGGATGTCGCCGCGCTTGCCGCCACCGCGACCGCGGACGGGCCGGCGCATGTGCGGATCGACGGCATCAAGACCTGGATTTCCAACGGCGGCATCGCCGATCATTATGTCGTCTTCGCGCGCACCGGCGAGGCGCCGGGCACCGGCGGGCTGTCCGCCTTCGTGGTGGATGCCGACAATCCGGGCCTGACGGTCGCCGACCGGATCGCGGTGATGGCGCCGCATCCGCTGGCCACCCTGCGCTTTTCCGGCTGTCGCGTGCCGGTTTCGCAACGGCTGGGCGCGCCCGGCGCCGGCTTCAAGGTGGCGATGGCGA
>JBFWWQ010000099.1:0-10328 GCA_050246095.1 Pseudorhodoplanes sp.
CAGCTCAAGGCCTGGGAGGAGATGGGCTTCGGCAAGCTGCCGGTCTGCATCGCCAAGACGCAATATTCGTTCTCGACCAATCCCGATGCCAAGGGCGCGCCGACGGGCTTCACCATTCCGGTGCGCGAGGTGCGGCTGTCGGCGGGGGCGGAGTTCATCGTCGCGATCTGCGGTGAGATCATGACCATGCCGGGCCTGCCCAAGGTGCCGTCCGCGGACGCCATCGACGTGAACGCGGCAGGCCGGATCGTCGGCCTGTTTTAGGCTGGCGGGAGCATCGTCGTCCCGGCCGGGCGCGTAAGCGCGCGAGCCGGGACCGATGCGCCGCGGCTGCGATTACGGCTCTCCGCTTTCGCGGGGACGACACTTCGATACAACGGGCGTCCTCACGTGAGGACCATGTAATGATCAAATTCTATTACAGCACCGCGCCCAATCCGATGAAGGTTGCCTTGTTCATGGAAGAGGCGGGGCTGGCCTACGAGCCGATCCCGGTCGACACGCGCAAGGGCGATCAGCACAAGGCGGAATATCTGAAGATCAATCCCAACGGCAAGGTGCCCGCGATCGTCGACGGCGACGCGGTGGTGTTCGATTCAAACGCCATCCTGCTTTATCTCGCCGAGAAGACCGGCAAGTTCCTCCCCTCCGACAAGTCCGCGAAAGCACGCGGCGAATTCCTGTCCTGGCTGATGTTCGCCGCCAGCGGCATCGGGCCCTATTCGGGCCAGTCCGTGCATTTCCGGCTCTATGCGCCGGAGAAGCTGCCCTACGCCATCAACCGCTATGCCTTCGAGGCGCACCGGCATTACGCGATCCTCAACGAGCGGCTCGCGGCGCGCCAATACATGCTCGGGAGCGAATACACGATCGTCGACATGGACGTGTGGGGCTGGGCGCGGCTGCTCCCGGTCGCGGTCGGCGAGGAGCACTGGGCGAAATATCCGCATCTGAAGCGGCTGGTGGACGAGATCACGGCGCGGCCCGCCGCCATTCGCGCCATCGCGATCAAGGAGCGGCACGCCTTCAAGACCGAGATGGACGAGGAGGCGCGCGCCGCGATGTTCCGCCACCTCAAGGAGAAGGTCGCCTGACGGGTCGCTGAAAGGCCGAACCCGGAACCGGAAATACATCGCCGCACGCAGGCAAACCTGCGCAGGTTGCGTAGTCGTCATGCCGCCATCAATCGACCAGCGAGGGCGCCACGCGCTGCGCCTCGGCGACCAGCGCGGCAGTGAGCGGCGTCATCGGCTCGCGCTCGGGGACGACGAGGCCGATCGTGTGCACCTCGTCCGGATCCACGATCGGGATCGCGCGGATGGTCTCGGTCAGGCCGAGCGTCTCGGCGAGCTTGGCCGGCATCACGCTCGCCCAGCGCCCGGTGCGCACATGCGAGAACAGGAGGATCATCGAATCCGATTCCAGCATCGGCCGCGACTTGCTGCCGGCGCGGTTGAGCAGCCGGTCGATGATGCGGCGGTTCTGCATGTCGGGGGTGAGCAGGCAGAGCGGCACCTGCGCGACCTCCGACCAGGTCACGCTGTCGCGCTCGCCCAGCGGGGCATCGCGCGAGGTCAGCAGGCGGTAGCGCTCGCGATAGAGCGGCACCGTGTTCACGCGCCCGAGCGGCTCGTTGTCGAGATAGGTGATGCCGGCATCGATCTCGAGATTTTCCAGTTCGGTCAGCACTTCGATCGAGGTGCGCGACCAGATGGTGAATTCGACATTCGGATGTCGCGCGCGGAAGGGGGTGGTGAGGCTCGCGACCATGCCGAGCGCGGTGGGAATGGCGGAGATTCGCAGCCGGCCGTTGAGGCCGCGCCGCATGGCATTGATCTCGTCGCGCATGGCGCGCTGGTCGCCGACGATGCGCCGCGCCCAGGCAAGCACCCGTTCGCCTTCCGGCGTGAAGCCCTGGAAGCGGGAACCGCGGTTGACCAGCAGCACCCCGAAGGATTCCTCGAGCTGCTTCACCCCGGCCGAAAGCGTCGGCTGGGTGACGCCGCAGGCCTCGGCGGCACGGCCGAAATGGCGTTCGCGGGCGAGCGCGAGCAGAAAATCGAGTTTGTCGATCAAAATTCCAAACTCACGTTTTCATGCTTATCGTTATATTGTATTATAGAACATCAATAGAGAGCTTCAATCAATAGATTGCTGTTGCGGGCTTGTTACAGAGCAATAGAAGGTTTTTTCTGCAATGAATCCAAGGTGATGGGATGGACGCGCCGACTTTGCAGATGGATCCCCGGCCAGGACCGGGGCTTGGCCAACGCCGCCGCCCGCGCAAGACGCCGAAGGGCCGGCAGGTCGACACGCGCGCGCAGCAGGAAGTCGCGGCCCTGCTCGGCGAGCGGCCGCGCCGGCGCGACCTGCTGATCGAGCACCTGCACCTGATCCAGGACCAATACGGGCATCTGTCGGCCGCGCATCTTGCCGCGCTCGCCGCCGAAATGCAGATGGCGCTCGCCGAGGTGTATGAGGTCGCGACCTTCTACGCGCATTTCGACGTCGTGAAGGAAGGCGAGGCGCCGCCGCCGCCGGTCACCGTGCGGGTCTGCGATTCGCTCTCCTGCGCGATGGCCGGCTCGGAGCGGCTGCTGCAGGAACTGAAGGCGAAATTCGGCGAAGGCGTGCGCGTGCTGCGTGCGCCGTGCATGGGTGCCTGCGAACGCGCGCCGGTCTGCGCGGTCGGGCATGTGCAGACGTTCAGGGCCGATCTCGGAAACGTCGCGGCCGCGGTCAAGCACGGGACGCATGCGCATGCCGCAAAACCCGAGGTCGATTTCGACGCCTATCGCAAGGCCGGCGGCTATGCGCTGCTGAAGGATTGCCTCGGCGGCATGCGCACGCGCGAGGAGATCATCAAGATCGTGAGCGATGCGGGCCTGCGCGGCCTCGGCGGCGCCGGATTCCCGACCGGGCGCAAATGGTCGCTGGTGCGCGCGGAGCCGGCGCCGCGGCTGATGGCGGTGAATGGCGACGAGGGCGAGCCCGGCACGTTCAAGGACCGCTTCTACCTGTCGCGTGACCCGCACCGTTTCGTCGAAGGCATGCTGATCGGCGCCTGGGTGGTGGAGGCGCCTGACGTCTATTTCTATCTGCGCGACGAATATCCGGAAATCCGCCTGATGCTCGCCGACGAGATCGCGAAGGTGCAGGCGGCCGGCCTGATGCCGCATACGCGCATGCATCAGCGGCGCGGCGCCGGCGCCTATATCTGCGGCGAGGAAAGCGCGATGATCGAATCGATCGAGGGCAAGCGCGGGCTGCCGCGGCATCGTCCGCCCTATGTCGCGCAGGTCGGGCTGTTCGGGCGGCCGACGCTCGAGCAGAATGTGGAGACGCTCTACTGGATCCGCGACATCGTCGAACAGGGCGTCGGCTGGTTCACCTCCTACGGCCGGCACGCGCGCAAGGGTTTCCGCTCCTTCTCGGTTTCCGGCCGCGTGAACGAGCCGGGCGTCAAGCTCGCGCCCGCCGGCATCACCATGCGCGAATTGCTCGACGAATATTGCGGCGGCATGCAGGAGGGCCACAGCTTCAAGGCCTACCTGCCCGGCGGCGCCTCCGGCGGCATCCTGCCCGCGAGCATGGCCGACATTCCGCTCGATTTCGGAACCCTCGAGCAATATGGCTGCTTCATCGGGTCGCACGCCGTGGTGGTCCTGTCGGACCACGACGACATGAAGGCGGTGGCGCTGAACCTGATGAAATTCTTCGAGGACGAGAGCTGCGGCCAGTGCACGCCGTGCCGCGTGGGCACGGAGAAGGCCGTCAAGCTGATGGAAAAGGGGCCGTGGAACGAGAAGCTTTTGACCGAACTGTCCACCGCCATGCGCGACGCCTCGATCTGCGGTCTCGGGCAGGCGGCGCCGAACCCGCTGCAAAGCGTGATGAAGCATTTTCCCAACGATCTGAAGAAGCCGCTGAAGGGCTGGTGAAATGACGTGCGTCTTTCATAGTCCGGTCGCCCCCGCGCAGGCGGGGGGCCATACCGGCGATCGACCGAGAGGACAGGGCGCACGGACCCCCGCCTTCGCGGCGACAAGGATAGTGCGATGACCGACTCCGACAAGCATCCCCACACCGACAACGGCGTCACTTTCACGCTCGACGGCCGCGAGGTCACGGCGGCGCCGGGCGAGACCATCTGGCAGGTCGCCAAGCGTTGCGGCACCGACATTCCGCATCTGTGCTATGCGCCCGAGCCCGGCTACCGGCCGGACGGCAATTGCCGCGCCTGCGTCGTCGAGATCGAGGGCGAGCGCGTGCTGGCGGCGAGCTGCCTGCGCAAGCCGACGCCCGGCATGAAGGTGAAGGCGGTGTCGGAGCGCGCCAGGACCGCGCAGCGCATGGTGTTCGAACTGCTCGTGTCGGATCAGCCCAAGCGCGAGGCGGATGCGCACGATCCGCAATCGAAATTCTGGGCCTGGGCGCAGGCCATGAACGTCACGGTCGGCCGCTTTCCGGAGCGCGCCAAGCCCGAGGCGGATCGCAGCCACCCCGCGATGGCGGTGAATCTCGATGCCTGCATCCAGTGCAATCTGTGCGTGCGCGCCTGCCGCGAAGTCCAGGTCAACGACGTGATCGGCATGGCCGGCCGCGGCCACAACGAGAAAATCGTCTTCGATTTCGACGATCCGATGGGCGCCTCGACCTGCGTCGCCTGCGGCGAGTGCGTGCAGGCCTGCCCGACCGGCGCGCTGTTGCCGGCAACGCTGGTGGACCGCGACAACAAGCGCGTCGCCTATCCCGACAAGCAGGTCAATTCGGTCTGTCCGTATTGCGGCGTCGGCTGCCAGCTCACCTACAACGTCAAGGACGACAAGCTGCTCTACGTCACCGGCCGCAACGGCCCGGCGAACGAGAACCGGCTGTGCGTGAAGGGGCGTTTCGGCTTCGACTACGTGCACAACCCGCAGCGCCTGACCAAGCCGATGATCCGCAAGGAGGGCGTGCCGAAGGTTCCGCACGAGTTCGTCGATCCGATGAATCCGTGGACGCATTTCCGCGAAGCGACCTGGGAAGAGGCGCTGCAGAAGGCGGCGGAGGGTTTCCTGCAAATCAAGAAGCAGTACGGCCCCAAGGGGCTCGCCGGCTTCGGCTCGGCGAAATGCTCGAACGAGGAGGCCTACCTGTTCCAGAAGCTCGTGCGCACCGGCTTCGGCACCAACAATGTCGACCATTGCACGCGGCTCTGCCATGCCTCTTCGGTCGCCGCTCTGCTGGAGGGCGTCGGCTCCGCGGCGGTGTCGGCGACCTTCAACGAGGTGAAGAATTCCGACGTCATCGTCGTCATCGGCGCCAATCCGACCGAGAACCATCCGGTGGCGGCGACCTATTTCAAGCAGGCGGCCAAGCGCGGCGCCAAGCTTGTCATCATGGATCCGCGCGGCACCGCGATGAAGCGGCACGCCTGGAAGATGCTGCAGTTCAAGAACGGCGCCGACGTCGCGATGCTGAATGCGATGCTCAACGTCATCGTCACCGAGAATCTCTACGACCGGCAATATGTGCAGACCTATACCGAGGGGTTCGAGTCGTTTGCCGAGCACATCAAGGCGTTCACGCCGGAAGAGATGGCGCCGATCTGCGGCATCGACGCCGATACTTTGCGCGTGGTCGCCCGCACCTTCGCGCGCGCCGAAAGCGCGATCATCTTCTGGGGCATGGGCGTGTCCCAGCATACCCACGGCACCGACAATGCGCGCTGCCTGATCGCGCTGTCGCTGATCACCGGCCAGATCGGCCGGCCGGGCACCGGCCTGCATCCCCTGCGCGGACAGAACAACGTGCAGGGAGCCTCCGATGCCGGGCTGATCCCGATGTTCCTGCCCGACTACAAGTCGGTCGAGAACCCGGAAATCCGCGCCGGCGCCGAGAGGAAATGGGGCGTGCAGCTCGATCCCAAGCGCGGCCTGACGGTGGTCGAGATTATGAAGGCGATCCACGACGACGTGATCCGCGGCATGTACATCATGGGCGAGAATCCGGCGATGTCGGATCCCGACCTCAATCACGCGCGCGAGGCGCTGGCGCATCTCGAACATCTCGTGGTGCAGGACATTTTCCTCACCGAGACCGCCGTCTATGCCGACGTGATCCTGCCGTCCTCGGCCTGGCCGGAGAAGGACGGCACCGTCACCAATACCAACCGCCAGGTGCAGATGGGACGCGCGGCGCTGCCGCTGCCGGGCGAGGCGCGCCAGGACTGGTGGATCACGGTCGAGCTCGCCAAGCGCCTTGGCCTGGGCTGGACCTACACGCATCCGCGCGACGTGTATCCGGAAATGGCGTCGATGATGCCGGCGCTCGACAACATCACCTGGGAGCGGGTGGAGCGCGAGGACGCGGTCACCTATCCGTCCGACGCGCCCGACAAGCCGGGCCGCGACGTGGTGTTCGACAAGGGCTTCCCGCGTCCCGGCGGTTTCGGCAAGCTGGTCGCGGCCAAGCTGCAGCCGCCGGACGAGACGCCGGATGCGGAATATCCCTTCATCCTCACCACCGGACGGCAGCTCGAACATTGGCATACCGGCTCGATGACGCGCCGCGCCAGCGTGCTCGATGCGATCGAGCCTTCGCCGATCGCGCAGCTCTCGCGCGGCACCATCGCCAAGCTCGGCATCGAGCCGGGCGACATGGTGCGCGTCTCGACCCGCCGCGGCTCAGTCGAGCTCGCGGCGCGGCAGGACGACGCGGTGCCGGACGGCGTCGTGTTCATCCCGTTCGCCTATGTGGAGGCGGCGGCGAACCTGCTCACCAATCCGGCGCTCGATCCGTTCGGGAAAATCCCGGAATTCAAGTATTGCGCGGCGAAGGTGGAGAAGGCCGAGCCGGTGCGCGAGGCGGCGGAATAGGGCTCGCCCCGTTCCGCTCAGGTGAGCGTGAAGGCCTCGTGCACCGCGCTCTGGGTCGAGCCGCCCATGACCGGGCCGCCGCCGGCGACATAGATGTAATCGCCGATCGCGACGGCGCCGAGGCCGTGCCGCGGCGTCGTCATCGGCGCATAGCTTTCCCATTTGTCGGCCGCGAGATCGTAGGCCTCGTTCTGGCCGAAGACGCGGTTGGTCCCTTCGCCGCCCATCACGAAAATCCTGCCGCGATGCAGCACCGCGCCGTGGCCGGAGCGCGCGGTCGGCAGCGGCGCGCGCGGCCGCCACTTGTCGTCTTTCGGGTCGTAGACGTGATGCAGATTCGAGTTGGTGTGGAACGAATCGACGCGGCCGCCGACGACATGGATCAGCCCGCCGATCGACAGCGTGCCGGTATGGTCGCGGCCGGTCGGCAGCGGCGCCCGCGTCGACCATTGATCGATGCGCGGGTCGTAGACCAGGTGCCAGTCGACCGAACGCTTGGTGTCGAAAGTGTCGCCGACCGCACCGCCGACCGCGTGCAGGAAGCCGTTGGATTCGACGCAGGCGATGGCCCCGCAGGCTTTCGGTAGCGGCGCGATCGGCCGCCACGCCTCCGCCTCCAGCACGAAACACAGGTTGTCGGGCTTGCGGTTCTGCTCGACAAAGCCGCCGATCGCGTACAGGCGGTCGCCGACCACCGCGACGCCGACATGGTTGGCGCCGCGCGGCAATTGCGGCGCCTGGGTCCATTTGTCCGCCGCCGGGTCGTAGACATGGTGGTAGGGCCGGTCGACCCGCTGCTCGCCATAGCCGCCGATCATGTGCATCCTGCCGTTGAGCACGGTCGCCCATGCCATCTCGCTGCGCGGCAGGGGCAGCGGGGCGCGCGCGACCCAGCGCCCCTGAAAGGCCGCGGGCGGCGCCGGCGAATCGAAGATGTGCTGCGCCTTCATGGTTTCCAGCGGCGCGCGGGTATTTTTCGGGTCGCTCAGGTTGGAATAGACCGGATCGTGACCGGCATGCTGGGCGAAGGCGGGGACCGCGCAGGAGGCGGCCAGTCCGGCGGAGAAGAGGCGGCGGGAGATCATGATCGTTTCCGGCGCTGCGGCGCGGTGGATCGACGGTCGCACTGCGCTATTTATATCGAATCGGCTTATGACCAAAGCAAGACCGGGCGCGGGCGGACGTCCGGCTTCGGCGGGACCAGACGGATGCGGGCCGGATCATGAACTACCTGATCGTTTTTCTGGGCGGCGGGCTGGGTGCGGCGCTGCGCCACGGCGTGAATGTCCTGACGCCCCGCATGCTCGGCCAGAGCTTCCCCTTCGCCACCGCGATCGAGAACGTTTCTGGCTCGTTCGTCATGGGGCTTCTGGCGGCCTGGTTCGCCTTCAAGGGCGATGCGTCGCAAAGCTGGCGGCTGTTCCTGACCACCGGCATCCTGGGCGGCTACACGACCTTCTCGACCTTCTCGCTCGATGCCGTGCTGCTTTACGAGCGCGGCGCGACCGGCCTCGCGGTGCTTTACGTGCTGGCGTCGGTCCTGCTCTCGATCGCGGGCCTGCTCGCCGGCTTCGCGCTGGTCCGGTATTTCGCCTGAGGAAGCGCCCGGCACGCAGCCGGCCGGCACGCCATGCCGCCGGACCGCCTACAGCATCCCGAGCATGCGCGGGAGCCAGAGCGAGATTTCCGGGATGTAGGTGACCATCGCAAGGAAAATCAGCATGGTCATGAGCCACGGCCATACCGCGATGGTGAGCTCGGTGATGCCCATGCGCGCGATGCCGGAGGCGACATACAGATTGAGACCGACCGGTGGGTGGCAGAGCCCGATTTCCATGTTCACCGTCATCAGGATGCCGAGATGCACCGGGTGGATGCCGAGCGACACCGCGATCGGGAATAGCAGCGGCGCCGTGATCAGCACGATCGAGGTCGGCTCCATCACGTTGCCGGCGAGCAGCAGCAGGATGTTGACGAACAGCAGGAACTCGATCCACCCGAAGCCGGAATCCGTGATCCAGCGCAGCATCGTCTGCGGTATCTGCTCGTGCGTCATCAGGAACGAGAACAGCACCGCATTGGTCACGATGTAGAGGATCATCGCGCTCATATTGGCCGAGCCGAGCAGCACGCGCGGCACGTCCTTCAGCCCCATGTCCTTGTAGACGAAGACCGCAATGACGAAGGCGTAGACCGCGCTCACCGCCGCGGCTTCCGTCGGCGTGAACATGCCGCTGTAGATGCCGCCGAGCACCAGAACGATCAGCAGCAATCCCCAGACCGATTCGCGGAAGGCGCGCAAGCGCGCCAGCCAGCCGGCGCGCGGCAGCCGCGGATAATCGTTGCGCCAGGCGCGGTAGAAGGTGGTGAGGCCGAGCAGGGTCGCGAGCATCAGGCCGGGGATCACGCCGGCCATGAAGAGCTGGCCGACCGAGGCGGACAGCACGCGCTTGCCTTCGGGATCGAGCGCGACGCTGCCTCCGGTCGCCACCGCGTAGATCACCATCACGATCGAGGGCGGGATCAGGATGCCGAGCGCGCCGGAGGTCGCAATCACGCCGGCGCCGAAGCGTTTGGGGAAACCCTGCTGCACCATGGCGGGCAGCACGATGGCGCCGATCGCGACGACGGTCGCGGGCGAGGAGCCCGAGATCGCCGCGAACAGCGCGCAGGCCATGACGCTGGCCAGACCGAGCCCGCCATGCCAGTGGCCGATCATCGAGGTCGCGAACGCGATCATGCGGCGCGCGACGCCGCCATGCGTGAGGAAATTGCCGGCCAGGATGAAGAACGGGATCGCCATGATCTCGAAGCTCTCGATCCCGGTGAACAGCTTCAGCGCGACCGCCTCGATCGGCACCGTGGTCATCAGATACAGGAAGGTCAGCACGGTCAGGCCGAGCGCGATCGAGATCGGCATGCCGGTCAGCATCAGGGCGATCAGCAGGCCGAAGATGATGGCGACATTCATCGCGCGGTCCTCAGGTCGTCGGTCTCCACGCCTTCGACCTGCGCGGCGTCGTGATGCGGCAATTCGCCGGTCTTCCAGAAATGCCAGGCGACCTGCAGGAAGCGGAAGCACATCAGGTAGGAGCCGAGCGGCACGGCCAGGAACACGATCCAGCGCGGAATTTCGAGATCCGGAGAGACCTGGTCGGTGTCGTAGAGGCTGATGACGAAGCTGGCGCCCATCGTGCCGACGATGAAGGTGAACAGCGCCCCGCAGAACAGGCTGAACAAGGTGACGGGCTTGCGCAGCTCCGGCCGCAGCATGTTGACCAGGACGTCGACGCCGACATGGATGCCGGTGCGCACGCCATAGGCCGCGCCGAACTTCGCCATCCACACGAACATGTAAATGCAGACTTCCTGCGCCCATTGCAGGTGGATCGGCGCCAGATAGGGATAAAGAAGCGGAATGCCGGCCCCGTAGCGATGAACGACGGCAATGAAGATGATGATGGTGGC
>JBFWWQ010000100.1:0-10319 GCA_050246095.1 Pseudorhodoplanes sp.
GGAACGGTCCCGGATCGGCGGCGCACCGTTTCGCTGTGCTTCACGCTGCGCCGCGTCCGGGACACAGGAAGCTTTTGCAGGGTCAAAAGAGCGAGCAGGTTTTTCAAGCGATTGGATTTGCCGGTGAAATTGTCCCGCTCTGCGTCATGGCCGGGCGAAGTCCCGGCCAGCCTCTGAAGGTGTTCCGGGGCTGGGGCGTGCCGGTGCCGCGGCAGCTTGCTCCTGCCTGCCACATGTGACACCCCTTGACCTTCGCCTTGCTCCGCATTTCCGCCAGGCCCCGCCCATGAAGCTGCGCTGCGCCATCCTCGACGACTACCAGAACGTCGCCACGAAGCTTGCCGACTGGTCGGTGCTCTCGCCCGATGTCGAGGTGGCGGTGTTCAACAAGCCGCTCGGCGATACCGGCGCGGCTGCGCGGGCGCTCGAAGGTTTCGCCATCCTCTGCGCGATGCGTGAGCGCACGCCGATCTCGCGCGCGCTGATCGAGAAGCTCCCCGACCTGAAGCTGATCGTCACCACCGGCATGCGCAACGCGGCGATCGACATGCCGGCGGCGAAGGAGCGCGGCATCGCGATCTGCGGCACCGACTCCGCCGGCCATCCGACTGCCGAACTCACCTTCGGCCTGATCCTCGACCTCGCGCGCAAGATCGGCATCGAGGCCGCGCGCATGAAGGCGGGCGAGGCCTGGCAATCGACCATCGGCACCGATCTGTTCGGCAAGACGCTCGGCATTCTCGGGCTCGGCAAGCTCGGCGCGCGCGTCGCCAGGATCGGGCAGGCCTGCGGCATGGAGGTGATCGCCTGGAGCCAGAACCTGACGCCGGAAAAGGCGCGCGAAGCCGGCGCCACCCATGTGCCGAAGGACGAACTGCTCCGGCGCGCGGATTTCGTGACCATCCATCTCGTGCTGTCGGAGCGCACGCGCGGACTCATCGGCGCGGGCGAACTCAAGCTGATGAAGCCGAGCGCCTATCTCATCAACACCTCGCGCGGGCCGATCGTGGACGAGAAGGCGCTGGCCGCGGCGCTGAAGGGCGGCATCATCGCGGGCGCGGGCGTCGATGTGTTCGACGTCGAGCCGCTGCCGCGCGACCATCCGTTCCGTTCGCTGCCGACCATGACCGTCACCCCGCATCTCGGCTATGTCACGCAGGACAATTACCGCGTCTTCTACGGCCAGACGGTGGAAGACATCCGCGCCTGGCTGGACGGCAAGCCGGTGCGGGTGATCGGGTGATGCCGCGCGCGACAGCGCACGCCCCCACCCTGCGCTTCGCGCGCGGAAGCGGGTATTGTAGCGTGCAGCAAGGAGACCGAAGCCATGCTGCCGCACGAACGCCTGCCGTTTGAACCGATCGAAGGCCGCGCGCCGCTGCGCTTCCCGGACGGCATCCGGCTGGTGGTGTGGCCGGTTCTGTCGCTGGAGGACTGGGACATTTCGCGGGCGATGGCGCGCACGGTGATTTCGCCGCCGCAGGGCCAGCCGATGATCCCCGACCATCCGAACTGGAGCTGGCACGAATACGGCATGCGGGTCGCGTTCTGGCGGCTGCGCAAGGTGCTGGAGAAAGTCGGGGCGACGCCGACGGTGGCGATCAATGCCCGCATCTGCGAGACCTATCCGCCGGTGATCCGCGCCTGCCTCGATTCCGGCTGGGAGCTGAACGCGCACAGCTACGAGCAGATGCCGATGCACAAGCTCGACGACCAGCGCGCGGTCATCGGCAAGACGCTCGACATGATCGAGCGGTTTTCCGGCACGCGCCCGCGCGGCTGGTTCGGCCCCGGCCTGACGCAGACGCTCGACACCGTGGATCATCTCGCAGAGGCCGGCATCGAATATATCGGCGACTGGGTGGCGGACGACGATCCGGTGACGCTGGACACGCGGCACGGGCCGATCGTCGCCCTGCCCTATACCTTCGAGGTGCACGACATCGTGATGATGAACCTGCAGCATCACATGTCGGACGCCTTCTATGTGCGCGCGTTGGACCAGTTCCGCTGGCTGTACAAGGAATCCGAGGCGCGCGCCAAGATCATGGCGGTGTCCATGCATCCCTACCTGTCCGGGGTCGCGCACCGCATCGGCCATGTCGAGCGCGCGCTCGGCGAAATCCTCGCGCATCCGGGCGTCGTCTCCTGGACCGGCGCGCAGATCCTCGACTGGTATCTGTCGCAAGGCAAAACCCGATGAAGGCCCGCCCGCTCGCCTCCCGCCCCGCCTTCGTCCCGCACGACCTGAAGGCGCCGATCCGCGGCGCGGCGCAGGGCCCGCTCTTTGGCCTCAGCGTCGCGGTCAAGGACATGTACGACATTGCCGGCGAGAAAACCGGCGGCGGCAACCCGACCTGGCTGGAACACGCGCCGGTCGCGACCCGCAACGCCGCCGTTATCGACACACTGCTGGGGGCCGGCGCGACGCTGATCGGCAAGACCGTCTGCGACGAGTTCTTCTACAGCGTCATGGGGATCAACGCGCATTACGGCACCCCGGTGAACGTGCGCGCGCGCGGGCGCGTGCCGGGCGGCTCCTCCAGCGGCTCGGCCTCCGCGGTCGCCGCCGGCGCCGCCGATATCGGGATCGGCAGCGATACCGGCGGATCGGTGCGCGTGCCGGCCTCGTTCTGCGGGCTGTACGGCATCCGCACCACCCTCGGCCGCGTCGACCTCACGGGCGCGATGCCGATGGCGTCCTCGTTCGACACCGTCGGCTGGTTCACCGCGGGCCCCGGCCTGTTCCGCAGCGTCGGCGGCGTGCTGCTCGACGGCGCGGCGGTGCCGGCCGCGGTGAAGGAGGCGGTGGTGCTCGACGACGCCTTCGCGGAGGCCGACGCGCCGCTCGCCTCGCTCCTGAACAGCGCGCTGATCTTCATGGCGTCCGACCTTCCGGCGCCGCGGCATGCCCGCATCGCGCCGGGCGGCCTCGATGCCTGGCGCGAGGCGGTGCGGCTGATCCAGGCGTCGGAAATCTGGGAGAATTACGGGACCTTCGTGCGGGAGAAGAAGCCTGCTTTCGGGCCCGGCGTGCGCGAGCGCATGGAATTCACCGCGACCGTCGGGGGCGAGACGCTGGCCAAGGCGCAGGAGATAAAGGCCGCCGCGCGGGCGGCGGTGCGCGCCCTGGCGCAGCCCGGCACCATCCTGATCGCGCCCAGCACGGTCTCGATCGCGCCGAAAATCGACGCCGATGCGCCCCAGCTCGAATCCTTCCGCGTGCGCGCGCAGCGCATCACCGCGATCGCCGGAATCGGCGGGCTGCCGCAGATCAGCATCCCCGTGGGCACGCTCGAGGGCTGCCCGGTCGGCCTCGGCCTGATCGGCTGGCCGGGCGGCGACGAGGCGCTGCTCGAGCTTGCCGTGCATCTGTCGCGCCATTGCGGGATCGAGATGTGAGCGCAGCGGGCAAGGACGTCGCCATTGTCGGCGGCGGCATTTGCGGGCTCGCGCTCGCGCTCAACCTGCACCGGCTCGGCATGGCCTGCACGGTCTACGAGCGCGCGCCGGAAATGCGCGAGCTCGGCGTCGGCATCACGCTGCTGCCGCATGCCATGCGCGAATTCACCGCGCTCGGCATAGGCGACGAGCTGCTGGCGGCCGGCATCGAGAATCGGGAGAGCTGCTTCTACAACCGCTTCGGCCAGCTCATCTACAAGGAGGCGCGCGGCCGGCATGCCGGCTACCCGTTCCCGGAAGTCGGCATCCATCGCGGCAAGCTGCATATCATTCTCTATCGCGCGGCGTTGCGCCGGCTCGGCGCGGAGCGCATCAGGCTCAACCACGAATGCACAGGCGTGACGCAGGACGCGCAGGGCGTGGACATCGCCTTCCGCGAGAGCGCCGGCGGCCGGGTCCTGGGCAGCGTGCGCGCGCGCGCCGCGATCGCCTGCGACGGCATCCATTCCGCGATCCGCAAGGTGTTCTTTCCCGCCGATGCCGTGGCCTTTGCCGGCATCAATACCTGGCGCGGGGTGACGCGGCGCCAGCCGTTCCTCACCGGCAAGAGCTATCTGCGCGTCGGCTCGATCCTGACCGGCAAGATCGTGATCTATCCGATCGTCGACAATGTCGACGGCGAAGGCAACCAGCTCGTCAACTGGATGGCCGAGATCAAGCGCGACACGTTCGAGCCCAACGACTGGAACAAGCCGGGCGATCTCGCCGATTTCTTCGACATCTACAAGGATTGGACTTTCGACTGGCTGGACGTCGCCGGCATGATCCGCACGGCCGACCAGATCCTGGAATATCCGATGGTCGACAAGGACCCGTTGCCGCGCTGGACGCACGGGCGCGTCACCCTCGCCGGCGACGCCGCGCATCCGATGTATCCGCGCGGCTCGAACGGCTCGGCGCAGGCGGCGATCGACGCGCGCACCCTCGCCGATTGTCTCGCGCGCGACGACGTGCCGGCGGCGCTCGCGGCCTACGAGGAGGCCCGGCGCGAGGCGACCACCAGGATCGTGCGCACCAACCGCGAATTCCCGCCGGATTTCATCAATATCAAGGTGGAGGAACTGGTCGGCGACCGGCCGTTCGACAATCTCGACGACTACATCACCCAGGACGAGCTGCGGGCGCTGTCGGAAAGCTACAAGCAGATCGCCGGCTTCGCGCTGCCCGCCCGGCCATACGGCCCGGGAACCGATCCCGCGGCGGCGGGTTGACCCCCGCATTCAACCGCCGGTCGGGGCTGCGCCATGTTCAAATGGGCCGTCATTTTCCTCATGATCTCGTTGATCGCGGGCGCCATCGGCCTGACCAATCTTTCAGCCTTCGCCAAGCGCATCGCGATGGTCCTGTTCGCGCTGTTCTTCATCGGCTTCCTGCTGCTGCTGGGCTTCGCCTGGATGGTCGGCGAGGCGCTCGGCGCGCCGGCGCTGCTGCCGCTCTTGAGCGAAGGCTAGAGCATTTTCGAGCGAAGTGGGTACCGGTTCGCGTCAAGAAAATGCGATCAAATAAAGGAATCTAAAGCACGTTCCGATTCCATGTAAAACGAGCGTGCTTTAGCGGCCGACTCATTCATGCTGCGTCTGTTCCGCCCTCATCCTTCGAGACGCATGGCGTCGGATTCTAGCGCGCCGCGTGCGGCAGCACGAAGGGCATCCCCGCCGGCGGGACCGTGCCGACCGGCAATCCGACCCCGAACACATCGCGCAGCAGCGCGTCGGTGATGACCTCGGCGGCCGGCCCGTCGGCGACGATGCGGCCGTTCGAGAGCGCCACGATCCGCGCCGCGAACAAAGCGGCGAGGTTGAGGTCGTGCAGCACGGCGACGATGGCACAGCCCCCGCAGACCCGCCGCTTCAGCCCGGACAGGAGCTCGATCTGGTGCCGCAGGTCGAGGCTCGATGTCGGCTCGTCGAGCAGCAGCAGGCCGGGACCGTGCGCGGCCTCGCCGCAGGCGAGCTGCACCAGCACGCGCGCGCAATGCACGCGCTGCTGCTCGCCGCCCGAGAGCGTGGTCACGATGCGGCCCTCGAAGCCGCTCATGTCGATGGCGGCGAGCGCCGCCGCGACCTCCCCGTCCACGCGCGCGCCGCGCCGTCCGCCCGCGCCCATGCGCACGATCTCCTCCACCGTGAACGGAAAGGTCACCGCGATGCTCTGCGCCAGCACCGCGCGGCAACCGGCAAGCTGCGCCGGCGCATAATCGGACAGCGCGCGCCCATGCAGCATCACCGCCCCGTCGTCCGGCACGAGATCGCCGGACAGGACCCGCAGCAGCGTCGACTTGCCGGCGCCGTTGGGGCCGACCAGAGCCACCGTCTCGCCCGGCGCGATCCGCAGATTGACGCGGTCGAGCAGCGTCTTGGTCCCGATCCGCACCGCGATGTCGAACGCCTCGATCACGGGATCACAGGCCGACCAGCGCGCGCTGCCGCAGCAGCAGCATGAGGAAGAACGGCGCCCCGACGATTGCGGTCACGATGCCGATCGGCAGTTCCGCCGGCGTCACGATCAGGCGCGCCACGGTATCGGCGGCGAGCAGCAAAGCCGCCCCGAGCAGCGCCGCGGCCGGCAGCAGGACGCGATGCCCGGGGCCGGCGGCAATGCGGATCAGATGCGGCACCACGATGCCGACGAATCCGATCACGCCGGAAACCGCGACCGCCGCGCCGACGGCGGCGGCGATCAGCACGATGGCGACGCGCTTCAGCCATTGCACCGCGATGCCGGCATGGAACGCCTCCGACTCGCCGAGCGACAGCAGGTCGAGGCCGCGCGCGACGAACGGCAGCATCCCGAGCGCCAGCAGCAGGAACGGCAGCACCGCAGCCGCCTTGCTCCAGGTGGCGCCGCCGAGCGAGCCGAGCATCCAGAAATTGATGTCGCGCAATTGCCGGTCGTCGGCGAGATAGACCAGAAGACCGGTGCCGGCATTGGTCATGGCCGCGATGGCGAGCCCGCCGAGCAGGAATATCGCGATCGAGGTGCGCCCATAGCGGGTCGAGAGCCGGTACAGGGCCAATGTTGCGGCCAGCGCTCCGGCAAAGGAAGCCAGCGGCAGCAGATTCGCCGCCGGAACGCCGAACGAAGCGGCGGCGAACCGGTCCGTCAGCACGATGGTCGCCGCGGCCGCCAGCGCCGCGCCGCTCGACACCCCGACCAGAGCCGGGTCCGCCAGCGGGTTGCGGAACAGGCCCTGCATCACCGCGCCGGCGACCGCAAGCAGCGCGCCGACCATGATCGCGAGCGCGATGCGCGGCAGGCGGATCGACCACAGCACCAGATGGTCGCGCGCGGCCGGCGCGGCATCGCCGCCCGAGAAGCTCAGCGCCGCGAACAGGCGGTCGAGCGGAATGCCCGCGGCGCCGAGCGTCGCCGAAACGAGCGCGACGGCGACGAGCAGCAGGACAAGGCCCGCGATCACCCAGACGCCCGCGGGCCTGCGCATCGCCGCAGGCGCCGGAGCGTTTCCGGCCGCCTGCAGGCCGGTCATCGGATGCAGTCTTTCGCCGGATCGCGCAGGTCGGACGGCAATTGCGCGTGCGGCAGTTCGGGATAGAGGCGCTGCGCCAGGTCGCGCGCGGCGCGCGCCGTGCGCGGTCCGAAGCCGAGCAGATACAGGCCGTCCATGACGATCAGGTTCTTTCCCTGCGCCGCCGGCGTCAGCGCGATGGCCGGCTGCGCAAAGACTTCCGCGGCGTCGAGCCTGAAGCCCTCGCGCTGCATCGAGAGGATGGCGTCGGGACGCGCCGCGGCGATCGCCTCGTCGCTCACCGTCTTGTAGCCCTGGATGTCGTCGAGCGCATTGACCGCACCCGTCATGCGGATGATGCCGTCCGCAGCCGTGCCGCGCCCGGCCACCATCGGCCGGCCGTTGGCAAAGGAGAGAACGAACATGACGCGCGCGGGCCGTACGATGCCGGAACGCAATCGGGCGAGCGCTGCAAGGTCGGCTTCGACGATGGATGCCAGGCACTGGCCACGCGCTTCCTTGCCGGCGGCGCCCGCGATCAGCGCGATCTTCTCGACGATGCCCTCGCCGGTAAAACGGTCGGGGACGTGCACGAACGGCACCGCCGCATTGTCGAGCACGGCGATCGCTTCCTTCGGGCCGGCGCCTTCCGCCGCCACGATCAAGGTCGGCGACAGGCCGAGCACGCCTTCCGGCGACAATTGCCGCATGTAGCCGACATTCGGCTTGCTCCGCAGCGCGCTCGGCGGAAACAAGCTGGTGGTGTCCACCGCGACGATGCGGTCGTCGAGACCGAGCGCATAGAAAATCTCCGTCACCGCCCCGCCGATCGACACGATGCGGCCGGTATCGCGGATCTCGACGGTGCGGCCGGTGCCGTCGCGCACGCTTACCGCACCCGCCTGCATCGCGCCCGGGAGGCCCGACAGCGCGGCGAGCGCGAGCGCAAAGGCGGCGCTGCGATCCATGCGAAGGCCGATCATTTCGTCAGGATCAGCTTGTTCTGCGCGGTGAGCCGCAGCCGGTAGATTTCGCCGCCATGCGCGATCGTGATCTCGCGCGTGTCCACGAACAATTCGCGGCTGTCGAGACGTCCGTCGGCGAGTGCGATGGCGCGCGAGGCGCCGACCTTGGCCGGCGGCGCGGAAGGTGCATTCTTGTCGTCGGGTGCGGCAGCCAATTTCATTTCATAGTCATAGTCTTGCACCGCAAGAACGCCAAGAAATACAGTTGAGAAACGTTTCAGACTGAAGATTTTCATTATTTCATTTCCAAAAAACGCAGCACGCTTCTTGACGCTCGCCGCACGCTCGCCTAGCAGAGCATAGTCCTGCGTGCCGATGCCGCGGGCCGCGCCAGCCAGCCGCCGCGATTGCCTCGCGAACGCCCGCCAGCCCCCGAAACATCCCGATCGTCCAAAGCCGCGACACGGCTTGGGCCGCGCGTGCGGTGTTGTCCCCAGCCGATGGAGAGCGACGTGTTCATTGCGATGAATCGATTCAAGGTGAAGAAGGGATCGGAAGAGGCGTTCGAGCGCGTCTGGGCGAGCCGCGATTCCTATCTCGACCGCATGCCCGGATTCGTCGAGTTTCACCTGCTCAAGGGGCCGGAGGAATCCGACCACGTGCTCTATTCGTCGCACACCGTCTGGCAGAGCAAGGCGGCGTTCGAGGGCTGGACCAAGTCCGAGGAATTCCGCGCGGCGCATGCGCGCGCCGGCAACGAGCAGACCGGCTCGCTGTATCTCGAACATCCGAAATTCGAGGGCTTCGAGGTCAAGCAGACGCTGACCCGCTCCAAGGCGGCGTAAGCGCGGTGAACGCGCATTCCGACCTGGCGAAGATGCTGGCCGCCGACCCCGGCGCCATCGTCGAGGAAGTGGCGAAGACGCACAAGGTGACGCCGCGCGCGGTGGTCGAGGCGATCCCGGACGGGATGCGCCGCTTCGCACCCGGCTCCGCTTTCGTTGCCGCCATGACCGATGTCGGAACTTGGGGCGACGTCACGCTGATCGTGCATACCGACGACGGCATCATGGAATTCGGCGGGCCGGTGCCGGCGGGCGCCGTCGCGCGCGGCTATTACAATGTGCCGGGCAGCAAGGGGTTCCACGGCCATCTGCGGCACGAACGCTGCGGCGGCCTGGCCTTTGTCGAGCGGCCGTTCATGGGCCGGCTCTCCGCCTCGATCCTGTTCTTCAATGTGGGGGGCGGGATCATGTTCAAGATTTTCGTCGGCCGCGACGAGAACCGCGAACTGAAGGCCGACCAGCTGCAGAAATTCCGCGCGCTGGCCGAGCGGCTTTGCGCAGGCGCGTGAGCGCCTAACGCCCGACCGGCCGCATCCCGAGGAGCGCGGCATCGCGCGCGGCGAGCGCGCGCGCGAAGGTGCGGTGCATGCGGGCGATGTCGGGCACGAGGCCGGTGAACAGGCGGAATGCATCGGCGGCCTGATGCACGCACATGCCGCCACCGGTGAGCACGCGCGCACCGGCCGCGCGCGCGGACTGGATGAACGCGGTTTCCATCGGCGTGTAGATCACGTCCGCCGCCCAATGCTGCGGGCGCCAGGCGGCGGGCGGCACCGGGTTGCCCGGTATGCCGAGCATGCCGATGGGCGTCGCATTGACCACGCCGTCGGATTGCGCGACCGCGGCTTCGAGATCGCGCACCGCGCGCGCGCGCGCCGCGCCGAAATCGTGCGCAAGGTCCGCGGCCAAAGCTTCCGCGCGCGGCATGTCGGTATCGTGGATGCGCAATTGCGCGGCACCCAGATCCATCAGCGCGAAGGCCACCGCCCGCCCGGCGCCGCCGGCCCCGACCAGCACCGCCGTCCGGCCCTCCATGCTGGCGCGGCCGAGCCCCTCCTCGAAGCTGCGTGCGAAACCGGAGCGGTCGGTATTGTAGCCGGCGGTGCGGCCGTCGGCGGCGATGGTCACGGTATTGACCGCGCCGATCTGGCGCGCCTCCGGCGACACCTCGTCGAGCAGCGGCATCACCGCCTGCTTGCAGGGAAAGGTGACGTTGACGCCGTCGAAGCCCGCGCATGTGACGGCCTCGAGCAAATTCTCCAGACGGCGGCCCGGCAGGCGGTCGAGATCCATCAGGTGATAATGCCCGCGCAGGCCGAACGACTCGAAGGCGTCCTCATGCAAGGCCGGCGACAGCGACTTCATGATGTTGCCGCCGATCAGGCCGACCAGGCTGCGGCGCACGGTCATGGTAGCGCAGACATTTGTCGAACACGGCGGCATGCGTCTGCGCCAGCATTCTCGAACCGCAGGCGGAAATCAATGTCCGATGGAATTCTCCCGTCGCAGCGTTTCCAGACTTCCGACTCGGAACGGCCGCCGCTGACCATAGTATCTTCCCGCCGCGGCGTCAGGCGAGGC
>JBFWWQ010000101.1:0-10316 GCA_050246095.1 Pseudorhodoplanes sp.
CAACCGTCCGCCCTTCGATCTGGTGGAAGCCGAATCCGAGCTGGTGGCCGGCTTCATGGTCGAGTACGGCTCCACGCCCTACATGATGTTCATGCTCGGCGAATATGTCGCCATCGCCACGATGTGCGCGATGGGAACGATCCTGTTCCTCGGTGGCTGGCTGCCGCCGGCGCCGGTCTGGCCGCTCACCCTGGTTCCGGGCGTGATATGGTTCACGGCGAAGTGCCTGTTCCTGTTCTTCCTGTTCGCGATGGTGAAGGCGATCGTGCCGCGCTACCGCTACGACCAGCTGATGCGGCTCGGCTGGAAGGTGTTCCTGCCGATCTCGCTGGCCATGGTCGCGATCGTGGCCGGGGTCCTGCAGTTTGCAGGCCTGGCGCCGAAGTGAGGATCCGATGAGACTCGATCAGGCCGCCGGCTCCATCTTCCTGAAGGAATTCGTCCAGGCCTTCTTCCTGGGCATGCGCTATTTCTTCAAGCCCAAGCCGACGCTGAACTATCCGTTCGAGAAGGGCCCGATCTCGCCGCGCTTCCGCGGCGAACATGCGCTGCGCCGCTATCCGAACGGCGAGGAGCGCTGCATCGCCTGCAAGCTGTGCGAGGCGATCTGTCCCGCGCAGGCGATCACCATCGAGGCCGGTCCGCGAAGGAACGACGGCACGCGCCGCACCACGCGCTACGATATCGACATGGTGAAGTGCATCTATTGCGGGCTGTGCCAGGAGGCCTGCCCGGTCGATGCCATCGTGGAAGGGCCGAATTTCGAGTTCGCGACCGAGACGCGCGAGGAGCTCTACTACGACAAGGAGCGCCTGCTCGCGAACGGCGACCGCTGGGAGCGGGAAATCGCCCAGAACATCCGGCTCGATGCGCCGTATCGGTGAGACGATGAAGAAAGCATCCACATATTCGTCATTCCGGACGGCGCGAAGCGCCGATCCGGAATCCATGATCAATTTCGGTGGCTATGGATTCCGGGTTCGCGAGCTTCGCTCGCGCACCGGAATGACATGGACGGGGCCTCTTGCATGATCCTTCCCGCGCTCTTCTTCTATCTGTTCGCCAGCGTGTGCATCGCCTCCGCGCTGATGGTGATTGCCGGCCGCAATCCGGTGCATTCGGTGCTGTTCCTGATCCTCGCCTTCGTCAACGCGGCGGGCCTGTTCCTGCTGCTCGGCGCCGAATTCCTGGCGATGATCCTGGTCGTCGTCTATGTCGGCGCGGTCGCGGTCCTGTTCCTGTTCGTCGTCATGATGCTGGACGTGGATTTCGCTGAGCTGCGCGAGGGTTTCCTGCAATATCTGCCGGTCGGCGCGCTGGTCGGCATCGTGTTTCTCGCCGAAATCTTGCTGGTGGTCGGCGCCTGGAGCATCGGGGCGGGCACGCCGCGCGTGGTCGCATCCCCGATCCCGGAGGGCGTGAGCAACACCGAAGCGCTCGGGCTCGTGCTCTATACGAAATACATCTACTTCTTCCAGGCTGCGGGCGTTGTGCTCTTGGTCGCGATGATCGGCGCCATCGTGCTGACGCTGCGGCATAAGGAAGGCGTCAAGCGGCAGAACATTGCCGATCAGGTGGCGCGCACGCCAGCGACGTCGATCGAGATCCGCCAGGTGCGGCCGGGGCAGGGCATCTGACGCCATGACGATCGGCTTGGGACACTACCTCTCGGTCGCCGCGATCCTGTTCACGCTCGGGATTTTCGGCATTTTCCTGAACCGCAAGAACGTCATCATCATCCTGATGTCGATCGAGCTGATCCTGCTTTCGGTCAACATCAACCTGGTGGCGTTTTCCAGCTTCATGAACGACATCGTGGGGCAGGTCTTCGCGCTGTTCGTGCTGACGGTCGCGGCGGCGGAAGCGGCCATCGGGCTTGCCATCCTCGTCGTCTATTTCCGCAATCGCGGCTCGATCGCGGTTGAAGACGTGAACTTGATGAAGGGCTGAACGCATGATCCCGAAAAGTGGGCACCGGTTTTCGGGCCAGATCATGCGTCGGAGATAACGGATGTATCAAGCCATCGTCTTCCTGCCGCTGCTCGGCTGCCTGATCGCGGGCCTGTTCGGCCGCGTCATCGGCGCGCGCCCCTCCGAGCTCGTCACCACCATCTTCCTGTTCGCGTCCATGGTGCTGTCCTGGATCGCGCTTGCGCAGGTCGGGTTCGGGCACCACGAGGAGCGCATCCAGCTGTTCCAGTGGATGGCTTCGGGCGATTTCAAGGTCGACTGGGCTTTGCGCATCGACACGCTGACGGCGGTGATGCTGGTCGTCGTCACCACCGTGTCCTCGCTCGTGCACCTGTATTCCATCGGCTACATGGAGGAGGATCCGCACCGCCCGCGCTTCTTCGCCTATCTGTCGCTGTTCACCTTCGCGATGCTGGCGCTGGTGACGGCGGACAACCTAGCGCAGCTTTTCTTCGGCTGGGAGGGCGTGGGGCTTGCGAGCTATCTGCTGATCGGATTCTGGTACCACAAGCCGGAAGCCAATGCGGCGGCGATCAAGGCCTTCATCGTCAACCGCGTCGGCGATTTCGGCTTCGCGCTCGGCATTTTCGCGACCTTCATGATGGTCGGCTCGATCGATTTCGACGTCATCTTCGCGCAGGCGCCGACGCTTACCGGCAAGACCATCAACTTCTTCGGCTGGCATGCCGACGCGCTGACCCTGATCTGCCTGATGCTGTTCATGGGCGCGATGGGGAAATCCGCGCAGTTCCTGCTGCATACCTGGCTGCCGGACGCGATGGAGGGACCGACCCCGGTCTCGGCGCTGATCCATGCCGCCACCATGGTCACCGCCGGCGTGTTCATGGTCGCGCGCCTCTCCCCGCTGTTCGAGCTGGCGCCGAACGCGCAGACCGTCGTGATCTTCTTCGGCGCCACCACCGCCTTCTTCGCCGCGACCGTGGGGCTCGTGCAGAACGACATCAAGCGCATCGTCGCCTATTCGACCTGCTCGCAGCTCGGCTACATGTTCGTTGCGATGGGCGTCGGCGCCTATTCCATCGGCATGTTCCACCTGTTCACGCATGCCTTCTTCAAGGCGCTGCTGTTCCTGGGCTCCGGCTCGGTCATCCACGCGATGCACCACGAGCAGGACATCCGCCACATGGGCGGGCTGCGCAAGAAAATCCCCTTCACCTACGCGATGATGCTGGTGGGGACGCTGGCGCTGACCGGCTTCCCGTTCACCGCCGGCTATTTCTCCAAGGACGCCATCATCGAGGCGGCGTTCGTGTCGAAAAACCCGCTCGCGGTCTACGGCTTCGCCGCGACCGTGATCGCCGCCTTGCTCACCTCGTTCTATTCCTGGCGCCTGGTGTTCAAGACCTTCCACGGCAAGCCGCACGACCACCATCACTATGAAGCCGCGCATGAAAGTCCGCTGGTGATGCTGGTTCCGCTCGCCTTCCTGGCGATCGGTTCGTTCGCCGCCGGCTATCCGTTCAAGGAATATTTCGCCGGGCACCATGTGGCGGAATTCTTCCGCGACTCGCTGAAATTCGCGCCGTCCAACCACATCCTCGACGCGATCCACCATGTGCCGCTCGGCATCGCGCTGCTGCCGACGGTGATGATGGCGATCGGGCTCGCGATCGCGTACTGGTTCTATATCGCCAATCCCCGCATCCCGGTCGAGCTCGCGCGCCAGCAGCCGCTGCTCTACCGCTTCCTGCTCAACAAGTGGTATTTCGACGAGCTCTACGACCTGATTTTCGTGCGCCCGGCCAAGTGGCTCGGCCGCGCGCTGTGGAAGGGCGGGGACGGCTGGCTGATCGACGGCTTCGGTCCCGACGGCGTTTCCGCGCGCGTGCTCGACGTCACGCGCAATGTGGTGCGGCTGCAGAGCGGCTATCTCTACCATTATGCCTTCGCCATGCTGATCGGCGCCGCCGCGCTGATCACCTGGTTCATGTTTGCCGGGGGGCATTGATGGCGAGCTGGCCCATTCTTTCGGTCGTCACCTTCCTGCCGCTGGTCGGCGCGCTGCTGCTCGCGGTGCTGCGCGGCGAGGAGACCAGCGTTGCGCGCAACGCGCGCTGGATCGCGCTGTGGACCACGCTCGTCACCTTCGCCGTCTCGCTGATCCTGGTCTGGCGTTTCGACGCCGCTTCGGCGGAATTCCAGTTCGTAGAGAAGACGGCCTGGCTCGGCGGCTTTGCCGCCTACCACATGGGCGTTGACGGCATTTCGCTGCCCTTCGTCATCCTGACGACGGCGCTGATGCCGTTCTGCATCGTGGCGAGCTGGGAATCGATCGAGGTGCGCGTCAAGGAATACATGATCGCGTTCCTGGCGCTCGAAACGCTGATGGTCGGCACCTTCTCGGCGCTCGATCTCGTGCTGTTCTACCTGTTCTTCGAGGGCGGCCTGATCCCGATGTTCCTGATCATCGGCGTGTGGGGCGGTCCGCGCCGGGTCTATGCTAGCTTCAAGTTCTTCCTCTATACGCTGCTCGGCTCGGTGCTGATGCTGCTCGCCATCATGGCGATGTACTGGAAGGCCGGCACGACCGACATTCCGACCCTGATGCAGTTCTCGTTCCCGCGCGAATTGCAGACCTGGGCCTGGCTCGCCTTCTTCGCCTCGTTTGCGGTGAAAATGCCGATGTGGCCGGTACATACCTGGTTGCCCGACGCCCATGTCGAGGCGCCGACGGCGGGCTCGGTGATCCTGGCCGCGATCCTCTTGAAAATGGGCGGCTACGGCTTCCTGCGCTTCTCGCTGCCGATGTTCCCGCTCGCCTCCGCCGATTTTGCCCCGCTCGTATTCGCGCTGTCGATCGTCGCCATCATCTACACCTCGCTGGTCGCGATGATGCAGGAGGACGTCAAGAAGCTGATCGCCTATTCGTCGGTCGCGCATATGGGTTACGTGACCATGGGCATTTTCGCCGCGACCGCGCAGGGCGTCGGCGGCGGCATTTTCCAGATGGTCTCGCACGGCATCGTCTCGGGCGCGCTGTTCCTCTGCGTCGGCGTCGTCTACGACCGCATGCATACGCGCGAGATCGCCGCCTATGGCGGCCTGGTCGAGCGCATGCCGCTCTACGCGGCGATCTTCATGATTTTCACGATGGCCAATGTCGGGCTGCCGGGGACGTCCGGCTTCGTCGGCGAATTCCTGACGCTGCTCGGCACGTTCCGGGTCAATATCCCGGTCGCGACGCTGGCGACCTTCGGCGTCATCCTGTCGGCGGCCTATGCGCTGTGGCTCTACCGCAAGATGGTGTTCGGCCGGCTGGAGAAGCCCGCGCTCGCGCAGATCGCCGACATCGGCTGGCGCGAGGGCGTCGTTTTCGCGCCGCTGGTGATCCTCACGCTGCTGTTCGGCTTCTATCCGCGCCCTGTCCTCGACATGTCGTCGGCGTCGGTGAATGCGCTGGTGGCGACCTATCAGCAGGCGACGACGGCCAAGAAGGCGGCCGCGCTTCCGCACGCTCCCTCGAACTGATGACGGCCATGACGGGATCCTTCGACATCGCTGCGTTCTGGCCGGCTCTGCCGGAAATCCTGCTGGTCGTCGGCGCCATGACGCTGCTGATGGTCGGGGCCTATCGCGGCGAACAGGCGACGCCGTTCGTCAACGGCGCGGCGATCGCCGTGCTGGTCGCGGCCGCGCTCGCGGTCGTCGCCGTGGGCTTCGGGCAGGAGCGGCTGGTGACTTTCGGCGGCAGCTTCGTGCTCGACGACTTCGCGCGCTTCATCAAGGTGCTGGCCTTCGGCGGCTCGGCGGTGGCGATCCTGATGTCGTTCAGCTATTTCGCCAGCGAGCGGATGCAGAAATTCGAGTTCCCGATCCTGATCCTGCTCGCCACCGCCGGCATGGGCATGATGATCTCGGCCGGCGACCTGATCGCGCTCTATCTCGGCCTCGAACTGATGAGCCTGTCGCTCTATGTCGTGGCGGCCAGCAACCGCGACTCGCTGCGTTCCACCGAGGCCGGCCTGAAATATTTCGTCCTCGGCGCGCTGTCCTCCGGCATGCTGCTCTATGGCTGCTCGCTGATCTACGGCTCGACCGGCACGGTCTCGTTCCCCGGCATCGCGCAGGCGGCTTCGCAGGGCGGCATCGGGCTGACCTTCGGCCTCGTGTTTCTGCTCGCCGGCCTCTGCTTCAAGGTCTCCGCCGTGCCGTTCCACATGTGGACGCCGGACGTCTATGAGGGCGCCCCGACCCCGGTCACGGCCTTTTTCGCCGCCGCCCCCAAGGTCGCGGCGATGGCGCTGTTCCTGCGCGCCGCCTATACCGCGTTTCCCGGCATCGTGCCGCAATGGCAGCAGATCGTCGTCTTCGTCTCCATCGCCTCGATGGCGCTCGGCGCGTTCGCGGCGATCGGCCAGACCAATATCAAGCGCCTGATGGCCTATTCCTCCATCGGCCATATGGGTTTCGCGCTGGTCGGGCTCGCCGCCGGCACGCAGGCCGGCGTGCAGGGCGTGCTGATCTATATCGCGATCTACATGGCGATGACGCTCGGCACCTTCGCCTGCATCCTGTCGATGCGGCACAACGGACGGATGGTGGAGGAGATTGCCGATCTCTCCGGGCTCGCGCGCACCAAGCCGGCGATGGCCTTCATGCTGGCGATGCTGTTGTTCTCGCTCGCCGGCATCCCGCCGCTCGCGGGCTTCTTCGCGAAATATTACGTGTTCCTCGCCGCCATCGACGCCAACCTGTTCACGCTGGCGGTGATCGGCGTGCTGGCAAGCGTGGTCGGCGCCTATTACTATCTCTCCATCGTCAAGACGATGTATTTCGACGAACCCGCCAAGAGCTTCGAGCCGATGCCAGGCGAGCAGGCGGCGGTGCTGGCGGTCTCCGGGCTGTTCAACCTGCTGTTCTTCGTCTACCCGATCCCGCTCCTGAATGCGGCGGGCGCCGCCGCCAAGTCGCTGTTCTGAGCGATGGCCTTCGCGCTCGGTCCGCGGGCTGCCGCAGCGGGCTACCGGATCGCATCCTTCGACACGGTCGGCTCCACCAACGCCGAAGCGGTCGCGCGCGCACGAGAGAGCGACGACGGTCCGCTCTGGGTCGTCGCCTCGCGCCAGAGCGAGGGCCGCGGGCGGCGCGGCCGTAACTGGAGCACCGAGGATGGCAATCTTGCCGCGAGCCTGCTGATGCGTCCCCGCGTGACGCCGGCGAGTGCGGCGACGCTCGGCTTTGTCGCGGCGCTCGCGCTGGACGAGGCGTTGCGCGCCTGCGCCCCCGGTCTCGATTTGTCGCTGAAATGGCCGAACGATGTGCTCGCGGGCGGTGCCAAGCTCGCCGGCATCCTGCTGGAATCCGAACGTTCTGCCGACGCCTTGCGCGTCGTGATCGGCATCGGCGTCAACATCGCCTCCGCCCCCGGCGATACCGCCTTTCCCGCGACCTCGCTCGCAGCCCTCGGGCGAACGGTGCGGCCGCAGGACCTGTTTGCCGCTTTGTCCGACGCCTGGATCGACCTGATCGACCACTGGTGCCGCACCGGCATGGCGCGCATCCGCCCGCTATGGCTCGCCAAGGCGGCGGGCATCGGCCGGCCTGTCTCGATCGCGCTGGACGAAAGCCGCGTCGTTCAAGGGGTGTTCGAGACGCTGGATGAGCGCGGCTACATGATCGTGCGGCTGGCGGACGGCGGCAGCACGGCGATCTCGGCCGGCGACGTGCATTTCGGGTCGGCGCGCACGTCCGGCGTGGAGGCGCGCTGATGCTCCGCGGCAACGAATTCGTCTTCGTCCCGCTCGGCGGCGTCGGCGAGATCGGCATGAACTTGTCGCTCTACGGCCTCGGCGACCGGCGGCGCAAGACCTGGCTCGCGGTCGATGTCGGATTGTCCTTCGCGCAGGAGGAGCACCTGCCGGGCGTCGATCTGATCTTCCCGGACATCCGCTTCCTGGCCGAGGAGCGCCGCAACCTTGCGGCGATCGTGCTGACGCATGCGCATGAGGACCATTTCGGCGCGCTGCTCGATCTGTGGCCGAAGCTGAAAGTGCCGGTTTACGCGACCCCCTTCACCGCCGGGCTGCTGGAGGCCAAGCGGCTGAGCGAGCCGGGCAGCCCGGAAATCGACGTGCGGGTCATCCCGCTCGGGCACCGTTTCACCGCCGGCCCGTTCGATGTCGAACTGGTTTCGGTGGCGCATTCCATCCCGGAATCCAATGCCCTGATCGTCCGCACGCCGCTCGGCGCGGTGTTGCATACCGGGGACTGGAAGATCGATCCGACGCCGCTGATCGGCACGGGCACCGACGAGGCGAAGCTGCGCCGGTTGGGCGAGGAGGGGGCGCTGGCGATTGTCGGCGATTCCACCAATGCCGTGCGCGAGGGGCGCTCGCCGTCGGAAACCGATGTCGCGCGCAGCCTGGCCGACATCATCCGCGCCGCGAAGGGGCGCGTCGCCGTGACGACCTTCGCCTCCAATGTCGCGCGCATCCGCGCGGTCGCGGATGCCGCGCGCGCCGCCGGCCGCGAGGTCGTGGTGGTCGGACGCGCGATGGACCGCGCGATCCAGGGCGCGCGCGAAACCGGCTATCTCGACGGCGTGCAGGAATTCCGTACGCCGGAAGTCTACGGCTATCTTCCGCCGGAAAAGGTGGTGGCGCTCTGCACCGGCAGCCAGGGCGAGCCGCGCGCGGCCTTGTCGCGCATCGCCGCCGACGACCATCCGGAGGTCACGCTTTCCCGCGGCGATATCGTGATCTTCTCCTCCCGGACCATTCCGGGCAACGAGAAGGAGGTCGGCCGCGTGATGAACGGGCTGATCGACCAGGGCATCGAGATCGTCACCGACCGCACGCATCTCATCCACGTCTCCGGGCACCCCCGGCGCGACGAGCTGACCGACCTGATCAACTGGGTGCGGCCGCAGATCCTCGTCCCGGTGCATGGCGAGGCGCTGCACCTGCACGAGCATGCCAAGCTCGGGCGCAGCCTCGGCATCCGGCACGTGGTGGAATGCCGCAATGGCGATGTGGTGCAGCTGGCGCCGGGTACGCCCGGCATTGTCGACGAAATCCCCACCGGACGCCTCTACAAGGACGGCCGCCTGCTGATCTCGGCCGAAAGCCGCACCGTGGCCGAGCGCCGGCGCCTCGCCTTTGCCGGCTTCGTGACCGTGGCGCTGGCGATCAACGGCAAGGGCGAGCTGGTCGCGGACCCCGAAATCGAGCTCTTGGGGCTACCCGAAACCGGCGCCAAGGGCGAAAATCTCGCGGATCTCGCCGCCGACGCGGTGCTGGACACGTTCGAGCAATTGCCGCGCCAGCGCCGGCGCGATGCCGATGCGGTCGCGGAATCGATCCGGCGCGCGGTACGAGCGGCGATCGCCCAGCACTGGGGCAAGAAGCCGGCATGCCATGTGCACGTCCTGCAGACGTGACCCAGGGAAGAGGAGAGGGCAGTGATCGGACGGCTCAACCACGTCGCCATCGCGGTGAAGGACATCGCCAAGGCCGCGCAGAAATACCGCGAGTCGCTGGGAGCGGAGGTTTCCGCGGCCGTGCCGCAACCCGACCACGGCGTCACCACGGTGTTCATCACGCTGCCGAATACCAAGATCGAACTGCTCGAGCCGCTCGGCGCCGATTCCCCGATCGCGAAGTTCCTCGAACGCAACCCGGACGGCGGCATGCACCATCTGTGCTACGAAGTCGACGACATTCGCGACGCGCGCGACCGCCTGAAGGCGGAAGGCGCGCGGGTCCTGGGCGACGGCGAGCCGAAAATCGGCGCGCATGGCAAGCCGGTCCTGTTCCTGCACCCGAAGGATTTCTGCGGTACGCTGGTGGAACTGGAACAGGCCTGAACGGGGCGCGCCGCCGATGTCGGTGATTACCGCGATCGCGATCTATTTTCTGATCTGGTGGGTGGTGCTGTTCGCCGTGCTGCCGTTCCGCGTGCGCTCGCAGCGGGAAATGGGGGAGGTGGTGGCGGGCTCCGATCCGGGCGCGCCGGCCATCCCGCTGCTGCTCTGGAAGCTGTTCTGGACCACCGTGGTGGCGGGGATCGTGTTCGCCCTGCTGGTATTCGCGCACGGCCGCGGCTGGGTCACGCTGGAGCGGCTCGGCGCCGCCTTCAGCTTCCCGCGATAGCCGTTGCGGGGAACCGTTGGCGGCCACGGGTGTTGTCGGACCGTGCGTCCCGGACGCATCCACGCGCCGGACGACCGATACCTCCCCCCGACAGCGGTCGTCCGGCGCTAACAGGCTGCTGAAGAAGTAGCGATTTTAGCCCGATTGACGTCATTGGACATGAGCTGTGTCGAGATTCTTGTCGGGCGAAGGGACCGGTCGGCGGCCATCCTCTTTCAAATTTATGTGGTGGCT
>JBFWWQ010000102.1:0-10308 GCA_050246095.1 Pseudorhodoplanes sp.
GATGCTGCTGCCGATCACGTTCGGCCTGCCGCCGGTCGGCGCGCTGATCATGCTCGCGGGCATCTATTACGGCGCCATGTATGGCGGCTCGACCACCGCGATCCTGGTCAACATTCCGGGCGAGGCGGCCTCGGTCGTCACCACGCTCGACGGCTTCAAGATGGCGCAGCAGGGCCGCGCGGGCCCGGCGCTGGCGATCTGCGCCATCGGCTCGTTCTTCGCCGGATGCGTCGCGACGCTGGTGATCGCGGCGGCGGCGGCGCCGTTGACGGCGGTCGCGCTGCTGTTCGGACCGGCGGAATATTTCTCGCTGATGGTGCTCGGCCTGATTTTCGCGGTGGTGCTGGCCAGCGGCTCGATCCTCAAAGCGCTGACGATGATCGTGCTCGGGCTGCTGCTGTCGATGGTCGGCTCCGATCTGGAGACCGGCGCCTCGCGCATGGCGTTCAATCTGCCCGAGCTCGCCGACGGCATCGGCTTTGTCGTGGTCGCGATGGGCGTTTTCGGATTCGCGGAAATCCTGCGCAATCTGGAAACCACGCAGAACCGCGACGTGCTCGACAGCAAGCTGACCGGCCTGATGCCGACCCGCAAGGATCTCTCCGATTCCGCGCGCCCGATCCTGCGCGGCACCGCGATCGGCTCGATCCTCGGCATCCTGCCGGGCGGCGGCACGGTGATCGCGGCCTTCGCCGCCTATACGCTGGAGAAGAAACTGTCGAAGACGCCGCAGCGTTTCGGCAGGGGCGCGATCGAAGGCGTGGCGGCGCCGGAAAGCGCCAACAACGCCGCCTCGCAGACCTCCTTCATTCCGCTGCTCACGCTCGGCATCCCGCCGAATGCGGTGATGGCGCTGATGGTCGGCGCGATGACCATTCACGGCATCGTGCCCGGCCCGCAGGTGATGACCAAGCAGCCCGACCTGTTCTGGGGCATGATCGCCTCGATGTGGATCGGCAACATGATGCTGGTCATCATCAACCTGCCGCTGGTCGGCATCTGGGTGCGGCTGCTGCGCGTGCCGTACCGGCACCTGTACCCGATGATCCTGATTTTCTGCGTGATCGGGGTCTATTCGGTGAACAACGCTCCGGTCGACGTGATCATGACCGCGATCTTCGCGATCGTCGGCTATTGGCTGGTGAAGCACAATTTCGAGCCGGCCCCGATGCTGCTCGGCTTCGTGCTGGGCCCGCTGATGGAAGAAAACCTGCGGCGCGCCATGCTGATCGCCCGCGGCGACATGACGGTTTTTATCACCCGTCCAATTTCCGGAGTTTTGCTGGGAATTTCGCTGGCGCTGCTGATTCTCTCGGTCCTGCCGATGATCCGGAAGCGCCGCGAGGAGGTTTTCGTCGAGTAGCGATTTACCGCAACCTCCGAGCCGGCTTGGGATCAGGGCGGTTTTGCGCTAACCACCGCGCCATCATGGCGGCGTGCCGGGCGTGAATGCGCCGCAATTGGCGTGCCTTAAGACCAAAGACCAAGCCTGTCTCTCATGGAGGGTGTTGATGAGTGTTGCTAATCGTTTTGCGCGCCTGCTGGCCGGAGCGGCCCTGCTGGCTTCGGCGGGCCTCGCGTCCGCGCAGGAATTCCCGAGCCGTCCGATCACGGTGATCGTTCCGTTCGCGGCCGGCGGCCCGACCGACGTGATCGCGCGCATCGTCACCGACAGCATGTCGAAGACGCTCGGTCAGGCGATGGTGATCGAAAACGTGGTCGGCGCCGGCGGCACCACGGGCGCCACGCGCGCGATGCGCGCCGCACCAGACGGCTATACCATCATCATGGGCCACATGGGCACGCATGCCGCCTCGGTCGCGCTGTATCCGAACCTCGCCTACAAGCCGGACGCGGATTTCGAGCCGGTCGGTCTGGTTGCCGGCACCCCGGTGCTGATCCTTGCCAAGAAGGATTTCCCGGCGAAGGACCTGAAGGAATTCGTCGCCTACGTGAAGGGCAATGTGGACAAGCTGAACATGGCGCATGCCGGTGTCGGCTCGGTGTCGTTCACCACCTGCCTGCTGCTCAACTCGATCATGAACGTGAAGCCGACCTCGGTTCCCTATCAGGGCACCGGGCCTTCGATGAACGCGCTGGTCGCGGGCCAGGTCGACTATATGTGCGACCAGATCGTCAACGCCGTTCCGCAGATCAAGGGCGGCACCATCAAGGCCTATGCGATCGGCACCGCCGAGCGCAATCCGTCGCTGCCGGACGTGCCGACCGCCAAGGAAGCGGGCCTGCCGGAATTCCAGGCTTCGGCCTGGAACGCGCTGTTCGCGCCCAAGGGCACGCCGAAGACCGCCGTCGACAAGCTCGCCGCCGCGCTCAACAAGGCGCTCGACGACGAGAATACCCGCAAGCGCCTGCTCGAACTCGGCAGCGACATTCCGGGACCGGACCGTCGCGGCCCGCAGGCGCTCGCCAATCTGGTGAAGAGCGAGATCGCCAAGTGGTCGCCGATCATCAAGGCGGCCGGCGCGACCAACTAGGCTTTAATCCGCGCATTCCGGGCAAAGGGCGGCCGTTCGGCCGCCCTTTGTTTTTGTGGGTTGCGGGGACGTCTTTTGCGCCGGCTTCGCGATGCCTATCTGCCGGTCTAGGCTGTCGGCCCCCGATTCGAGCGCTGCGCATGCGTCAATATCTCGACCTGATGGAACTCGTGCTCAAGCACGGCGTGGACAAGGGCGACCGCACCGGCACCGGCACGCGCTCCGTTTTCGGCCACCAGATGCGCTTCGACCTCGCCGACGGCTTTCCGCTGCTCACGACCAAGAAGCTGCACCTGAAGTCGATTATCTACGAACTGCTCTGGTTCCTGCGCGGCGACACCAACATCAAGTTCCTCAACGCGCACGGCGTGCGCATCTGGGACGAATGGGCCGACGAGCGCGGCGAGCTCGGCCCGGTCTACGGCCAGCAATGGCGCTCCTGGCCGGCGAACGACGGCGGCACCATCGACCAGATCGCCAATGTCGTGGCGGCGATCCGCAAGAATCCGGATTCGCGCCGGCTGATCGTCAGCGCCTGGAATCCGGCCGAGGTCGAGCGCATGGCGCTGCCGCCCTGCCACTGCCTGTTCCAGTTCTATGTCGCCGAGGGCCGGCTCTCCTGCCAGCTCTATCAGCGCTCCGCCGACATCTTCCTCGGGGTGCCGTTCAACATCGCCTCCTACGCGCTGCTGACGCTGATGGTGGCGCAGGTGAGCGGGCTGAAGGCGGGCGAGTTCGTGCATACCTTCGGCGACGCGCACCTGTACGCCAACCATTTCGAGCAGGCGAAGCTGCAGCTCATGCGCGATCCGCGTCCGCTGCCGGCGATGCAGCTCAATCCGGCGGTGCAAGACCTGTTCGGGTTCGGCTATGCGGATTTCACGCTGGAGAATTACGATCCGCATCCGCATATCAAGGCGGAGGTCGCGGTGTGAGCGGGGAGGACCGTAGCCGCGCGATCGGCCTCGTCCTCGTCGCCGCGGTCGCCGAGAACGGCGTGATCGGGCGCGACAACGCGCTGCCGTGGCGGCTCAAATCCGACATGCAGTATTTTCGCAGCCTCACCCTGGGCAAGCCGGTCGTGATGGGCCGCAAGACCTTCGATTCGATCGGCAGGCCGCTCAAGGGGCGCACCAATATCGTCGTCACGCGCGATCCTCGCTTCGCGCAGGCCGGGCTGATCGTCGCGCACGATCTCGCACGGGCGCTGACCGTCGCCCGCGGCGATGCGCTGCGGCGCGGCACGCAGGAGATCGCGGTGATCGGCGGCACCGAAATCTTCAATCTGACCCTGCCGCGCGCCGAAAAGCTGGCATTGACGCTGGTGCATGCCAGCCCGGACGGCGACGCTTTTTTCCCCGCTATCGATCCCGCGGCATGGCGCGAGACCGAGCGGCGGCCGCAGGCGAAAGGGCCGGATGACGATTATGGCTTTACTTTCGTAACCTACGAGCGGCCGGCGCGGCATGAACGCGCGTTGTAAGGGGGCGTGGGCTCCCCTATAACCCGGCCCGACCAAGGAGCTTTTCGCCGGCCGACCGGCGGACAAGGAGATTCTGATGCCGTGGAGCAATCAGGGCGGAGGGCCCTGGGGTTCGGGACCCAAGGGACCGTGGGGCTCAGGCCCGCAATCGTCCGGCCCGACCCCGCCCGATCTGGAAGACCTGCTGCGTCGCAGCCAGGACAAGCTGAAGACGGTGCTGCCGGGCGGCCAGTTCGGCGGCCGCGGCATCGCGCTGGTCGCGCTGGTCGGCGTGCTGCTCTGGGGCTTTTCCGGGTTTTTCCGGGTCGAGCCCGACGAACTCGGCGTGGTTCTGCGCTTCGGCAAGCCGGTGCGCGAGGTGAAACCCGGCCTGAACTACCATCTGCCCTATCCGATCGAGAGCGTGCTGACGCCGAAGGCGCTGCGCGTGAACAAGATCGACGTCGGCATGCGCGTGGTGGAAGGCCGCTCCGGCCCGCAGGTGCGCGACGTGCCGGAAGAAAGCCTGATGCTGACCGGCGACGAGAACATCGTCGACGTGGACTTCTCGGTATTCTGGCTGGTCAAGCCGGAACCTAGGGGCGTCGAGAACTACCTGTTCAACATCCAGAACCCGGAAGGCACGGTGAAGGCGGTCGCCGAAAGCGCGATGCGCGAAGTGGTCGGCCGTTCCGACATTCAGCCGATCCTGACCGGCGCGCGCCAGGTCACCGAGACCGCGGTGCATGAGCTGATGCAGCGCGTGCTCGACAGCTACAATGCCGGCATCCAGATCACCCAGGTGCAGTTGCAGAAGGTCGATCCGCCGCAGCAGGTGATCGACGCCTTCCGCGACGTGCAGGCGGCGCGCGCCGACCTCGAGCGCGCGCAGAACGAGGCGCGCACCTATGCCAACCGCGTGGTGCCGGAGGCGCGCGGGCGCGTCGCGCAGATCATGCAGGGCGCGGAAGCCTATCGCGAGCAGACGGTGGCGGAGGCGCAGGGCCAGACCGCGCGCTTCCTGAAAATCTACGACGAGTACAAGCGCGCGCCGGAAGTCACCCGCCAGCGCATCTATCTGGAGACGATGGAGCGGCTGTTCGGCGGTACCGAAAAGATCATCATCGACAGCGGGACAGCGGGCGCGGCGGGCGGCGTGGGCGGACAAAGCGTCGTGCCGGTGCTGCCGCTCGGCGAATTCGCACGGCCGCGGGCCCAGGCACCGGCGCAGCCGCAGGCGCGCCAGGGAGGCAACCAATGAGACTCGGAATCGCGGGCGGCGTCGCCGCCGTCCTCGGAATCGCGGCGCTCGTCATCGGCTATGCGTCGCTGTTCACCGTCTACCAGACCCGTCAGGCGCTGGTGCTGCGGTTCGGCGATCCGCGACAGGTCCATACCGAGGCCGGCCTCTACGCGAAATGGCCGTTCATCGAGAACGTCATCTATATCGACCGCCGCATCCTCGATCTGGAAGCGCCGGCGCAGGAAGTCATCGCCTCCGACCAGAAACGGCTCGTGGTCGATGCCTTCGCCCGTTATCGCATCGTCGATCCGCTGCGCTTCTATCAGTCGGTCGGCACGCAGGAGGCGGCCAACAGCCGGCTCTCCACCCTGATGAACGGCGCGCTGCGCCGCGTGCTCGGCGAGGCGACCTTCATCAACGTCGTCCGCGACGACCGCGACAACCTCATGGCGCGCATTCGCGAGCAGGTCGACCGCGAGGCGCGCGCCTTCGGCATCTCGGTGGTGGACGTGCGCATCCGCCGCGCCGACCTGCCGGAACAGAACAGCCAGGCGGTCTACCAACGCATGCAGACCGAACGTCAGCGCGAAGCCGCCGAGTTCCGCGCGCAAGGCACCCAGCGCGCGCAGGAAATCCGCTCGCGCGCCGACCGCGACGTCACGGTGCTGGTCGCCGATGCGCAGGCCAAGGCCGAACAGATCCGCGGCGAGGGCGACGGCACACGCAACCGCATCTTCGCGGAGGCGTTCGGACAGGACCCGGACTTCTTCTCCTTCTACCGCTCGATGCAAGCCTACGAGACGGGATTGCGCCACAACGACACGCGCATGCTGCTGAAGCCGGATTCCGACTTCTTCCGCTACTTCGTCGATCCCTCGGGCAGGCCGCGCCAGCCCGCGGGCGGTGCCGGTGCGCCGTCGGGAAGTCCGGGAGCGGCCGCCACGCCCCGATAGTCCGGAATCGGGGCGGCGCGGGGCATGACCGACTTCCTGGTTGCGCTGGGTCTCGTCTTCGTGATCGAGGGCCTGCTGTTCGCCGCCTTTCCCGGCATGGCCAAGGCGGCGATGGAGGGCGTGCTGCAGACGCCGGATTCCGTGCTGCGAATCATCGGGATCGTGTCGGCCTTCGTCGGCGTGTTGCTGGTCTGGCTTATTCGCGGGCTGGCGTGAGCGGCCGGTTTCGGGCCGCTTTTTGGCCCTAATCCCCGCCTTCTAGTGGTGCCAGGCGGGCCTTGCGCCGCCACAGGGGCAAGGGCAGTCTGCGCGCAACATCGCTTTCAGGAGAGCCTACTGCCATGTCCGGCCTGATCACAGGGTTTCGAGCCCCGTCCCTTCGCCATGTCGCGGGCTGCGCGGCCGCCGCCGCGGTGGCGGCTTTGCTCGCCGCCGCACCGGCATCGGCGCGCGGACCGGAGAAGATCGCCGACGTCGCCGAAACCGTCATCGACGCGGTCGTGAACATCTCGACCTCGCAGAATGTCGAGGCGCGTTCCTCGAGTCCGACGCCGCAGGTGCCGCCCGGATCGCAGTTCGAGGAATTCTTCGAGGAGTTCTTCAAGAACCGGCGCGGCGGCGACAATCCGCGCAGCGCACCGCGCCGCGTCAACTCGCTCGGCTCCGGCTTCGTGATCGATGCCTCCGGCATCGTCGTGACCAACAACCACGTCATCGCCGAAGCCGACGAGGTCAACGTCGTGTTCAACGACGGATCGCGGCTGAAGGCGGAAGTCGTCGGGCGCGACCAGAAGACCGATCTCGCCGTGCTGCGCGTGAAGCCGACCAAGCCGCTGAAGGCCGTGAAGTTCGCCGATTCCGACAAGCTGCGGCTCGGCGAATGGGTGATCGCGATCGGCAATCCGTTCAGCCTCGGCGGCTCGGTCACCGCCGGCATCGTGTCGGCGCGCAACCGCGACATCAATTCCGGCCCCTACGACAACTACATCCAGACCGACGCCTCGATTAACCGCGGCAATTCCGGCGGTCCGCTGTTCAACCTGGAAGGCGACGTGGTCGGCGTGAACACCGCGATCATCTCGCCGTCCGGCGGATCGATCGGCATCGGCTTCGCGGTCCCGTCCAAGACCGTCATCGCCGTGGTCGATCAGCTGCGCCAGTTCGGCGAGACGCGCCGCGGCTGGCTCGGCGTGCGCATCCAGCAGGTAACCGACGACATCGCCGAAAGCCTCGGCCTGAAGGAGACGCGCGGCGCGCTGATCGCCGGCGTCGACGACAAGGGTCCGGCCAAGCCGGCCGGGATCGAAGCCGGCGACGTGGTGGTGAAATTCGACGGCAAGGACATCAAGGAGATGCGCGATCTGCCGCGCATCGTCGCCGACACCGCCGTCGGCAAGGATGTCGAGGTCATCATCGTCCGCAAGGGCAAGGAAGAGAAGAAGATCGTCAAGCTCGGCCGGCTCGAGGACGGCGAGAAGCCGCAGCCTGCCTCGGTGCGCAGCGGCGACACGCCGAAGGAGCCCTCCGTCGTCAAGAAGACGCTCGGGCTCGACCTCGCCAATATCAGCGAGGAACTGCGCAAGCGCTACAAGATCAAGGATTCGGTGAAGGGCGTGGTGATCACCGGCATCGAGCAGAATTCCGATGCCGCCGGCAAGCGCCTCAATGCCGGCGACGTGATCGTGGAAGTTGCGCAGGAAGCGGTGGCCTCCGCGGCCGACGTGCAGGCCAAGATCGAGAAGCTCAAGAAGGACGGCCGCAAGTCGGCGCTGCTGCTGGTCGCCAACGCCGAAGGCGAACTGCGCTTCGTCGCGCTGAGCCTGCAATAGCCGGCCGGCGCGTGTCACGATCTGCAAAGGGCGGCCCTCGGGCCGCCCTTTTCGTCAGACGTGACTTTAACGCCGCCGCCTCGGGCGAAACGTCACGCCGCGCTACTGAGCGGCCGGTTCAGTCCGCCTCGACGAACGCATCCCGCGCATAGCCCTGCACGTAAAGCAGCGCCGTGAGGTCGTTGTAATCGATCCGTGCATGCGCGGCCGCGGCGACCGCGGGCTTGGCGCGATACGCAACACCCAGACCGGCGGCGCCGATCATCGCCAGATCGTTCGCGCCGTCGCCGATCGCCAGGCTCTCCTCCAGCGGCACGCCCTGCCGGGCGGCCAGTTCGAGCAGGGTGGCGAGCTTCGCCTCGCGCCCGAGGATCGGCTCGCCGACGCTGCCGGCGAAGGTGTTGTCCGCCGCCAGGGAGAGAATATTGGCGCGCTGCTCGTCGAAGCCGATCGTCTTCGCGATCGGCTGCGTGAACAGCGTGAAGCCGCCGGAGACGAGGCAGGTCCAGGCGCCGTTTGCGCGCATGGTGGCGACCAGCGTGCGCCCGCCCGGCGTCAGCGTGATGCGCGTCGCGAGCAGCTGATCGACCACGGCCGCCGGCAGGCCCTTGAGCAGCGCCACGCGCTCGCGCAAAGCGGATTCGAATTCGATCTCCCCGCGCATCGCGCGCTCGGTGATGGCGGCGACATGCGGCTTCAGCCCGACGAGAGCGGCAAGTTCGTCGATGCATTCCTGCCCGATCATGGTGGAATCCATGTCGGCGACGAACAGCTTCTTGCGGCGCCGGGCTGCAGGCTGCACGACCCAATCGACCGGGAGGCCGCCGAGCGCGGCGCGCCCGAGATCGGCGATCTCCCGTTGGTCGGCATCGGCCTGCGGTGTAAACGGAATGTCCGCGGCGACGCCCGGACAAAGCCATTGCACGGCGCCGGGCGCGGGCAGGGCCGTGGCGGCGAGCGCGAGCAGCGGCGCATCAAGCGCGAGGCGCGCCGGGTCGGCAATGAGAGTGGCGACGTGGGTCATGCGATGAGCGTTGAAACGGAAGCGGTGCTTATTGCAGGGCCGACCGCGAGCGGCAAGTCCGCGCTGGCGCTTGCGCTGGCCGAGAGAACCGGCGGCGCGATCGTCAATGCCGACTCGATGCAGGTCTATCGCGACCTGCGTGTCGTCACCGCGCGCCCGACGCCGGAGGAGGAAGCGCGCGTGCCGCACCGGCTCTACGGCCATGTCGATGCGGCGGAGAATTACTCGACCGGGCGCTGGCTCAAGGACATGGCGGGGGCGCTGTCCGACCTGCGCACCGCAGGACGCCTGCCGATCGTCGTGGGCGGCACCGGGCTCTATTTCAAGGCGCTGACCGGCGGCCTGTCCGACATACCGCCGGTGCCCGCCGACATCCGCCAGCATTATCGCGCGCGGCTGGAGCGCGAAGGCGTCGAGGCGATGCATCGCGCATTGCAGGATCGTGATCCCGCCGCCGCCGCCCGCCTGATGCCGCGCGACCGCTCGCGCATCCTGCGCGCACTGGAAGTCGTGGAGGCGACGGGCCGCACGCTGACCGACTGGCATCGCGAGGGCATGCCGCCCCTGGTCGATCCGCAGGCCGCGATCGGGATTTTCCTCGACCCGGACCGGGGGGCGCTGCAGCAGGCGATCGCGCGCCGCTTCGACGCCATGCTGCAGGCTGGCGCGCTGGAGGAGGTGCGCGCGCTCGACGCGCGCGGACTTCCGGAGACGCTCCCGGCGATGAAGGCGCACGGCGTGCCCTGGCTGCGCCAGGTGCTGCGCGGCGCCCTGACGCTGGAGGCGGCTGCCGAGCAGGCGGTGATCGACACGCGCCAATATACCAAGCGGCAGGTCACCTGGTTCCGCAACCAGATGCCCAACTGGACCTGGGTGAAGCCGGAAGCGGCCGGGGCGGCGGTCCTGGAGCGCCTGGCGCGGGGGCCCTTGGCCGCGCCGGCGTCCGGGGCTACAAACGACCGGACCTGGGGTCCCGGCGCTTGACCCGGGCACGGCGGCCCTCTATAAGCCGCGCAACATCCTATCGGAGCGAGCCCGTGGCGCGCAATTTTGTTATCATTCTGGTAAGCAGGCGCACCGTCGCGGGCGAATGATCGTCCACGGATGGCGGTGCGCTGACAGGGTCCTTCGGGACCCTTTTTGATTCTCTTGTCCCGGATGCGGTGCAGCGTGAAACGGTGCACCGCCGATCCGGGACCGCCGAGACCGAGGTTGTCACGGTCCCGGGTCTGCGGCGCACCACTTCGTGCTGCGCCGTGCCCGGGACACGAAAGTGTGGAGCGGACAATGACGAAGGAAATG
>JBFWWQ010000103.1:0-10286 GCA_050246095.1 Pseudorhodoplanes sp.
CGAGATTGGAGCGCTGCCGCACGACCACCCGGGTGCGCGTGCGCGTGCTCGACTGCGACGAAAGCTCGGTGACGCCCTCCTGTGGAGTTTGCGCCGAGGCAGGCTCCGCCAGCAGCAGGCCCAAAACCCCCGCCGCCAGGGCCGTCACAGCCGAAATGGTCCACAAACGCATCGTTTTCCTCGCTGATTCCAGCAGTCCAACGCACCATACGCGGGTTCGGTTCGCCGCAACAAGCGCTTTATCCGGGCCTGCGGCCCTCCGCCTGCGACCGCTCCGCTGCGTTGCAAATTGACCACGCAGTGCGTGACGGTAACGTTGCTGCAACCGGCCGCACGATGGCGATCGCGATGGCCGGGACGCCGCTGGGCGCGGCATCGCAGGAGGAAAGCATGTCTGACAAAATCGAGCGTTCGATCGAGGAACTCTATGCCGACGATCCGGAACGGGCCGACGCCGTGATTTTCGGCCGCCGGACCGATGTGCATCGCCGCGGCTTCCTGGGCGGTGCCGGTCTCGCCGCCGTCGGCGCGACGGTCGGCGGCGCCATCCCGTTCTCGCAGAACATGCCTTCCGGGCTCGTTCCCGCCGCCTTCGCGCAATCGCCGCCGGCCAGCCCGCCACCCGCGGCTGCCCCGGCCGCGCCGGCTCCGGCGGCCCCGAAGGGGCCGATCTATCTGAACTTCCCCGGCAAGAGCGACAAGCTGGTGGTGATCGGCGAACGGCCGCTGGTGGCGGAAACGCCGGAGCATCTGCTCGATGACGACACCACGCCGTTCGAGAAATTTTTCCTCCGCAACAACGGACAGATTCCGGAAGCGGCGAAAGAGCCCGACAAGTGGAAGGTCGTCGTCGACGGCGAGGTCAACAATAAGCTCGATCTGACGCTCGGCGAACTGAAGGCGAAGTTCAAGCCGGTGACGCAGCGCATGGTGCTGGAATGCGGCGGCAACGGCCGCTCGTTCTATACCCCACCGGCGCGCGGCAACCAGTGGACCAATGGCGGCGTCGGATGCGCCGAGTGGACGGGCGTGCGCGTCGCCGACGTGCTGAAGGCGGCGGGCGTGAAACCCTCGGCGATCTTCAGCGGCCATTACGGCGCCGACCCGCACCTGTCCGGCGACGCCAGCCGAGTCGCGATCTCCCGCGGCGTGCCGATGAAGAAGCTGATGGACCCGAACAATTTGATCGTCTGGTCGATGAACGGGCAGCCTTTGCCGAACATTCATGGCGGGCCGGTGCGGCTCCTGATCCCCGGCTGGCCGGGCTCGGTCTCGGCCAAGTGGCTGAACCGCATCTGGATCCGCGACAAGGTGCATGACGGCCCGGGCATGGGCGCCACCTCCTACCGCGTGACCATCAATCCGATGGTGCCGGGCGACAAGCCGAACGAGAAGAACTTCAGGGACCTGGAGTCGATGCCGGTGCGCTCGATCATCACCAACCCCGCGGACGGCAGCAAGCTCGCCGCCGGCACGCGCGAGCTGAAGCTGCGCGGCGCGTCCTGGGCCGGCGATTTCGAGGTCCGGCAAGTCGACCTGTCGATCGATTACGGTGCGACGTGGCAGCGCGCGCAGGTGTCCAAGCCGAAGAACAAGTACGACTGGCAGCGCTGGACTGCGACGCTGAAGCTGCCGTCGGACGGCTATTTCGAGGTATGGACGCGCGCCACCGACACGCGCGGCGTGATGCAGCCGCATGTCGCCGCGTTCTGGAATCCGCAGGGCTATGGCGGCAATCCGATGCACCGGATTCGGGTGCTGGTCGGGTGATGCGGCCTTCCGTGACGCCGGGAATGGCCGCCGCGCGCCCTGCGCGGCGGTCGATGCGCGCGGCGCTGTTCGGCGCCGCGCTGCTGTCGCCTGTCCTGCATCTGCTTGCGTCGGCCGGCGCGCAGACCACGACCTTCACGCCGCGCGAGGAAAATCCCGAGGAATTCCCGTCCGGTGCGGGGCGCGAGGAGACGTTCTACACCTGCACCGCCTGTCACAATTTCAAGCTGGTGGCGCAGCAGGGGTTGAGCCGCCGGCAATGGGACGATTCGCTGACCTGGATGACCGAGAAGCACGGCATGCCGAAGCTCGAAGGCGGCGAACGCAAGCTCGTGCTGGACTATCTGGAAGCGAGCTTTCCGCCGCGCGCGCCGGCGCGGGGCGGTTCCAACCCGTTCCTCAACCGCTGAGCGCTCCGGTCAATAGCCGTTGCGGCGTGCGCTCGGCATCGACCATTTCGCCGGCGAAGAACGGCGGCGCGCGCCGGTATCGACGGTCTGGCTGACCGGGGAGGCCGAGCAGGACGGCGCGCGCGAAAGCGCCCCGCGCACGAAGCTGTCGGCCTGCGGCGAAGCGAGCGGTGCGTCGAGGACCAGCTTGTCGAGCAGGCAGGCGAGCCGGTCGGGGCTCGGCTTGGCGCCGCTGGCGTCGCAATACCAGCCCGCGACCGACACCGCCTCGGTCTCGAACCGGCTCACGAAAGCGAGACATTGCTTCCACTGTCCGTCGGCATCGACGCGCAGCTCGCTCGCGCGGTAATCGCCGAGCCGCGTATCGATGTCGTAGTTGACGTTGCTTGTGACCGAGCGCGACGTGCGCAACGGCTTGACATTGGGCAGAACCGGCAGGCCGTCGCGCGTCAGCGACACCTGGTCCTGCGGACGCATCAGCAGCGCGACCGTGAAGTCGACATTGCGATGATAAAGCTGACCGTATTGCCGGATCTCCGCGCGCCCGAGCCGGCCGCCGGTCACGACCTGAGATCGCATTGGCAGCTTGGCGATGTCGCCGCCGGCGATCCGGAAGGCCGGCTGCGCGTCCACCTTCTGCAGGCGCGCGCCGTATACCCAGAAAATGCCGAGCGCGATCATGCCGAAGAAAAGCGCGCCGAACAGGTAGAAGCTGTAGCGGATCAGAATGCCCGCCGTGTTGACGCCGGTTTGCAGATGGTCCTGCGACAGCGATGGCATGCAGCGGTTCCTTGTTCTCTGTTTTTCGCCTCTGGATTCGGGTCGGTCAGCGCGCGCCGAGCGAGCCGCGCAGCTTCAGCGCGGCCATGGTCGGGCTCGGTTCGTTGCGTCGCGTCGTCGCATAGAGCAGCGGGTCGCGCTGGCGGCAGAATTGACGATTGATCTCGGCTTTCGCGAACACGCCGGCGATATGCGGGTCGCTGCCCGCCGACAGCAGCGTGAGGCGATCCAGCAGGCAGGCCACCATGCTGCGCTCGACGATCGCTTCCGCGTCGCAGAACAGGCCGGAAATCTGCAGCCGCGGATGGCCGAATGTGCGCGCGAAGCCGACGCAATGGCCTTCGCGAAAGCCGCCGATCGGGATGTCGAGGGTCGCGACGGGACCGAATTTGCTGTCGATCGGAGAAGCGTTGCGTATCTCGGACGCGGGATCGAAGGCGCTGGCGCGCGCCGCGATGGCGGCCGCCGGCTGCTCGAAGCGCTCCAGCTCGGTGCCCGGCCGGTAGATTTCCAGCGCCACGTAGCGTGCGGTGCGCCCGGATTCGCCGAACGTGATCACATCCTTGCGCCCGCCGCCGCGCTCGTGCCGGCGGATCGCGTAGCGGGCCTCCTCGCCGATTTCCGGCAGGCTGAGCAGGAAGGCGGGGTGCGGCCGTTCCACCTCGATCCAGTCCGGGCGGGGCGCCGGCAGCGGCGCCGCGGTCACCGGCTGGGACTGCATGAATTCCGCCGCCAGTACCGCCAGGCACGCGATCGCGCCTATATAGGCGAGCAGGCGCACGGCAATGTCGCGCGCCTCGTCCCGGGACGAGATCAGCTCCGGATGCACGCAAAAGGCCCCTTTGGCGTTGTCTTTGCAGGCTTTCTCGCCTAGAAGCGCTTCCGCTCGGGTTTCCGCGGACCGGAATACCGGAAAAAATTCGGTTGGAGAGTGAACGATGGGTTACAAGGTCGCAGTCGTCGGCGCCACGGGCAATGTGGGCCGCGAAATGCTGGAAATCCTTGCCGAGCGGCGGTTCCCCGCCGACGAGGTGGTCGCAATCGCTTCCCGGCGCTCGCAGGGCGTCGAAGTGTCGTTCGGCGACAAGACCCTGAAGGTGAAAGCCCTCGAGCATTACGATTTCTCCGACATCGACATCTGCCTGATGTCGGCCGGCGGCTCGGTGTCCAAGGAATGGTCGCCGAAGATCGCGGCGGCCGGCGCGGTGGTGATCGATAATTCCTCGGCCTGGCGCTACGACCAGGACGTGCCGCTGATCGTGCCCGAGGTGAACGCGGACGCGATCGCGGGCTTCCGCAAGAAGGGCATCATCGCCAATCCGAACTGCTCGACGGCGCAGCTCGTCGTGGTGCTCAAGCCGCTGCACGACAAGGCGAAGATCACGCGCGTCGTGGTCTCGACCTACCAGTCGGTGTCGGGCGCCGGCAAGGACGGGATGGACGAGCTCGACCGCCAGACCAAGGCGATCTACTCGCTCGGCGAAATCGAGATGAAGAAGTTTCCGAAGCGGATCGCCTTCAACGTGATTCCGCATATCGATGTCTTCATGGACGACGGCTCCACCAAGGAAGAGTGGAAGATGGTGGCCGAGACCAAGAAGATTCTCGATCCGAAGATCAAGCTGCATGCGACCTGCGTGCGCGTGCCGGTCTTTATCGGGCATTCGGAGGCGGTCAACATCGAGTTCGAGAATCCGATCTCGGTCGACGAGGTGCATGAGGTGCTGCGTTCGGCGCCGGGCGTGTTGGTCGTCGACAAGCGCGAGGCGGGCGGTTACGCGACCCCCTATGAGGCGGCCGGCGAGGACGCGACCTATGTCAGCCGCGTGCGCGACGACCCGACCATCGAGAACGGGATCGCGCTGTGGTGCGTCTCCGACAACCTGCGCAAGGGCGCGGCGCTGAACGCGATCCAGATCGCGGAATGTCTGGTCAACCGCAAGCTGCTCGCGGCGAAGAAGAAGGCGGCGTAAGCCGCCGGCACACGCCTTGTCGTTGCGTTGTGGCCGGGCTCGTCCCGGCCATTTCGTTTTGCGGGGCGGCCAGGCCCGAATTCACCGAGATCGAGTCGGCGTCGCTCAGCCGCGGGAGCGGCCTTCGCGGCCGTAGCGCGATACCCGCGACTCGCCGCGCTCGCGGCCGCTCTCGCCGCCGCGCTCGATCGTGCGCGAGCGCTCCGGCATCTCCTCCAGCAGGAACGGCTGCGAGAAGTAATAGCCCTGCGCGAGATGGATGCGGGTCGCCGCCTGCAGATAGGCCAGTTCCTCGAAAGTCTCCACGCCTTCGGCGATGATCGTCATGTCGAGCGCATGCGACAGCGACTCGATCGCCTTGAGCACGCTCTGGCTGCGCGGCCGCTGGTGGATCGCGGTGATGAACGAGCGGTCGACCTTGATCTCGTCGGCGGTGACGTCGGAGAGTACCGACAGCGACGAATAGCCGGTGCCGAAATCGTCGATCGACACGCGCACGCCGATGTCGCGCAGGATCGGAATGATGCGGCTCTGGAAGACGCCGCGATGCAGGAAGGCTTCCTCCGTCACCTCGATCATGAACCGGTCGGCGCAGCCGGTGTCCTTCAGCACCTGCGTCATCGACTGCATGAACGCCAGGTCGCCGGCCTGGCGGGCGGCGATGTTGATGCTGAAGCTGGTGCCCGCGCCGAACGCCTCGTCCAGTTGCGGGATCGAGCGGACCGTCTCGGCCACGACCTGCCGGGTGATGTCGTCGATCAGGCCGAGTTCGATGGCGAGGTCGACGAAATCGCTCGGACCCTGGATTTCGCCGCCGGCGTCGCGCAGGCGCACCAAGGCCTCGAAGCCGACCACTTCCTGGGTCCGCAGATCGACCTTGGGCTGGAACGCGCAGCGGAACTGCTGGTCGCGGATCGCGAGGCGCAGACGGTGCTCCTGCTCCATGCGCGAAGTCATCAGGCGGCCGACGTCGGAATCGAAATATACCGCGCCGCCCTTCGATACGCCCTTGGCGCGATACATTGCGGCATCGGCGTTGCGCCGCAGCGTCTCGTAGTCGCTGCCGTGATCGGGATAGAGGCTGACGCCGACCGACGCCGAGGTGAGGATTTCGAACCCTTCGATGTAGAACGGCCGCTTCAGGCCCTCGATCAGCTCGCCGACGAGGGCATGCAGGTCCTGCTCCTCCTGCTCCACCGGATCGAGGACCAGGATGAATTCGTCGCCGCTGATGCGCGCCAGCATGTCGGATTCGCGGATCAGGCCGCTGATGCGCTCCGCGACCTCGATCAGCAGCGCATCGCCGATGGCGTGGCTGTAATAGTCGTTGATGTGCTTGAAGTTGTCGATGTCGATGAAGGCGAGCGCGAAACGCCCGTGCCAGCCCTTCAGGTCGATCAGGGCGCCGACCTGCTGTTCGGCGATGCCGCGGTTCGGTAGTCCGGTCAGCTCGTCGAAACAGGCGCGCCGCTTGAGATCGTCCTCGGCCTGCTTGCGCTCGGTGATGTCGAAGGAGGCGGAGACGATCAGCGTCTCCTCCGCCACGCGAACGGGTTTCTGCGTCGTCAGCAGCGTGCGGGCGCCGTCGGACCCGGCGCGGCATTCCACCACGCTGCCGTCCCGCCCGGTCTCGACCAGGTCGCGTTCGCGCGCCTGGCGCAGCTTCGCCTCGTCCGGCGGCAGCACCGCCGCAGGCACGAGGCCGACCAGGGTCTCCGGCGTGGCGCCGAGTTAGGCGGCGGCGGCCCGGTTGGCCAGCACGAAGCGGCCGTCCTGGGCCTGCAGGGTGACGCCCACCGGCAACAGATCGATGATGTCCCGGAATAGCCCGGCCTGTCGGCGCAGGGCCTCGGCGGCTTCGGCGGGGTGGTCGGTTTCTTCGATTTCCATACGAAATGGGGCCGATACCGGATCCGGCCGGGGCCGGGCCGTGAAACAATAAAAAGGATACGCGCCAAACTATCGGCTCCGCGCCAAGAAAGGCTTAATCCATGCTCGGCAACGGGGCATCGTCGGCAAGGGTCCCTTAACCGGGCCGCGGCGGGTCCCGGTCCTTCCGCCGGCCGCTCCGGCGGACCCTTCCGCCGCCCTCGCCCGTTGTATGTGCGGGACCGAAATGAGAGCATTAACCAAACCCGTTCCGCACCTCGAAATGCCATGCCCCGCCGCTTTCCCTGGGCCAAACTGCCCGACAAGGAACTCCTGCAGCTTCGCCTCAGAGACCTGAAGGTCACGGTCGAAGGGACGTGGCTGGAGGGCTGTCTGCACGAGCTCTACGACGAGCTGGGGCAGCGCGGGATCGCGGTGCGGCCGCATGCCTGGATCGCGGAGGAATGGTTCAGTCCCGACGACACGCCGGGCATCGCGATTCCGTTCTATCTCGCGCATCCGCGCCTGATGCGGCTCGAACGCAAGATGATCATCGACGTCGAGGGCGGCACGGTGCCGGAATGCATGCGCATCCTGCGCCACGAGGCCGGCCATGTCGTGCAGCATTCCTACCAGCTGCACCGCAAGCGGCGCTGGCAGGAATTGTTCGGCCGCTCGTCGCAGCATTATCCGCGCTATTACCGACCGAATCCGGCAAGCAGGAATTTCGTCCAGCACCTGCGCCTGTGGTATGCGCAGAGCCATCCCGACGAGGATTTCGCCGAGACCTTTGCCGTGTGGCTGCGGCCGCGCTCGAACTGGCGCCGGCGCTATGACGGTTGGGGCGCGCTGAAGAAGTTGCAATATGTCGACGAGACGATGAAGGAAATCGTCGGCGCGCGCCCGCTCCTGACCAAGCGGTTGCGCGTCGATCCGCTGAGCCGGCTCGGGCATACGCTGGAGCAGCATTACGAGAAGAAGCGCGCGCTCTACGCCGTCGACTCGCAGAAGATGTACGACCGCGACCTGCTGCGGCTGTTCTCCAGCGACCCGCGCCATGCGCGGGCGCCGGCCGCCTCCACCTTCCTGCGCGAACACCGCGCGCGCATCCGGCAATTGGTGTCGAAATGGACCGGTGAGCATCAGCTCGCGCTCGATGCCGTTTTCGACGAGATGATCGTGCGCTGCCGCGAATTGCGGCTGCGCGCGGTCGGCCCGGAGCGGCAGCTGACGATGGATTTCGCCGTACTGCTGACGGCCAAGACGGTGCATTCGCTGTGCAGCGCCTCGCGCCGCAAATGGATCGCCCTATGAGGCCGAAGCGCGTTCTGGTGCTGCTGCATCCCGACCTGGTGCCGCCGGATTCGCTCAAAGGCCGCAGCGAGCAGGAAATCAATACCTGGAAGACGGAATACGATGTCGTCTCCACCTTGCGTGCGGCCGGGCACGAGGTGCTGCCGCTCGGCGTGCAGCACGAATTGAAGCCGATCAGGGACATGATCGACAGCTGGAAGCCGGATGTCGTGTTCAATTTGCTGGAGCAGTTTCACGGCGACCCGGCCTACGACCAGAATGTCGCGAGCTATCTGGAGCTGGTGCGGGTGCCCTATACCGGCTGCAATCCGCGCGGACTGATGCTCGCGCGCGGCAAGGACCTGGCCAAGAAGCTGCTTCTGTATCACCGCATCCCGGTGCCGGCATTTGCGGTGTTTCCGATCAACCGCAAGATCCGGCGGCCGTCGCGGCTGAACCTGCCGCTGATCGTCAAGAGCGTCAGCGAGGACGCCTCGCTCGGCATCGCGCAGGCCTCGGTGGTCGACAGCGACGAGAAGCTGATCGAGCGCGTCCGGTTCATCCACGAGCGGATCGGGACCGCGGCGATCGTCGAGCAGTTCATCGACGGGCGCGAAATCTATGTCGGCGTGCTCGGCAACGGGCGGCTGCGCGTGCTGCCGGTCTGGGAGCTGCAATTCGGCGGGCTGCCGGAAGGCACCAGCCGCATCGCCACCGAGAAGGTCAAGCACGACATCGAATACCAGCAGCGGCACGGCATCGCCGAAGGCCCGGCCAAGAACATCCCGGCGGAGCTGCGCGAGCGCATCCGCCGCATGGTCAAGCGCATCTGCCGCACGCTCGAACTCGACGGCTATGCGCGCATCGATTTCCGCCTGTCCGCCGACAACGTGCCGTATTTCATCGAGGCCAATCCGAACCCGGAAATCGCCCAGAGCGAGGAATTCGCGCGGGCGGCCGCCCATGACGGGATCAGGTACCGCGAATTGCTCAACCGCATCCTGCTGCTCGCCATCGCGCGCGAGCGGGCGGCCGAGGCCTAAAGCACGTTCGTTTTACATGGAATCGGAACGTGCTTTAGATTCCTTTATTTGATCGCATTTTCTTGACGCGAACCGGTACCCACTTCGCTCGAAAATGCTCTAAAAGCGGTCATTTCGGGGCGCCGCACAGCTTTTCTTCTGCACCTCTCCCCGCTTTAGCGGGGAGAGGGAAGCGTCATCCTATCGCGATGCGGGTCCGTGGCCCGATCTGCTGCAAGAGCCGCAGCAGCGCGCCGCGCGTCAGCCCGACGCAGCCTGCCGTCGGCGCGAAACCGGGCCGCGCGAGATGCACGAAGACCGCGCTGCCGCGCCGGGCGATGCGCGGGCGGACATTGTGGTCGATCTCCACGATCAGGTCGTAGAGCGCGTCCGCGCGCGTCAGCCGGTCGCCGGCTTCCCCGCGGCGGCGGCGCACCGGGCGGTTGTAATTGCGGTCGGCGGGTTCCTCGCTCCAGGCATCCTCCGGACGGATGCGCCGGATCGGCAGGTTGGTGCGCGGGCGCGGCAGGCGGTCGGCCCGCCACCACAGGCGCAGCGGGCGAAAGATGCCGCGCGGGGTTCCGCCGTCGCCCTCGCGCTTGTCGGCGCGGATACCGCCGCGCCCGAGCGATACCGGCAGCGCCAGCGGCCCGGCGACCAGGATCCCCTGGCTGCGCCGCGCAGGACGGGCGCGGACCCGCAGATGGCGCAGGACTTTCTTCGGCATGGCGGCTCCGATTCCCATCAATTCGGCTTCAAGTTTGCGTCAATCGCGGGGCGAATCGGCCCAAACCGACAGGCACAGCTTGCCCTTTAGGCCCTGCTTGCTCTACTTCGCAGGCCCGCCGCAAGCCGCGCCGCGGCCAAGGACCTGCGCCGATGTCGAATACCCGGAAAATCCTGATCGTCGACGACGATACCGAGCTGCGCGAGACGCTGGCCGAACAGCTCGCGCTGCACGAGGAATTCGAGGCGACGACCGCCGATTCCGGCGCCAAGGCGCTGGCCGCCGCCAAGGCCGGGCAGATCGACCTGGTCATTATGGATGTCGGCCTGCCTGACGTCGACGGCCGCGAGGCGGTGCGCATCCTGCGCAAGAACGGCTTCAAGTCGCCGGTCATCATGCTTACCGGGCATGATACCGATTCCGACACCATCCTCGGGCTGGA
>JBFWWQ010000104.1:0-10257 GCA_050246095.1 Pseudorhodoplanes sp.
ATCGCGACAATGGGGATGACCGCCGCACGCCAGGTCTGCAGGAACAGGATGACGACGAGCACGACGAGGATCACGGCCTCGAAAATCGTCTCGACCACCGCCTCGACCGACTGCCGGATGAATTGCGTCGGGTCGTAGATGATCGTGTATTCCATCCCTTGCGGGAAGCCCTTCGCTATCTCCGCCATCGCCTGGCGGATCGTCTGCCCGGTCGCCAGCGCGTTCGATCCCGGGCGCTGGAACACGGCGACGGCGACGGAGGGATCGCGGTTGAGGAACGAGGCCGACGAATAGTCCTGCGCCGCGATTTCCACGCGCGCGACATCCTTCAGCCGCACCACCGCATCGGCGGTCTGCTTGATGACGACGTTCTCGAATTCGGCCGGGTCGGAAAGACGCCCCAGCGTCTGCACCGCGACCTGGAAGGACAATTGTTTCGGCACCGGCGGCGAATTCAGCACGCCGGACGCGACCTGGATATTCTGTCCCTGCAGGGCGCGCGTGACGTCCATCGCCGTCAGGTCGAGCGTCTGCAGGCGTGTCGGATCGAGCCAGACCTGCATGGCGTAGTCGCGCGCGCCGAATACCGTGATCGAGCCCACGCCGTCGATGCGGGAGAGGACGTCCTTGACCTGCAGGTTGGCGTAATTGGTCATGAACAGCGTGTCGCGCGCCTGGCCGGGCGAGAACAGGTTCACGACCATGAGAATGTCGGGCGAGGCCTTGGCGACGGTGACGCCGATCTGCTGCACCTGGGTCGGCAGGCGCGGCGTCGCGGTCGCGACGCGGTTCTGCACCTGCACCTGCGCGAAATCGAGGTTGGTGCCGATGTCGAACGTCACCGAGATCGAGAAGCGCCCGTCGGCGGTCGAGTTCGAGGCGATGTAGAGCATGCGCTCGACGCCGTTCACCTGCTGCTCGATCGGCGCGACGACGGTCTCGGCCACGGTCTCGGCGCTCGCGCCGGGGAACTGGCCGGTGATCTGCACTTGCGGCGGAGCGATTTCCGGATATTGCGCGATCGGCAGGCGCAGGAAGGCGACGCCGCCGAGAATGACGAAGACGATGGAGACGACGGCCGCGAAGATCGGCCGGTCGATAAAGAAGTGCGAAATCTTCACCGGCGCCGCCTAGTTCTTGGCTTCCGCCGACCCGCTCGGCTTGGCCTGCGCGGGGGCCGCACCGTTGAGCTGCGGCGTGACCTTCTGCCCCGGACGCGCGCGCTGCAGACCGTTCACGATGACCCGGTCTTTCGGACCGACGCCGTCCTTGATCACCCGCAGATTGTCGGAGAGCTGGCCGAGCGTGACGAAGCGCTGCGCGACGACATCGCCCTCGCCGACCACGAGGACGAACTTGCGGACCTGCTCGGTCCCGATCGCCGCGTCCGGCACCAGCAGCGCCTCGTAGGGCGCCGACGCGGGGACCTGGATGCGGCCGAACATGCCGGGCGTGAACAGGCCGTTGAGATTGCGGAATTCGGCGCGCGCGCGGATCGTGCCGCTGGAGCGGTCGATCACGTTGTCGATGAAGTCCATGCGCCCGCGGTTGGAGAATTCCTTCTCGTCGATCAGCTTGAGCGCGACGGGCACGCCGACGCCGCGGCTTGCGATATCGGTGCCTTTCTTGGCGTTGCGCTCGTAGCGCAGGAACGACGATTCATCCATCGTGAACTCGAAACGGATCGGATCGTAGGTGACGATGGTCGCGAGCACGGTGGTGGCGCCGCCGGTGGCGCCGCCGATGACGAGATTGCCCGGCGAGACCCGCCGGTCGCCGATGCGTCCGGCGACGGGCGCGCGGATTTCCGTGAAATGCCGGTCGAGCTCGGCCTGCCGCAGCAGCGCCTCGTTGGCGGCGACGGTCGCCTCCGCCGTGCGCATCGCCTGCAACCGCTGCTGGAACGTCTGTTCGGTGATGGTCTTGTCGCGCACCAGCGCCTGGCCGCGCTCGAGATCGGCCTGCGCATAGGTGAGATTGGCTTTGGCGAGCTCGAGATTGGCGCGCGCCTGTTCCATCAGATACTGGAACGGCCGGCGGTCGATGGTGAAAAGAAGGTCGCCTTCCTTGACCATCTGCCCGTCGGTGAAATGCACCTTCTCCAGATAGCCGGAGACGCGCGCGCGCAATTCGACGGAGTCGACCGCGACGAAGCGGCCGACATATTCGTCCTTATCGACGACCGTGCGCTGAACCGGATATTCGACGGTCACGGCCGGCGGTGGCGGCGGCGCCGCCTGCGGCGGCGTGCCCTGCCCGCAGGCCGCCAGCGCGGCCGCGCAAACGAGGACGGCGGCGCGAAATCCCGCGCGTGGAGACATGCCAAAAATATCGTTCATGACGGACTTCGGGGACGTGCCCTCTTCTTGCGACAAGCGCCCAGTTCACGATTGCTGACCAGCCAGCCGGGCCCATTCAGCAACGATCATGCCCGGATGCCTGCCCCCTTTCCCGCCGCCCGCTGACTTAGCGACGGGAGGCCGCTTTGTCCACGCCGCCTTAGCCGAAAGTGTCAGGAGGATTCTGCGACGATTTGGCAACACCCGGGGTCCGGGTGACAAAGCCGGCGAACCATGCCCGCCCCAGCAGCAGCACGATCAACCCGGCATAAAGGACGGCGCTGGCGGTCGCGAGAAGCGCGAGCGCGCCTTCGTCGCGCCAGTTCCATGCGCCGATCAGGCGGGCCGCCACAAAGATGAACGCCACCAGCGCGATCCCCGCCAGCGCGAGGCGCGCCAGCGACCGCTGCAACCGCGGGTCCAGGCCGAACAACCCGGCGCGCCACGCCAGCGCCACGACCAGCAGCAGATTGACCCAGGCGCCGATGGCGGTCGCGATGGCGAGGCCGACCTGCGCCAGCGGTCCCATCAGCAACACCTTGAAGGCGATATTGACGGCGACCGCGATCAGCGCCGCGATCACCGGCGTCGCGGTATCGCCGCGCGCATAGAAGGTCGCGGTGACGCTGCGGATCAGCACGAAGGGAAACAGCCCGGCCGCGTAGGCGGCGAGCGTCATCGCCGCGTTCTGCGCATCGGCGGCGGTGAAGGCGCCGCGCATGAACAAGGCGCGCATGATCAGTTCGGGGACGATCAGGAACGCGGCGACGCAGGGGATCGACAGCAGCAGGGTCAGCTCGATGGCGCGGTTCTGCGCGTGCTGCGCGCCGGCCTCGTCGTTGGCGGCGATGCGCCGCGCCATGTCCGGCAGCAGCACCGTGCCGATCGCAATCCCGATCACGCCGATCGGCAACTGGTTGATCCGGTCCGCGTAATAGAGCGCCGACAGCGCGCCGGTCGCCAGGAAGCTCGCGATGATGGTGTCGGCGAACAAGGCGAGCTGCACGCCGGCGGAGCCGACGATCGCCGGCCCCAGCGCGCGAAAGAATTTCCGGATGTCGGCGTCGAAGACCGGCTTGCGGAATGGCGGCAGCACGCGGTTGCGCGCCGCATCGCCCATGAGCAGCAGGACCTCCAGAACGCCCGCGATCAGCACGCCCCAGGCGGCGGCATGGCCGGCGGTCGGAAAGAAGGCGGCGAGCGCGAGCGCCGCCATCAGCGAGAGGTTGAGCAGGATCGGCGCGGCCGCCGCGGCGGCGAAGCGCTGGATGGCGTTCAGGATGCCGCCATAGAGCGTGACCAGCGTGACCAGCAGCAGATACGGGAATGTGATGCGCGTGAGATCGACCGCCAGCGCGAAGCGGGCCGGATCGTCGCGGAAGCCGGGCGCCAAGAGCGCGATCACGCCGGGCGTGAAGAAGAGCGCCAGCGCCAGCAGGATCACCTGGCTTGCGAAAAGGAGCGTGAAGATGCGGCCGGCGAACAGTTTCGCCGTATCCGCCCCGCTTTGCTCGCGCACGCGCGCATAGGCGGGGACGAAGGCGGTATTGAACGCACCCTCCGCGAAGATCGCGCGAAAATGGTTGGGCAGGCGCAGCGCGACAAAGAACGCATCGGCAATCGGGCCGGCACCGAGGATCGCCGCCATCACGATGTCGCGCAGAAACCCGGTGATGCGGGACAGCAGCGTCAGGCCGCCGACGGTGAGGAAACGTCCGATCACGGAGCCATCCTGCCGCGATTCATCCAGCTTTGCCCCGCAATAACGTATCCAGCAGCCTGTGGCGAGGCGATGCGAACGGATTGGCGACGGTGACGCCTCCCCAGGTAAAGCCGTCCTGCAAATCCTCGGACAGCAACAGGCGGCATCCCGCGTGCGAAGCGGCGGACATGATCACGGCGTCCCAGATTCCGAACCGATGATCCGCCACCAGGTCGGCCGCCGTCAGCAGGACTTCCGACGAGGTCTCGATCACCGGGAAAGTGTCACGCCAGCCGAGCAGAGCCTCGCGGGCGTCGCTCCGCGATTTTCCGGCCTTGCGGACCAGGACGTTGAACAACTCGGCAAGGACCTGCACAGGAACGACGGTCGATTCCTGCGGCAGGTGTTGAATGAGATCGAGCGCGACGTCGCGCCGCCCGGCGTCATCGATCCCTTCCGCATAGGCGAGAAAATTGGTGTCGAGGGCGACCCTCACCGATCGTCCTCGTAGAGTTCCTCGCGTGTCCAGCGTCCGGTCCGAATGACAGGCTGACTTTTAAGGCGGGACAGCAACGCGGAACGCGCACCGGCAGCCAGGTCTTCGTGCTTGCCGGCCGGAACCACCCGCGCCACCGGCTTGCCGTGACTCGTGACAACATAGCTCCGCCCTTCCCGGATTCCTCTCAGGAGCAGAGAGAACTTGCGGTTTGCATCCGCCGCCGAAATGACCTCTTCCATCGCCGGACATCCAATGTAGTTATATTACCTACTATAATGGCGTCCAAAGCTGTCGGCAAGAAGGCCCAAAATGCACAAATGCCCGGCCAAGGCCGGGCATCCGCAGGATTCCACCCACAGCCGGGAGCGCTATTTTCCAAGCGCGCGGCGGACGGCGCCGATGACGCGGTCCTGCGTCGGCTCGTCGAGATAGGCATGCATGGGCAGGCTGATCACCGCGTCGGCGAGCCGCTCGGTCACCGGCAGCCCGTTGCCGGCCACCGGATAGGCCTTGTACGCCTCCTGCCGGTGCAGCGGCTTGGGATAATAGATCGCGGTCGGGACGCCCTCGGCCTTCAGCGCCTCGGCAAAGCCGTCGCGCCGTCCGGGCGCGAGCCGCAAGGTGTATTGCGCCCAGACCGAGACGCAATGCGCCGGCACCTGCGGGACCGCCGCGACATCGGCGAGCGCCGCGGCGTAGCGCTGCGCCGCGCGGTTGCGGGCGGCGATCTCGTCCTCGAAAATCTTCAGCTTCTCGATCAGCACCGCGGCCTGGATGGTGTCGAGCCGCGCGGTGAGACCGATGCGGACATTGTCGTATTTGTCCTTGCCCATGCCGTGCACGCGATGGCTCTTCAGGCGGTCGAGCAGCGCGTCGTCGTCGGTGAGCACCGCGCCGCCGTCGCCGTAGCAGCCGAGCGGCTTGGCGGGGAAGAAGCTGGTCGCCGTGGCATCGGCCAGCGTGCCGAGCTTGCGCCCCTTGTAGGTCGCGCCGAAACCCTGCGCCGCGTCGTCGAGCACGAACAGGCGCTCGCTCTTGGCGACCGGCAGGATGGCGTCGAAATCGACCGGCAGCCCGAACAGATCGACCGGGATCACCGCCTTCGGCTTCAGCCCGTTCTTCTTCGCCGTCGCGATCGCCGCCTTCAGGCTTTCGGCGTCCATGTTGAAGGTGTCGGCATCGACATCGACAAAGACCGGCGTCGCGCCGAGCAAGGCCGCCGCCTCGGCGGTGGCGCAGAAGGTGAAGGACGGGCAGAACACCGCGTCCCCCGGCCCGATGTCTTTCGCCATCAGCACCAGGATCAGCGCGTCGGTGCCGCTGGCGCAGGACAGCGCGTGCTTGGCGCCGCAGAAATCCGCGAGGTCGCGCTCGAAGCTGAGCACCTCCGGTCCCATCAGGAACTGGCAGTGATTGAGGACGCGGGCGACGGCCTCGTCGATCTTGCTGCCGAGCCTGAGCCGCTGCGCGGCGACGTCGATGAACGGGATCGGCTGCGGATCGATGCGGGCGTGCTGGTTCATCGGTTCTTCAGGTCTTGCGGAGGGGTGAAACGCCATTCAGCCGGCGGCGCGCAGCGAGGCCGGGCGTTGCGGGACAGCCGTCGGAGCGGAACGGCCTTCGAGGCAGCGGATGGCGATGCCGAGGCTTTCCACGCCCTCCTCGCCGGTCACGGCCGGCGGCTTCTGGCCGCGCACCGCGCCCACGAACGCCATCAACTCGGCGCGCAGAGGCTCGTCATGGCCGACCGAGAGATGCCGCATGGAATAGCTGCCGTCGGGCTGGAAGCCGAAACATTCGGAGACCTGCCGGGTCAGGAGGTCGCCGATCAGGTACTTCTTGCGCGTCGCGACATGCACGGTGCGCGCCTTGAACGGCGTCAGCCAGTTGGTGTTGATGTGCGCGAGCACCCCGGAGGCCGTGCGGAACTGCAGCAGCGCGATGTCCTCGCGCTCGGCGATGGCGCTGGAAAGCTGCGGCTGCACCTCGACGATTTCGGAATCGGTGAACCAGCGGATCAGGTCAATGTCGTGCACGGCGAGATCGATCACCACGCCGACATTCGACATGCGCGGCGGAAACGGTCCGACGCGGGTGATGGCGATCGAGAGAATGTCCTCGCCGGCCAGCGCCTGCTTGATCGCCTGCACGGCGGGATTGAAGCGCTCGACATGGCCGACCACGAGCGTGACGCCGGCCCGGCGCGCGGCGCCGATGATGTCGCGGCCTTCCTCCACCGTGGAGGCGACCGGCTTCTCGACCAGGATGTGGAGCCCGCGCGCGATGCATTTCAGCGCGATCTCGTGATGCAGATGCGTAGGCGCGGCGATCGTCACCGCGTCGATATCCATCTCCAGCAGGGCATCGAGATTGTCGACGGCGGGCGTGCCGAGCACGCGGGTGACGAGATCGCGCTGGGCGCGATTCGGATCGGCGACCCCAATAAGCTGCACGTCCGGCAGTCCGGCGAAAACGCGGGCGTGGTTGGCGCCCATTATCCCGACGCCCACCACGCCTACGCGCAGCGGCCCGTTCGTGTCGTCCGAGACCGACCGCACCATGTCCGACGCAACCCCCAAAGCCCCAAAAGCCCGCTTCCCCTAGCATGGCCCCTGCCCGGCTGGCGACCGGACCGTCACAACTTATGCGAACACGTTTTCATTCAATGCGTTACAGGAATTTCCCGTAACGAGCCTGGAATAGTTCCAGCGATGCCTCATTCCGCCGCCCGCGCGCCCGGCAGCGCCAGGGTGAGCCCGGCCGCCAGCGCATCCTCGCGGAACGCCCGCACCGCATCCAGCGACAGTTCCGCGCCGGTCTTGCTGCCCAAAGCCGGCAGCTTCTTGAGCACATCGGCCGGCGCGGTGATGATCTGGCAGCCCATGCGGTCCGCCTCGATCACGTTGTAGACCTCGCGGGTGGAGGCCCAGATCACCTCGACATTGGGCGTCTTGCGGGAACGGTTCACCGCGTCCTGCACGAGCGCCGCATAGTCGATCCCGAAATCCGCGAGGCGTCCGGCAAAGACCGAGACGCAGGCCGCGGCCCCGCCGCCCAGCGCATCGACGCCGCGCGCCACCTGATCGGCCGTGAACAGGGCGGTCAGGTTGATCTTCACCCCGTCCCGCGAGAGCGAGCGGATCGCATCGAACAGCATCTCGCCGCGGGTGGTGGAGACCGGCAGCTTCACGAAGACGTTCGGACCCCAGGTCGTGATGACGCGCGCCTGCGCCACCATTTCCGGGATGTCGTCGGAGAAGACCTCGAAGGAGATATGCCGGTCGGGCACCGCGGCGACGAGATCGCGCGCATAGGCTTCGTAATCGCGCACGCCGGCCTTCTTGAGCAGCGAGGGATTGGTGGTGAAGCCGGCGATCCAGGCATTCTTCGCCATTTCCACGATCTGCGCCTTGTCGGCGCCGTCGGTGAACAGCTTGACCTTCAGGTCCTTGAGCGAGGTTGTCATCGGAATCTTCCGCGCTTTCGAGTCGGACGGGTCAACGGATTCGGCGGGAAAAGCGTTGCCTCGTCTGGATCAGGCCCATACAACAACGCCCTGCCGACTTCAATGTGACTCTCCCAGGGCGCATGCGACGCATTGTTCTGTTCTTGGTCAAGGCCGCGCTCACCGCGCTCCTGATCTATTTCGCCGTGCGCTCCGTCAATCTGCAAACGGTGACGGAGCGCGTCGCCGAAATCGACGCCGCCTGGCTTGTGCTCGTCATCGCCGTGCTGATCGCGCAGATCGGCGTGCAGGCCGTGCGCTGGCAGCAGATCGTGCAGGCGGCCCGATTTCCGCTCGCCGCGGCGGCGGCGGCACGGCTGAGCTTCATCGCGGCCTTCTTCAACCAGACCCTGCCCTCGACCATCGGCGGCGACGCGGCGCGGATCTGGATGCTGGCGCAGGGCTACAAGGCGGGCTGGCGGATCGCGACCTATTCGGTATTCGTCGACCGCGCCATCGGCGTCTTCGCGCTCGCGCTGCTGGTCTCGTTCTGCCTGCCCTGGACCTATGCCTTCGTGCAGGATTCCGTCGCGCGCCTGGCGGTGACGCTGGTCGGGGTGGCGGGCCTTGCCGGCGGGATGGTGTTCGCGGCGCTCTCGCTGTTCAGCGACACGCGGATCGAGCGGCTCTGGGGCGTGCACCATCTGATCGCCGCCTCGATGGTGCTGCGCCAGGTGGCCCGCCCCGCCCGCCGTCTGGCCTTTGTCGCCGTATGCTCGATGCTGATCCACCTCGCGACGGTGTTCGCGAGCTGGTCGATGGCCAAGGCCATCGGCGCGCCGGTCGGCTTCCTGCTGATGACCTGCCTGATCCCGCCGGTGGTGCTGATCGCCACCGTCCCGATCACCATTGCCGGCTGGGGCCTGCGCGAGAGCCTGATGGTCACCGCCTTCACGCTGGCGGGCCTCAACGCAAGCGACGCCCTGACGATCTCGCTGCTGCTCGGGGCCGCGAATTTCGCAGTCGGCCTGATCGGCGGCGGCCTGTGGGTCGCGAGCCGGCTGCGGTTCAAGGCGATGGGAGCCGAACCGGAGGCCGCGATTTCCTACGAGCGGCGATAATCGTCCTCGATGCGGATGATGTCATCCTCGCCGAGATAGCTGCCGGTCTGCACCTCGATCAGTTCCAGATCGATCTTGCCCGGGTTTTCCAGCCGGTGCGGCGTCCCTATCGGGATGTAGATGGATTCGTTCTCGTGCAGGATTTTCACCTGCTCGCCGAGCGTCACCCTGGCGGTGCCGCGCACCACCACCCAGTGCTCGGCGCGATGGTTGTGGTATTGCAGCGAAAGCCGCCCGCCCTTCTTCACCACGATGCGCTTGACCTGGTAGCGGTCGCCGTTGTCCAGCGACTGATAATTGCCCCAGGGCCGGTGCATCTTGATGTGATCGACCGTCACCGCCGGCGCCACGTCCTTCAGTTTCTGCACCAGCCGCTTCATGCCGTTGGTATCGGCGCGGTTGGCGATCAGCACCGCGTCCTCGCTCGCGACCACGACAAGGTCTTCCACGCCGAACAGCGCGACCAGCGGCTTTTCCGAAGCGGCATAGGAATTCTTCGTCTCCACGAAAACCGCCTGGCCCTGCGCGGCATTCCCCGCCGCATCGCGCACCGCGAGCTCCCACACCGCATGCCAGGAGCCGACATCCGACCAGCCATAGGAGACCGGGACCAGGGCCGCGCGGTCGGTCTTCTCCATCACCGCATAGTCGATGGAATTCGGCAACGCATGGGCGAAGGCCGCAGCGTCGAGCGTGACGAAGCCGAGATCGGTCCCCGCCTTGCTCACCGCCGCGCGGGCCGCGGCAACCGTCGGGGCGTCGAACTTCTCGTATTCGCCGAGCAGCACGCCGGCGCGAAAGACGAAATTGCCGGAATTCCAGAGATAGCCTTCCGCGATGTAGCGTTGCGCGGTCTGCGCATCCGGCTTCTCGACGAAGCGCTCGACGCGGACCGCCGCCCCGGCCAAAGCCGGACCGGGCTTGATGTAGCCGTATTCGACCGCCGGGCGGTCCGGCCGCACGCCGAAGGTCACGATCCGCCCCTGCGCGGCGGCGTCGGCCGCGGCGGCGCAGGCCGCCGCGAAGGCCGCCGGGTCGCCGACCACGTGGTCGGCGGCGAGCGCGACGACCAGCGGATCGCCGTCGCGCGAAAGCGCGAAGGCTGCGCCGGCGGCGATCGCGGGACCGGAATCGCGCCGCATCGGCTCCAG
>JBFWWQ010000105.1:0-10022 GCA_050246095.1 Pseudorhodoplanes sp.
GTTCCATTTCGAGGGCGAGCGCCGCATGCGCTTCGCCGAGACCGGCATCACCGAGCTGCAGAAATACGTCGACACGCTGCTGATCATCCCGAACCAGAATCTGTTCCGGGTCGCGAACGAAAAGACCACCTTCGCCGACGCCTTCGCGATGGCCGACCAGGTGCTGTATTCGGGTGTCGCCTGCATCACCGATCTGATGGTGAAGGAAGGTCTGATCAATCTCGACTTCGCCGATGTCCGCGTGGTCATGCGGGAAATGGGCAAGGCGATGATGGGCACCGGCGAGGCGTCGGGCGAGAAGCGCGCGCTGTCCGCCGCGGAAGCCGCGATCTCCAACCCGCTGATCGACGATTCGTCGATGAAGGGAGCCAAGGGCCTGCTGATCTCGATCACCGGCGGCAAGGACCTGACGCTTTACGAAGTCGACGAGGCGGCGACCCGCATCCGCGAGGAAGTCGACAAGGACGCCAACATCATCGTCGGCGCGACCTTCGACGAGAGCCTGGAGGGCATCATCCGCGTCTCGGTGGTCGCCACCGGCATCGACCGCGTGGCCAAGGCCGAGCCGCGGCCGCAGCGCATCGCCGATCAGCTGGTGCGCGGCGAGACCCCGGTGCGCCCGGCCATCCCGGCCTCGCCTTATGCGCCGGCCGCAGCCGCGCCCGCCGCGTCCTCGCCGCCCGCGCGCGTGCCCGCGCGCGCCTTCAGCGAGATCGAGCAGGCGGCGACCGCCGCGGTGGCGGCGGCCGTGCTGGCCCCGCAGGCCGCGATCGACGATGTCACGATCCGCTCCATGCCGCCCAAGCCTTCGCTGTTCGTGGAGCCGCAGGCGGCGGCCCCCGCGGCGCCGTCCGCGCACGAGCATCCCGAGACGTTCATCCCGCCGCAGCCGGAGCGCGTGATGCAGCGCCCGCGCATGCCCCGGATCGAGGATCTGCCGATGCCGGCGCAGCGCGAAATCCGGGCGCAGCGCGGCGAATTGCCGGACGACCCGCATCACCCGGAGAAGCAGCGGGTCAGCCTGCTGCAGCGGCTCGCCTCGGTGGGGCTTGGTCGCCGTTCGGAGGAGCCGGAAGCCGAGGCGCCGGCCATCCGCCAGCGTCCCGCCGCCGAACGCATGCCGCCGCGGCCGATGCCGCGTCCGGCCGAATCGCGGGAGGCGGTTTCCGACTATGCCCGGCGCGGCCCCCAGGGCCTCGACCAGCACGGCCGGCCGGCCCCTGTGCATTACTCCCCGGCCGACGACCAGCTCGAAATTCCGGCCTTCCTGCGCCGCCAGGCCAACTGATCCGGCTGCGGCCACTCTCGTCGTTCTGTGCAGCCCCGGCCCTGTGCCGGGGCTGTGCATTTTGGGCCTGAAAAGCGGGGATTTTCCCTGGCCGGGCGGGGCTTTGCCCTTGATCCGGGCGCAATCCCGGGCGGCGCGGGGGTATTTTGACGCAACGGCGACGTGATTGCGGCGAGAAGGAGGTAACAGTCGGTAAGAAAGCGTGTTTTGGTGGCGTTAAGGCCGATGGTTAAGGTCTGTGCAGTGCACAGGGGTATTGGGCGCGGGCGTTCCGGGGGATTTCGGTACGGCGTCGGGTTCTCTGCGGCAGTGGTGGCCTTCAGGGGTCGTAAAGGGGGTCCGTGTGTCAATGGCGCGGTGGCGCCGGGCGATACGCGGAAGGGTGCGATGAAAGCCGCAAAGCAGACGACGCTCGGCGAACAAGTCTCGGTCACGGGCGTAGGCGTCCATTCCGGACTTCCTGCCACACTCACGCTGCATCCGGCGGATGCCGATACCGGCATCGTCTTCACCCGCTCGGACGCGGAAGGCCGCGACCGCGAAGTGCGCGCCGACTATCGCTCGGTGACCGCGACCGAGCTCGCGACGGTGCTCGGCGACCATCACGGCAAGCTGGTATCGACCGCCGAACATATTCTGGCCGCCCTGCGCGGGCTGGGCGTCGACAATGTGGTGGTCGAGATCGACGGCGCGGAAGTGCCGATCATGGACGGCAGCGCCGCCGCTTTCGTCTCCGCGATCGACCAGGCGGGCATCGTCAGCCTCGCGGCGCCGCGGCGTTTCATCAAGATTCTCAAGCCGGTGCGCGTCGCGCGCGACGACGCTTTCGGCGAACTGCGTCCCTATGCGCGCGGCTTCCGGGTCGAGGTCGAAATCCAGTTCGACTGCCCGCTGATCGGCCGCCAGACGCTCGCCACCGACATCACCGACGCCAATTTCCGCAGCGAATTGTCGCGCGCGCGCACCTTCGGCTTCATGAAGGACGTGTCCGGATTGTGGAGCGCGGGCTATGCGCTGGGCGCGTCGTTCGAGAATACCGTGGTGATCAGCGAGGACCGGATTCTCAATCCGGGCGGCCTGCGCCACCGCGACGAATTCGTGCGCCACAAGGCGCTCGATGCGGTCGGCGATCTCGCGCTGGCCGGCGCCCCGATCCTCGGCGCCTACCGTTCGGTGCGCGGCGGACACCGCCTGAACCACGCCGTGCTGGTGGCCCTGATGTCGGACCGTTCGGCCTGGACTCTCACCGAGGGCGAGGCGGTTCCGGTTCCGCGCCGGGTGCGGGGGCATGCCGACGTGTCCACGGTCGCCCCGGCCTATGGCCCGGACGTCTCCTGAGGCCGCCGCGCTTTAAGCCTTTCGCCTTAATCCCGGCCTATTGTCCTCCCAAACGCTTGGGGCGAGGGCGCTTTTTGGCTATTCTCGGGTTACGGGTCGCGCCGCACGGCGCCTGCCGGGGCAGGCTGCCGGTTGTGAGGGTGGTGGGGGACGGTCGCGCCGCATGGCACGCAACGCTTCAGAGCAAGGCGGTTGGCCGGCTGCGGTCGGAGCGGCGCTCGGCCGGGCGCTGGCGGTGGTCGGGCTTGTTCTCGCGCTCGGCGCCTGTTCGAGCGACAAGGACGTCCAGATCCCCGACGACCCCGCCGACAAGCTCTACAACGAAGGCCTCTACCTGCTGCAGAGCAAGAAGGACGCCAAGGCGGCGGCGAAGAAGTTCGAGGAGGTCGACCGCCAGCATCCCTATTCCGACTGGGCGCGCAAGGCGCTGATCATGAGCGCCTATTCCTATTACGAGGCGAAGGAATACGACGACACGATTTCCGCCGCGAAGCGCTACGTGACGCTGCATCCCGGCAGCCCGGACGCGGCTTACGCGCAATACCTGATCGGCTCGTCCTATTACGAAAACATCCCCGACATCACGCGCGATCAGGCGCGGACGGAAAAGGCGATCCAGGAGCTCGAGGAAGTCATCCGCAAATATCCGAACACGGAATATGCGGTCAGCGCCAAGAAGAAGATCGACGTCTGCCGCGACCAGCTCGCGGGCCGCGAGATGATGGTCGGGCGCTACGAACTGGAACGCAAAAACTATATCGGCGCGATCAACCGCTTCAAGCTCGTGGTCACGCGCTACCAGACGACGCGGCATGTCGAGGAGGCGCTGATGCGGCTCTCCGAATCCTACATGGCACTCGGCATCGTGCAGGAAGCGCAGACGGCCGCCGCCGTGCTCGGGCATAATTTCCCCGACAGCCCCTGGTACAAGGACGCCTATGCGCTGGTGAAGACCGGCGGCGCGGAGCCGACCGAGAACAAGGACAGCTGGATCAGCAAGCTGTTCAAGAAGCCGGCCTGATTAACCATTCCCCCGCGGCCGGCGGACGGGGGGCTTTTCATTTTTGTTCTCGTTTTGTACACTGCGGCTGATTCCAACCGCACGGTTGCGACAGCCATGCTGGCCCGCCTGTCCATACGCGACATCGTCCTGATCGACCGGCTCGACCTCGACTTTGCCGGGGGGCTGGCCGTGCTGACCGGGGAGACCGGCGCGGGCAAGTCGATCCTGCTCGATGCCTTCGCCCTCGCCTTGGGCGGGCGCGGCGACGCCGCGCTGGTGCGCCAGGGCGCCGCGCAGGGGCAGGTGACGGCGGTGTTCGATCTCGCCGACGACCACCCGGCGCGCGCGCTGCTCGCCGAGCACGGCATCGACGGCGACGAGGCGCTGATCCTGCGCCGCGTGCAGCTTGCCGACGGCAAGACACGCGCCTTCGTCAACGACCAGCCGGTGAGCGTGCAGGTACTGAAAAGCCTCGGCGCCGCCCTGGTGGAGATTCACGGCCAGCATGACGACCGCGCGCTGGTCGATGCGGCGACGCACCGAAACCTGCTCGACGCCTATGCCGGGCTGGAAAAGCAAGCGGCGGGCGTGGCGGCTTTGTGGCAGGCGCGGCGCGAATCCGAAATCGCGGTCGAAGCGCACCGGCAGGACGTCGCGCGCGCGCAACGCGAGGCCGATTATCTGCGCCACGCCGTCGACGAATTGCACAGGCTGGCGCCGCAAGCCGGCGAGGAGACCGCGCTGGCGGAGCGGCGCAGCGCCATGATGCAGGCCGAGAAGGTCGCGGGCGACCTGCGCGACGCCTACGATTCCGTGGCCGGCGCCGCCTCGCCTGTCCCTGCGCTCGGCGCGGCGGTGCGGCGTCTGGAACGCCGCGCCGCGCAGGCGCAAAGCCTGGTCGAGCCGGCCATCCGGGCGTTCGATTCGGCGCTCGCCGCGCTCGACGAGGCGCGCGGCGCCCTCGAACACGCCTTGCGCGTCGCCGATTTCGATCCGCAGGAACTGGAGCGGATCGAGGAGCGGCTGTTCGCGCTGCGCGCGGCGGGGCGCAAATACAATGTGCCGGTCGACGAACTGGCGGCGCTGGCGGAGAAATATGCCGCGGCGCTGGCGCTGATCGATGCCGGCGCCGAGAAGCTCGCGGCGCTGGAGAAGGAGGCCGCCGCGGCGTCGGCGCGCTATCGCGGGGCGGCGCAGGCGCTGTCGGCCGCGCGCCGGAAGGCGGCGGCAAGACTGGACAAGGCGGTGAATGCGGAGATCGGGCCGCTGAAGCTCGACCGCGCCCGTTTCATGACGCAGCTCGAGGCGGACGCGGCGGCGGCCGGCGCGCACGGCATCGACCGCGTCGAATTCTGGGTGCAGACCAATCCCGGCACGCGGCCGGGGCCGCTGATGAAGGTGGCCTCCGGCGGCGAGCTGGCGCGCTTCCTGCTCGCGCTGAAGGTGGTACTGGCCGACCGCGGCTCGGCGCCGACGCTGATTTTCGACGAGATCGACACCGGGGTCGGCGGGGCGGTGGCCGACGCCATCGGCGCGCGGCTCGGCCAGCTCGCCGGCAACCTGCAGGTGGTGGCGGTGACCCATGCCCCGCAGGTCGCCGCCCGCGCCGACCGGCATTACCTGATCGCCAAGGACGCGCTCGACAAGGGCAGGCGGGTCGCGACCCGCGTCAGTGTCGTCGCCGCCGACGCGCGCCGCGAGGAAATCGCGCGCATGCTGGCCGGCGCGGAAATCACCAAGGAAGCCCGCGCCGCGGCGAAGCGCCTGATCGAGGCCGCCGCGGCGTAGGATGCCGTCATTCCGGGATCTTACCCCTGTCGTCCTTCCGGGGCTTGCCCCACTGTCATTCCGGGGCGCGAGCGGAGCGAGCGAGCCCGGAATCCATAACCCCGATCCGTGATTATGGATTCCGGTCCCGGCCCTTCGGGCCGTCCCGGAATGACTCTGTCAAATGATCCTGTCGTCCTTCCGGGACATGCCCTATCGTCATTGCGAGGCTTACCTTCTTGTCCTGCCGTCATTCCGGGGCGCGAGCGGAGCGAGCGAGCCCGGAATCCATAATCGCGAACGGAGGTTGGAGGTCCGGTCTCACGCTTCGTGTGTGAGGGTGATGCAACAGCTATTTGACGATCTGCGGATATAGATCCTCCCAATGCGGATTGTCCCGCTCAATCAGATTGATCTTCCATTCGCGCTTCCACTTCTTGATTTCCTTCTCGCGCGCAATCGCGTTCCCGGGATCGTCGTAACATTCGTACCAGACCAGCCTGGTGACGTCGTAGCGGGAGGTGAAGCCTGCGACCGCCTTTGTTCGGTGTTCGTAGGTACGGCGGATGAGATCATTCGTGACGCCCAGATACAGCGTTCCGTGCTTTCCGCTGGCCAGGAGATAGACGTAGAACATCGCGAGGTTTGTGATTATGGATTCCGGTCCCGGCCCTTCGGGCCGTCCCGGAATGACGGCGAATAGAATATGCCTCCTCGTGAAAACGGCAAAACTTCCGTTTCCAAGCTCACCGAAGAGCAGGCCAAGGCCGAGCTCGACCGGCTGGCCAGGGAGCTCGCCGCGCACGACCGGCGCTACTACCAGGACGACGCGCCGACCGTCTCGGATGCCGAATACGACGCGCTGCGCCGGCGCAACAACGAGATCGAGGCGCGTTTCCCGGAACTGATCCGCGCCGATTCGCCCTCGCAGAAGGTCGGCGCCGTCCCGTCCGGCCGCTTCCGGAAAATCCGGCACGCGGTGCCGATGCTCTCGCTCGACAATGCGTTCGGCGAAGAGGACGTGAACGATTTCGTCGGCCGCATACGCCGCTTCCTCAAGCTGCCCGAGGACGAGGCGCTCGACTTCACCGCGGAGCCGAAAATCGACGGTCTTTCGCTGTCGCTGCGCTACGAGGACGGCAGGCTCGTGCACGGCCTCACCCGCGGCGACGGCGCAACCGGCGAGGACGTCACCGCCAATGTCCGCACGCTGGGCGAAATCCCGGACAAGCTGAACGGGCGCAAGCTCCCGCAGGTCTGCGAGATTCGCGGCGAAGTCTACATGCTGCATGCGGATTTTCTGGCGCTCAACAAGCGGCAGGCGGAAGCGGGCGAACCTGTCTTCGCCAATCCGCGCAATTCCGCGGCCGGCTCGCTGCGCATGAAGGATGCCTCGATCACCGCCTCGCGGCCGCTGAAATTCTTCGCCTATGCCTGGGGCGAGCTGAGCGAGCGGCCGCAGGGCACGCAGGTCGGCATGGTGGCGTGGATCGAATCGATCGGGTTCAGGACCAACCCGCTGTTTCGGCTCTGCCGCTCGGTCGAGGCGATGCTGAAAGCCTATCGCGAGATCGAGGGCAAGCGCGCCAGGCTCGGCTACGACATCGACGGCGTCGTCTACAAGCTCGACCGTCTCGACTGGCAGACCCGGCTCGGTTTTGCCGGCCGCAACCCGCGCTGGGCGATCGCGCATAAATTTCCCGCCGAGAAGGCGACGACCGTGCTCAACGACATCGACATCCAGGTCGGTCGCACCGGCGCGCTCACGCCGGTCGCCAAGCTCGAACCGGTCACGGTCGGCGGCGTCGTGGTGCAGAACGCCACCTTGCACAACGAGGATTATATCAAGGGCATCGGCAATGACGGCCAGCCGATCCGCGGCGGCGTCGATATCCGCATCGGCGACACGGTGGTGATCCAGCGCGCCGGCGACGTGATCCCGCAGGTCCTGGAAGTGGTGCTCGACAAGCGCCCGAAGAGCGCCAAGCCCTACCGGTTCCCCGAAGTCTGCCCGGTCTGCGGCAGCCATGCGGTGCGCGAGGAGGATGAGGCGGTGCGCCGCTGTACCGGCGGGCTGATCTGTCCGGCGCAGCAGGTCGAGCGGCTGCGGCATTTCGTGTCGCGCGACGCCTTCGACATCGAGGGATTCGGCGAGAAGCAGGTGCAGGCTTTCTTTGCCGACGGCATGGTGATGGAGCCGGCCGATATTTTCACGCTGGAGAGGCGCGACCGACGATCGAGCAAGAAGCTCGCCGAGCGCGAAGGCTACGGCGAGACCTCGGTGCGCAACCTGTTCGCGGCGATCGAGGCGCGGCGCAAAGTCCCGTTGAACCGGCTGATCTACGCACTCGGCATCCGCCATGTCGGCGAGACCAATGCCAAGCTGATCGCGCGGCATTACGGCAATATCGAAGCGCTGCGCGAAGGCCTCGCGGCGGCGGGCAAGGGACCGGAAAGCGAGGCCTATCGGGAACTGGTCTCGATCGGCGGCATCGGCGCGGTGGTGGGGGACGCCGTGGTCGAGTTTTTCAAGGAGAAGCGCAACCGCGAGGCGCTCGGCCGCCTGCTCGAGGAGATCGAAGTCGAGCCGATGCTGCAAGCGGCCTCGGATTCGCCGGTCGCCGGCAAGACCGTGGTGTTCACCGGTTCGCTGGAAAAGATGACGCGCGACGAGGCCAAGGCGATGGCGGAGCGGCTCGGCGCCAAGGTCGCCGGATCGGTATCGAAGAAGACCGACCTCGTGGTCGCCGGCCCCGGCGCCGGCTCCAAGCTCAAGGACGCGCAGAAGCACGGCGTGAAGGTCCTGAGCGAAGACGAGTGGTTCGCGCTGGTCGGCTGAGGCGCGTTTAGACCCCGATCCGATCCGGTTGAATCGGATCGGGGTCCGGTTTTTCCGGTCTATCGCGCAATCTTGCGGCGAACCGGTTCCCGCTTCGCCGGATTGCGCTTTAGCGCCGCACCAGCGCGAAGGCGAGCATGGCTGCGATAACCAGGACCAGCATGGCGATCGCCAGGGCGAGCGCGGAAGGGTAGACGGCCATGATATGGCTCATGGTCTGCACCGCGAGCGCGCCGGTGCCCATCTGCAGGAAACCGGTGATTCCGGACGCCGTGCCCGAGGCCTGCGGGCGCACCGATACGGCGCCGGCGGTGGCGTTGGGCAGGAAAATGCCGTTGCCCAGCGATACGAAGAACTGCATCGGGAACACCGTCAGCGGACCGCCGTCGGGAAACAGCAGCGCGACGATCACCAGCAGCAGCGCGCCGGCAAACTGGATCGACATGCCGGTGCGGATCATGGTGTGGATGCCGAGCCGCGTCGACAGCCGCGCCGCAACGAAATTTCCCGCCATATAGCCGAAGGCGCTGATCATGAACCACAGCCCGAATTCCGCCGAGGAGATGCCCATCCGGCCGATCACCAGATGCGGCGCCGCGCCGATAAAGGCGAAGAAGGTGGCGGTGCCGAGCGCCGATTGCAGCGCGTAGCCGACGAAATTGCGGTCGCGCAGCAGCGCGCGCATCTCGCGCAGCACATAGCGGCCGCCGCCGCCGGTGATGTGGTCGGGGCGCGTCTCGGGCAGGGCGGCGGCGGCCCAGCCGAACACGGCGAAGCCGGCAAGCGCGACGAACAGGAAGATCGATTCCCAGCCGAAGGCGGTGTCGAGAATGCCGCCGATCAGCGGGGCGACCATCGGCGCCAGCACCATGACCGAGGCGACCGCGCCGATCAGCGAAGCGGAGCGGTCGCGGTCGTACAGATCGCGGATCATGGCGCGGCCGATGACGAGGCCGGTGGAGGCGCCGAGCGCCTGGACGGTGCGCGCGATGATCAGCTGGTCGATGCTGGCAGCCGCGACCGCGCCGAGGCTGGCGAGCGCGGTCAGGCCGAGGCCCGCGAGCGCCACCGGCCGGCGGCCGAAACGGTCGGACAGCGGCCCGAGCGCGAGCTGCGAGATCGCGAGCCCGAACACGAACAGCGAGATGGTGAGCTGCACCGTGCCCGGATCGGTTTGCATGGTGACGGCGAGGCGAGGCAGGGCCGGCACGATGATATTCAGCGCCAGCGGGCCGATCGCCGACATCGCCATCAGCAGCATCAGGAAGTGCCGCAGGTTGGCCGGATTCCGCTCCGGCGGGCTCGGCGCCTCCACGCAAGCGCTCAGTGGCCGATGCGCGCGGTCGCTGCGGCGAGCCAGCGGCGCGTTTCGGTATCGACCAGCGGCGACAGTATCTCGGCGACGCGGGCGTGATAGGTGTCGAGCCAGGCGGCCTCGCTCTCGGTGAGCAGCGAGGCGTCGATGAGCCGCGTGTCGATGGGCGCGAGCGTCAGCGTCTCGAAGCCGTTCAGGGGCTTCTCCGCGCCGGCGGGCGCGGGCGCCTCGGTCACCAGAACGAGATTCTCGATGCGGATGCCGTAATGGCCGGCGCGGTAATAGCCGGGCTCGTTGGACAGGATCATGCCGCGCCGGAGCGGGGCGCTGCCGAGCCTGGAAATGCGCGCGGGCCCTTCGTGCACCGAGAGGTAGCTGCCGACGCCGTGCCCGGTGCCGTGATCGAAATCGAGCCCGTGCCGCCAGAGGAATTGCCGCGCCAGCGTGTCGAGCTGGGCGCCGGTGGTGCCGT
>JBFWWQ010000106.1:0-10014 GCA_050246095.1 Pseudorhodoplanes sp.
TCAAGGCCGACGTGCAGGGCTCGGTGGAGGCGATCATCGGCGCGCTGGACAAGCTCGGCAACGACGAGGTCGGCGCGCGCGTGATCCTTTCGGGCGTCGGCGGCATCACCGAATCAGACGTGACGCTGGCCTCCTCGGTCGGCGCCGCGATCATCGGCTTCAACGTGCGCGCGCACAAGGAAGCGCGCGAAGCCGCCGAGCAGCAGGGGATCGAAATCCGCTATTACAACATCATCTACAATCTCGTGGATGACGTGAAGGCGGCCATGTCGGGTCTGCTCACGCCGGAGCGGCGCGAGACCATGCTCGGCAATGCGCGCATCCAGGAAATCTTCAACGTGTCGAAGGTCGGCAAGGTGGCCGGCTGCATCGTGACCGACGGCGTCGTGGAGCGCGGCGCGAATGTGCGCCTGATCCGCGACAACGTCGTCGTGCACGAAGGCAAGCTCTCGCAGCTCAAGCGCTTCAAGGACGACGCGCGCGAAGTCTCCGTCGGCCAGGAATGCGGCATGGCCTTCGAGAGCTACCAGGACATGCGCGTCGGCGATGTCATCGAATGTTACCGCGTGGAGACGATCCAGCGCAGCCTGTGAGTCCAAGTCTCAGGGTTGCGTAGAAGCATCTGACTGTTGCAGACGTCATGGCCGGACTTGGTCCGGCCATCCACGTCTTAAAACCGAAATGAGAAAGACGTGGATGCCCGCGACAAGCGCGGGCATGACGACGATTGGAAGCCGCATTGCGACACAAAAAGCAGAAGAGTGACGGCCCCGCAGGCGCATCGCAGCGCCAGCTTCGCGTCGGCGAACTGATCCGCCACGAGCTCGCCGACATGCTGACGCGCGGCGACGTGCACGATCCCGTCATCGAAGGTCACCTCATCACCGTGCCCGAGGTGCGCATGAGCCCGGACCTGCGGCTCGCCACCGTCTACGTCATGCCGCTCGGCGGCAAGGACGAGGCGGAGGTCGTGGAGGCGCTCAACCGCAACAGGAAATTCCTGCGCGGCGAGATCGCGCACCGCGTTAACCTGAAATTCGCACCTGACCTCCGCTTCCGGCTCGACGAGCGATTCGACGAAGCGGAACGGATCGAGAAGCTTTTGCGAACGCCGCAGGTCCGGCGCGATCTCGACAACGGAGACGACGGGTGAGCGGGGCGTCCTACGATCGGGACGGCGTGCCGCAGGATCCCGCGCAGCCGTCGGCGGCGAGCGGACGCGACAAGCCGAAACAGGCGCGGCGCGAGAAGCACGATGTGCATGGCTGGGTCGTGCTCGACAAGCCGGTCGGGATGACCTCGACGCATGCGGTATCGGTCGTGCGGCGGCTGTTCTCGGCCAGGCGCGCCGGGCATGCCGGCACGCTCGATCCGCTGGCCACGGGCTGCCTGCCGATCGCGCTCGGCGAAGCGACCAAGACGGTGCCGTTCATCGTCGAAAGCGGCAAGACCTACCGGTTCACCGTGCGCTGGGGCGAGGAGCGCGACACCGACGATGCCGAGGGCCGCGCGGTCGCGCAGAGCGCCGAGCGTCCCTCGGAAGAGGCGATCCGCGCCCTGCTGCCGCGTTTCACGGGCCTGATCGCGCAGGTGCCGCCCCGCTTCTCGGCGATCAAGGTCGAGGGCGAGCGCGCCTACGACCTCGCCCGCGACGGCGAGGCGGTCGAGCTCGCCGCCCGGCCGGTCGTCATCGACCGCCTGGCGCTGGCCGATACCCCCGATCGCGACCATTCCGTGCTGGAAACCGAATGCGGCAAGGGCACCTATGTCCGTGCGCTGGCCCGCGATCTGGGCCGTGCTTTGGGCTGCTTCGGGCATGTTTCGGCGCTGCGCCGGACCCGGGTCGGCCCCTTCGGCGAGGCGGACATGATTTCGCTGGAACGGCTGACCGCCCTGTGCCATAGAGCCGCCTCCGGCGAGGGCAGCCTCGCCGAGGCAATCCTGCCCGTTGAGACCGCGCTGGACGACATCCCGGCGCTGGCCGTCAGCCGGGCGGACGCGGCGAGGCTCCAGAGGGGCCAAGCCGTTCTCCTGCGCGGACGGGACGCCCCAATTCTCCGCGGTACGGTTTATGTGACGGCCTCCGGCGAGCTGATCGCCCTGGCCGAATCCGACCGCGGCGAAATCGTCCCCAAGCGCGTGTTCAACCTGGCCGGGCTGAAGGGCAGCGCGAGCCGACAAAAAGGTGTTTGACGATGTCGATTACGGCCGGCCGCAAGGCGGAAGTCATCAAGACATATGCCAAGAAGAGCGGCGATACCGGATCGCCGGAGGTTCAGGTGGCGCTCCTGTCGGAACGCATCAACAACCTCACCGAGCATTTCAAGACGCACGTGAAAGACAATCATTCGCGCCGCGGGCTGCTCAAGCTCGTGTCGCAGCGTCGGCAATTGCTCGACTATGTGAAGCGCATCGACGAAGCGCGTTACAAGGATCTGATCGAGCGGCTCAATATTCGCCGCTGATTGCGAAGCGCGCCTGATCGCGCGCCTATCCGGAGCGGACGCGATGTTTGCCCGCTCCGTGCGTGCGGCGGCAGAAGCCGCCGGCCATGACGGCACATGACGATAATCGTGTCCGTCCTATCCCTGGAGGGATCGAAAGTCATGGCAGGATCGCCGGATGCTGTAACACTCCGCCTTTCGCGGCAGCACAGCCTCTCGCCGTCTTGCCCATGACTTTCGCCCTTTGTCCGAGAACCATGAGAGAAAGACAAATGTTCGATATCCATCGAGTTGAACTCGACTGGGGCGGGCGCACGCTCACCCTGGAAACCGGCAAAATCGCGCGTCAGGCCGACGGCGCGGTGGTCGCGACCTACGGCGAATCCAAGGTGCTGGCGACGGTCGTTTCCGCAAAGGACCCCAAGCCGGGCATCGATTTCCTGCCGCTGACCTGCAACTACCAGGAAAAATTCTACGCTGCGGGCCGCATTCCGGGCGGCTATTTCAAGCGCGAAGGACGACCGACCGAAAAGGAAACGCTGGTTTCCCGCCTGATCGACCGCCCGGTGCGTCCGCTTTTCGCCAAGGGCTATCGCTGCGATACGCAGGTGATCGTCACCACGCTCTCGCACGATCTTGAGAACGATCCCGACATCCTGGCGATGGTCGCGGCCTCCGCCGCGCTGACGCTGTCCGGCGCTCCGTTCATGGGCCCGATCGGCGCCGCCCGCGTCGGCTTCATCAACAACGAATACGTACTCAACCCGCAGGTCGACGAGATGGCCGAAAGCCAGCTCGACCTCGTCGTCGCCGGCACTTCCGACGCCGTGCTGATGGTGGAATCGGAGGCGAAGGAGCTTCCGGAAGAAATCATGCTCGGCGCGGTGATGTTCGGCCACCGGCATTTCCAGCCGGTGATCAAGGCGATCATCGATCTCGCCGAGAAGGCCGCCAAGGAGCCGCGCGACTTCAAGCCGGCCGACGACGGCGCGCTGGAAAAGAAGATGTCCGCGCTGGTCGAGGCGGACGTGCGCGCCGCCTACGGCATCCCGGGCAAGATGGAGCGGCACGACGCCGTCGACGCCGCCAAGGCCAAGGCGGTCGCGCATTTCTGCCCGGAAGGAGCGGAGAAGCCGGAATACGACAAGCTGAAGGTCGCGGCCGTGTTCAAGGATCTGGAGGCGAATGTCGTCCGCAACTCGATCCTCGATACCGGCCGCCGCATCGACGGACGCGATGTGAAGACGGTGCGCCCGATCGTGTCGGAAGTCGGCGTGCTGCCGCGCGCGCACGGTTCGGCGCTGTTCACGCGCGGCGAAACGCAGGCGCTCGTCGTGGCGACGCTCGGCACCGGCGAGGACGAGCAGTTCATCGATGCGCTGCAGGGCACGTACAAGGAGACGTTCCTGCTGCACTACAATTTCCCGCCCTTCTCGGTCGGCGAAACCGGCCGGCTCGGTTCGCCGGGCCGCCGCGAGATCGGCCACGGTAAGCTGGCCTGGCGGGCGATCCACCCGATCCTGCCGCTGCACCACGAGTTCCCCTACACCATCCGCGTCGTCTCGGAGATCACCGAATCGAACGGTTCGTCCTCGATGGCGACGGTGTGCGGCACCTCGCTGGCGCTCATGGATGCCGGCGTGCCGCTGAAGCGGCCGACCGCGGGCATCGCGATGGGCCTCATCCTGGAAGGCGAGCGTTTCGCCGTCCTCTCCGACATTCTCGGCGACGAGGATCATCTCGGCGACATGGACTTCAAGGTCGCCGGCACGGAGAAGGGCGTCACCTCCCTGCAGATGGACATCAAGATCGCCGGCATCACCGAGCAGATCATGAAGATCGCGCTCGGTCAGGCGAAGGACGGGCGGCTGCATATCCTCGGCGAGATGGCGAAGGCGCTGCATACCGCGCGCGCCGAGCTCGGCGAACATGCCCCACGCATCGAGGTGTTCCAGATCCCGACCGACAAGATCCGCGAAGTGATCGGCACCGGCGGCAAGGTGATCCGCGAGATCGTGGAGAAGACCGGCGCCAAGATCAACGTCGAGGACGACGGCACCGTGAAGGTTGCCTCCGCCAACGGCGATTCGATCCGTGCGGCGATCAAGTGGATCAAGTCGATCGCCTCCGATCCGGAGGTCGGCCAGATCTACGAAGGCACGGTCGTGAAGGTCATGGACTTCGGCGCCTTCGTGAATTTCTTCGGCGCCAAGGACGGCCTCGTCCATATCAGCCAGCTCGCGCCGCAGCGCGTGCAGAAGACCTCCGACGTCGTCAAGGAAGGCGACAAGGTGAAGGTCAAGCTGCTCGGCTTCGACGATCGCGGCAAGGTGCGCCTGTCGATGAAGGTGGTCGATCAGGAGACCGGCGAGGACCTCGAAGCCAAGCAGAAGGCGGAGCGCGACGAGCAGCCGCGCGACGTCGCCGCCGGCGAGTAGGCTTCGCCGCCGGCACGAACCGAAAGGGCGGCCCCGCGGCCGCCCTTTTTCATGGCTTGCGCCGCTCCCGGCCCGCTTTTGCGCCCGCCTCGCGGGCGCGCGCTTCGGCGAGGATGCGGATCATCGTCTCCGACAAAGCCGTAAAATCCTGCTTGCGCGGCGCGCTGCGCCGCCAGACGAGCCCGATCGTGCGCCCGGGGACCGGCCGCGCGAACGGCACCAGCCGCACGCGCGGATCGCGCGCTTCGACATCGGCGGCGATGTTGGGCACCAGCGTCACGCCGTAGCCGTTGGAGACCATCTGCAGGACCGTGGCCAGACTCGTGGCGCCGAAACTCAGCGCCGCCTCCTCGCGCGGCGGTCCGCAAAAGGCGAGCGCCTGATCGCGCAAGCAGTGCCCCTCCTCCAGCAGGATCAGCCGCCGGCGGTCGATATCGTCGACATGCGCCGAGGCGCCCCGCGGCGCCGGATCGCTGGCCGGCACGGCGAGCAGGAACGGGTCCTCGAACAGGATTCGGGACTCGAAATCCGGGTCATCCACCGGCAGCGCCAGCATCACCGCATCGAGCTGCCCGCCGGACAATTCGGCGAGCAGGACCCGCGTCTGGGTCTCGCGCAGCTCGATCCGCAGGTCGGGATGGCTCTCGTGCAGGGAGGGCAGGAGCTTCGGCAGAATGTAGGGCGCGAGCGTGGGAATGATCCCGAGCCGCAGCCGGCCGGTGAGCGGCTGCCCGCGATGCCGCGCGAAATCCTCCAGGTCCCGCGCCGCCGCCAGCACGCGCTCCGCCCGCTTCACCACTTCCATCCCGGTATCGGTCAGCGCCACCTTGCCGCTGCGCCGCTCCAGCAGCTCGACGCCGAGGTGCTCCTCCAGCTCCTTGATCTGCATGGACAAAGCCGGCTGGCTGACCGCACAGGCGTCGGCGGCGCGCCCGAAATGCCGATGCTGGGCGAGGGCGGCGAGGTAGCGAAGCTTCCGGAGGGTCAGCATTTTTAATAAGATAATCTGATGAACGCCTCTAGGCAATCCGATTAGACCTTATCTAATCTGGCGAATAAGTTCCATCCGCAACCAGTTCTGGAGCGGAGGAAGTCACAAGGCACCGCGGCCACGCGCCATACGCGGCGTGGCCCCATCACCGGCGGTCGTATCGCCCTCATCGCTGCCACGAAAAGGTGCATGCATGGGAGCGCGCTCCCGAACAAAGCCGCGGCGGCGAGACTCGCCCGCATGGCCGCCGGACCGAAACAACACGAAGAAATCACAGTCACGCAATCGGAGAGAAACATGGACGCAAAGACTGACGACAAGGGCCCGGACAAGTGCCCCTTCACCGGCACGCGCGGACGCAGCAACCGCGACTGGTGGCCGGAGATGCTGGATATCCAGCGGCTCCACAGCAATTCCGACCTGTCCGATCCGATGGACAAGAACTTCGATTATGCCGAGGCGTTCAAGACGCTGGACCTCGACGCGGTGATCAAGGACCTGACCGCGCTGATGACGGATTCACAGGATTGGTGGCCGGCCGATTACGGCCATTACGGCGGCCTCATGATCCGCATGGCCTGGCACGCCGCGGGCACCTACCGCATCACCGACGGCCGCGGCGGCGCCGGCGCCGGGCAGCAGCGTTTCGCACCGCTGAATTCGTGGCCGGACAACGCCAACCTCGACAAGGCGCGGCGTCTGCTGTGGCCGATCAAGCAGAAATACGGCCACAAGATTTCCTGGGCCGACCTGATGATCCTCGCCGGCAACGTCGCGCTGGAATCGATGGGCTTCAAGACGTTCGGCTTCGCCGGCGGCCGCGCCGACGTGTGGGAGCCGGAAGAGCTGTTCTGGGGTCCGGAGGGAACGTGGCTCGGCGACGAGCGCTATAGCGGCGAGCGCCAGCTCGCGGAGCCGCTGGGCGCCGTGCAGATGGGCCTGATCTACGTCAACCCGGAAGGACCGAACGGCAATCCCGATCCGATCGCGGCGGCCAAGGACATCCGCGACACCTTCTTCCGCATGGCGATGAACGACGAAGAGACCGTCGCGCTGATCGCCGGCGGCCATACCTTCGGCAAGACCCACGGTGCCGGCGATCCCTCCCTGATCGGGCCGGATCCGGAAGGCGGCGCGATCGAGGATCAGGGCCTCGGCTGGAAGAGCAAGCACGGGACCGGCATCGGTGCCGACACCATCACCGGCGGACCCGAGGTGATCTGGACCACGACGCCGACCAAGTGGAGCAACAACTTCTTCTGGAACCTGTTCGGCTACGAATGGGAGCTGGAGAAGAGCCCGGCCGGCGCCAAGCAATGGCGCGCCAAGGGCGCGGGCGCCACGATCCCGGACCCCTTCGACAAGAACAAGAAGCATGTCCCGAAAATGCTGACGACCGACCTGTCGCTGCGCTTCGATCCCGAATACGAGAAAATCTCGCGGCGCTTCATGGAGAATCCGGACCAGTTCGCGGACGCCTTCGCCCGCGCCTGGTTCAAGCTCACGCACCGCGACATGGGCCCGCGCGCCCGCTATCTCGGCAAGCTGGTGCCGAAGGAAGTGCTGATCTGGCAGGACCCGATCCCGGCGCTCGATCATCCGACGATCGGCGAGCAGGATATCGCCGCGCTGAAGACGAAAATCCTGTCGTCCGGCCTGACGGTCCCGCAGCTCGTCTCGACCGCCTGGGCGTCGGCCTCGACCTTCCGCCGCTCAGACAAGCGCGGCGGCGCCAACGGCGCGCGCATCCGCCTGAGCCCGCAGAAGGACTGGGAGGTCAACGAGCCGGCGCAGCTCAAGACCGTGCTGTCGAAGCTCGAAGCGATCCAGAAGGAGTTCGGCAAGAAGGTCTCGCTCGCCGACCTGATCGTGCTCGGGGGCGTCGCCGCGATCGAGACGGCGGCCAAGGACGGCGGCGTCGAGGTGAAGGTGCCGTTCACGCCGGGCCGCATGGATGCGTCGCAGGAGCAGACCGACGCCGCGTCCTTCGCCCCGCTCGAGCCGCGCCAGGACGGCTTCCGCAACTACACCAACGGCAAGAAGATCCAGTTCATGCTGCCGGAGGAAGCCCTGGTCGATCGGGCGCAGTTGCTGACGCTGACCGGCCCGGAACTGACGGTGCTGGTCGGAGGCTTGCGGGTGCTCGGCGCCAATGCCGGCAATTCCAAGCACGGCGTCTTCACCAAGCAGGTCGGCACGCTGACCAACGACTTCTTCGTCAACCTGCTCGACATGGCGACCGAGTGGAGCGCGGCCGGCGACAACCTCTATGAGGGCCGCGACCGCAAGAGCAAGGCGGTCAAGTGGACGGCCACCCGCGCCGACCTGGTCTTCGGCTCGCACTCGCAGCTTCGCGCCTTCGCCGAAGTCTATGCCTGCGCGGATTCGAAGCAGAAATTCGTCAGGGACTTCGTCGCGGCCTGGGCCAAGGTGATGGACGCCGACCGCTTCGACCTGAAGAAGACCTCCGAGGTGAAGACAGCAGCCTGAGCGGCGCCGATCCTGAGGCAATGCGAAAGGCCGGGAGCGATCCCGGCCTTTTTGCTTCTGTCGCTCCCGCGTAAGCGGGAACCCATACGCCGTGTCATTGAAATTTGGAAAGCACCTGTTATCACAGGCAGCACTTGCGTTTATGGGTCCCCGCTTTCGCGGGGACGACGCAACTATCTACTCCGTCCTTCCACCGGCATCCCGCAGCGCGTCCGGCTGCGGCATCGCAATGACGTTGTAGCCGGAATCGACGAAATGGATTTCGCAGGTGACTCCACCCGACAAGTCCGACAACAGATACAGGCCCGCGCCGCCGAGCTCCTCCAGCGTGACGCCGCGTCCGCGCGGCGAATATTTCTGCTGGAAGGCGAACATATAGCGCGCGTCGTGGATGCCGGCCCCGGCGAGCGTGCGGATCGGCCCGGCGGAAATCGCATTGACGCGAATATTCTGCAGCCCATAGTCGACGGCGAGATAGCGCACCGACGATTCCAGGGCGGCCTTGGCGAGGCCCATCACGTTGTAATTCGGCATGGCGCGATCGCCGCCGTTATAGGTCAGCGTCAGCATCGCGCCGCCATTTTGCATCAGGGCCGCGGCGCGCTTGGCGGCTTCCGTGAACGAGAAACAGGAGATGACCATCGAGCGCACGAAATTGTCGCGCGTGGTTTCGGCATAGCGTCCCTTGAGCTGGCTCTTGTCGGAGAAGCCGATCGCGTGGACGAGGAAATCGAGCGAACCCCATTTCTTGCCGATCGTGTCGAATACGGCATCGACGGAGGCGATGTCCTCCACGTCGCAGGGCATCAGGAAGGAGGAATTGACCTCTTCCGCCAGCGGCTTGACGCGCTTGAGCAGGGCCTCGCCCTGGTAGGTGAAAGCCAGCGCCGCGCCGTGCGCGGCCAGCGCCTTGGAAATTCCCCAGGCGATCGAATGGTCGTTCGCGACGCCCATGATGAGCCCGCGCTTGCCCTGCATCAGCCCTTGCATGTCATTGCCCAATTACCGACGGAGCCACAGGGTCAAGCATCGACGTGCTTGAACGCGATCGAGGCATTGGTTCCGCCGAAGCCGAACGAGTTCGACAGCGCGCAGCCGACCGCCACGTCGTCCTTGCGCGCGCGCAGGATCGGCATGTCCGCGAAGGCCGGATCGAGATTCTGGATATGCGCGCTCTCGCACAGGAAGCCGTTCTTCATCATCAGCAGCGTATAGATCGCCTCCTGCGCGCCGGCGGCGCCGAGCGAATGGCCGGTGAGCGACTTGGTCGCCGAAATCGGCGGACATTTGTCGCCAAACACGGTGCGGATCGCCTCGATCTCCTTGGCGTCGCCGACCGGCGTCGCGGTCGCATGCGGATTGATGTAGTCGACCGGCACCTTCACGTCGTGCAGCGCCATGCGCATGCAGCGAACGGCGCCTTCTCCGGACGGCGCGACCATGTCGTAGCCATCCGAGGTCGCGCCGTAGCCGGCGACTTCCGCATAAATCTTCGCGCCGCGTGCCTTGGCATGCTCCAGTTCTTCGAGCACGAGAACGCCGGCGCCGCCCGCGATCACGAAGCCGTCGCGATCCACGTCATAGGCGCGCGAGGCGGTCGCAGGCGTGTCGTGATATTTCGAGGACATCGCCCCCATCGCATCGAACAGGT
>JBFWWQ010000107.1:0-10007 GCA_050246095.1 Pseudorhodoplanes sp.
GAGCACGGCGAGCCCGATATCGGTTTTCGGCCGCGCCAGCGCCTGCGGCCAGGAACGCACATTCGTCAGGTTGACCAGCTTGTGGTCCGCGAGCACATGGCCCATGCGCTCGCGCGCGCCCTCGCTCCACAGCGCCACGATCACCCGCTTGCGGGCGCCCTGCAGCGCATGCACATGCGCGCGCAAGGCCTCGAACACATTGGCGTCGGGCTGCGCGCGCTCGGCGGCGAAATTCTTGCCCGGGCGCACGCCCGCATCGATCACGTCGGGCGCGGCCGGCACGTCGAACGGCGTCAGCCTGGCGATCGCGCGCTGCCCGAGCCGCTGCGTCCATTCGGTTTCCGGCAGGTACAGCTTGTCCGGCGGCAGCGGATGGTACGGGGCGCCGGACTTGTCGAGCGGGTTGCGGCGTGCCTCGTAATAGTCGGCGATCTGCGCGAAACGCTCGCGCGCGGCTTCGTCCGCCAACGCCTCGAAGGCCAGCGGCGAACCCGGCACATAGTCGAGCAGCGTGTCCATCCGCTCGTGAAACAGCGGCAGCCAATGCTCCATGCCGGGATGCCGCCGCCCCTCGCTCACCGCCTCGTAGAGCTGGTCGTCGCGCGCAGGCGCGCCGAATGCGGCGACATAGCCGGTGCGGAACTTGCTGATGGTCTCGCTGGTGATCTGGAATTCCGCCGCCGGCACGAGATCGAGCGCGCGCAGCTCGCCGCTCGTGCGCTGCGTCTCCGCGTCGAAGGCGCGGATGCTTTCCAATTGGTCGCCGAAGAAGTCGAACCGCACCGGATCGCCGAGGCCGGGCGGGAACAGGTCGAGGATGCCGCCGCGCACCGCATATTCGCCGGGCTCGCGCACCGTGGAGGCGCGCAGATAGCCGTTCAGGTCCAGCCAGGAAATCACCCGCTGCATCGGCAGCACGTTGCCGGGTGCCGCCGAAAGCGATTGGCTGGCGATCCGGTTGCGCGGCGGCACGCGCTGCAGGATGGCGTTGACGGTCGTGAGCAGGATCGAGGGCTTGTCGCGGCCCTCGACATGCGCGAGCCGCGACAGCGTGGTCATGCGCTGCGCCATCACCCCCGGATGCGGGGAGACGCGGTCATAGGGCAGGCAGTCCCAGGCCGGGCATTCCAGCACGTCGAGGTCGGGCGCGAAGAAGGCGAGCCCGCGCGAAAGCGCCGCCATGCGCGGGCCGTCGCGGCAGACCACGGCCAGGCTGATCGCCGGCGCGTCCTTGCGCGCGGCGACACCGCGCGCGAGATCGGACAGGACGAGACCTTCGGCGCCGTCCGCGACATGCGCGAGCGTGACCGCCCGGCCCGGTCGCAGGAAATCCGCGGGATGGCCGCTCATGCCCCCTGTCCGCTTTGGTGGAAAAGCTTCAGCCGGCGGAACAGCGGCGTGTCGAATTCCGCCGGCACCGGGTCGAAATCCCCGATCCAGCCGTAGAGCACCGGGTCCGGCACGTCGATCAGCCGCTCATAGGCGTCGAGTTCGGCATCGCTCAAAGTCTCGATGCAGGAATCCGCAAAGCGCCCCATGATCAGGTCCATCTCGCGGATGCCGCGATGCCACGAGCGGAACAGCAGCCGCCGCCGCCTTTCGCTCAGGCCTTCGCTCGATCTGGACGTCCCGGTCATGTGCCCTCGCGCAACACGAAAAGCCCGGACGGGCCGGGCGCGGGTTATATAGGCGGGCTTTCCGGGCTTGTGAACCGTCGATGTCGCGCGCCCGACGCGCTGCTAGACCGCGCCCGGATTCGCTTCGACAATGGGCGCGATGCGCCCCTCCCTGCTCGATCCGCTCTTCGCCGCCGTCACGGTGCTCCCGGGGATCGGCCCGAAGGTCGCCAGGCTCTACGACCGCCTGCTCGGGCGCGAGGACGGCGCGCGCGTGCTCGACCTCCTGTTGCACATGCCGAGCGGCGCGATCGACCGCCGCGCGCGGCCGAAACTGCGCGACGTGGTGCCGGGCAGCGTGGTCACCGTCGCTGTCACGGTCGACCGCCACCGCGCCCCGCCGCCCGGCCGCTCCCGTGCCCCGCACCTGATCTATGCGAGCGACGATACCGGCGATCTCGTCATCACCTATTTCAACGCGCGCAAGGACTATCTCGAAAAGCTCTTCCCCGTCGGGGAGACACGCTATGTGTCCGGCAATGCGGCGCTCTATGATGGAACGCTGCAGATGGTGCACCCGGACCGCGTCGTGGACGAGAAGGGGCTAGCCGGCCTGCCGCCGATCGAGCCGGTCTATCCGCTCACCGAGGGGCTCGGCGCCAACCCGTTGCGCAGGGCGGTGGAGGCGGCGCTGACGAAAATCCCGCGCCTGCCGGAATGGCAGGATGCGGCCTGGCGCGCGAAGTGGAAGCTCCCGGCCTTCGGCGACGCGCTCACGGCGCTGCACCGGCCCGCGACGCTTGCCGATATCGAGCCCGCGAGTCCGGCCTGGACGCGGCTCGCCTATGACGAATTGCTGGCCGGCCAGATCGCCCTGCGGCTCGTGCGCGCGCATTTCAAGCGGCCGCAGGGCCGCCGCCATGCCGGCGACGGCCGTCTGCGCAGGAAGATCGTGGCGGCGCTTCCCTATTCGCTGACGCTGTCGCAGCACCGCGCGCTCGATGCCATCGTCGAGGATCTCGGCAAACCCGAACGCATGCTGCGCATGCTGCAGGGCGATGTCGGCTCCGGCAAGACCGTGGTGGCCTTGCTCGCCGCCGCCGCCGTGGTCGAGGCCGGACGCCAGGCCGCGCTGATGGCGCCGACCGAAATTCTCGCGCGCCAGCATCTTGCGCGCATCGCCCCGCTGGCGGAAGCCGCGGGTCTGCGCGTCGCATTGCTCACCGGCCGCGAACGCGGGCGCGAGCGCGATGCCCTGCTGGCGCGGCTCGAATTGGGCGAGATCGAGCTCCTGATCGGCACGCATGCGATTTTCCAGGAGGGTGTCGCGTTCAAGGACCTCGGCCTCACCGTGGTCGACGAGCAGCACCGCTTCGGCGTGCACCAGCGCCTCGCGCTTGCGCGCAAGGGCGAGGCGGTGGACATGCTGGTGATGACCGCGACCCCGATCCCGCGCACGCTGGTGCTGACCTATTTCGGCGACATGGATGTTTCGGAGCTGCGGGAAAAGCCGGCCGGACGGCTGCCCATCGATACGCGCACCGTTCCTCTGGGCCGCCTCGCCGAAGTGATCGAGGCGGTCGGACGCGCGATCGACGAGGGCCAGCGGGTCTACTGGGTATGTCCGCTGGTCGAGGAATCCGAGACCGGCGATCTCGCCGCCGCCGAACAGCGACATGCGGAATTGAAACAACGCTTCGGCGCGCGCGTTGGCCTCGTGCACGGGCGCCTGCGCGGCAGCGAAAAGGATGCGGCGATGGCCGATTTCGCCGCGGGCCGCACGCGCCTCCTCGTCGCCACCACGGTGATCGAGGTCGGCGTCGACGTGCCGGAGGCGACGGTGATGGTGATCGAGCATGCCGAGCGCTTCGGGCTGGCGCAGCTGCATCAATTGCGCGGGCGCATCGGCCGCGGCAGCGGCCGGTCCACCTGTCTCCTGCTCTATGCGGCGCTGGGGGAGACCGCGAAGGCGCGGCTCGCCATCATGCGCGAGACCGAGGACGGCTTCCGCATCGCCGAGGAGGACCTGAAGCTGCGCGGCGAAGGCGATATCCTCGGCACGCGCCAGAGCGGGCTGCCGGGCTTTCGCATCGCGCGCATGGAGGCGCATGGCGAATGGCTGGCGGCGGCGCGCGACGACGCGACGCTGCTGCTCGACCGCGATCCGCGGCTGCAAAGCGAGCGCGGCCAGGCAATCCGCCACCTGCTCTATCTGTTCGAGCGCGACGAGGCCGTGGGCCTGATCCGGGCCGGCTGACCTCAGGCCGTGGCCGGCGCCGGGCCGCCGAACCGGTTGTCGCCCGGCTGGCTTGGCTGGCACCACCAGAAGATCAGCAGGAAAATCCCGATCAGCGTCAGTTCGAGCAGCTGCCACCAGCCGGTGCGGTCGATGTCGTGCAGGCGTCGCGCGCCCACGGCGAGTGAAGGCAGCAGCATCGCGATGTTGAAAATCATGGTCAGCGGCGGCGTTTCATTGTCGGGAAAGATCACGCCGTCGACGAACGACAGCAGCACGCCGGCAACGAGGGAGAACAGCACCCAATACCAGAACGCGGACCGCGACGCGCGGCCGGAGAAATTGGCGTAGTTCTTGAACCCCGACTTGATGGCGTCCTGGAAATTCATGGCCGTCCCCCATAAGAGAAGGAATCAGCCTATCACGCCGGCTCCTTCGCCGCTCTCGCTTCCTGCGCATTGCGCGCGGTCGCGGCGAGCGCCGCGAGCTTCTTCTGGTCGCCGTTGGCGCCGGGCTGGATCATGCCGGCGGAAATCAGCAGCGTCATCGCCGATTCCACTGTGATATCGAGCTCGATGATGCCCTTGCGCGGCACGTAGAAGAAGAAACCCGTGGTCGGGTTGGGCGTGCAGGGCAGGAACACCGAGACCTGCTCGGCGCCGTCCGGCAGGCGCGAGGCGATCTCGCTGCTCGGCGGCTGCGAGATGAAGACCAGCGACCACATGCCGGGCGCCGGAAACTCCACCAGCCCCACCTTGCGGAAGCTGGACCCGGATTTCGAGAACAGCATCTCGAAAATCTGTTTCATCGTCTTGTAGATCGGCCGCACGAACGGGGTGCGGTCGAGCAGCCGCTCACCGACCTCCACCAGCGTGCGGCCGACCAGGTTCGCGGTCAGGAAACCGAGCAGCGTCAGCGCCACGAACGCGATCACCAGACCGGTTCCCGGAACCCGCACCGGCAGCCACACGTCCGGGCGCAGCGCGTCCGGGATCAGCGGCCGCACGATGCCGTCGACCCAGGTGACGAAGGACCAGACCAGATACAGCGTGATGGCGACCGGCCCCGCCACGATCAGGCCGGTGAGGAAGTAATTGCGGACGCGCGCGCCGAAGCCCTGATGCGTGGGCTCGCTCGGCGGCAGGATCACGGAATGCGGCGGCTCGTGCGGTGCGGTCATGGGGCGGAATCGCGAGTCACTGCGCCGCTATATAGGGTAATGCGGCGCGCGCTCCTATGGCGATGTGACGCGCCCGGTTATTCCACCGTTACCGATTTCGCGAGATTGCGCGGCTGGTCCACATCCGTGCCCAGATGCACGGCCGCGTGGTAGGCCAGAAGCTGGGCCGGGATGGCATAGATCAGCGGCGTGACGCTGACCGGCATTTCCGGCAGGGTGAGCGTGGTGACCGCGCCGAGCGCGGCCTCGCGCGCGCCCCGGGGATCGGTGATCAGCACGATCCGGCCGCCGCGCGCCGCCACTTCCTGCATGTTGGAGACCGTCTTCTCGAACACCGAATCGTACGGCGCCATCACGATGACCGGCATGTTTTCGTCGATCAGCGCAATCGGCCCGTGCTTGAGTTCGCCCGCGGCATAGCCCTCGGCATGGATGTAGGAGATTTCCTTCAGCTTCAGCGCGCCTTCCAGCGCCAGCGGATAGCTCGTGCCGCGGCCGAGATAGAGCACGTCTTGGCTCTTGCTCAGGTCGCGCGCCAGCCGCTCGATTTCCGGCTCCAGCGCCAGCGCCTCGTTCATGTGCCGCGGCACCTCGATCAGCGCGCGCACCAGCGCGCGCTCGTCGGCCTCCGACAGCGTGCCGCGGGCGCGGCCGGCGGCGATGGCGAGGCAGGCCAGCACCGCGAGCTGGCAGGTGAAGGCCTTGGTCGAGGCGACACCGATTTCCGGACCGGCGAGCGTCGGCATCACGATGCTGCTTTCGCGCGCGATCGTGGAAGAGGTCACGTTGACCACCGCCAGCGCATGCTGCTTCTGCTCGCGCGCATAGCGCAGCGAGGCGAGCGTGTCGGCGGTCTCGCCCGATTGCGAGACCACGACGGTCAGGTCGCCTTCGCGCAGCGGCGCCTCGCGGTAGCGAAACTCGGAGGCGACATCGATTTCCACCGGAATGCGCGCGTAGCGCTCGAACCAGTATTTGGCGGTCAGCCCGGCATAATAGGCGGTGCCGCAGGCGGAGATCGAAATGCGGCTGAGCCTGGCGAAGTCGAACGGCAGCTTGCCCGGCAGCGCCACCCGCTCGTTCGCCATGTCGAGGTAATGCGACAGCGTGTGCGCGACGACTTCCGGCTGTTCGTGGATTTCCTTCGCCATGAAGTGGCGGTGATTGCCTTTGTCGACCAGGAAAGCGGAGCCGCCGGTGCGGATCACCGCGCGCTTGACCGGCAGGCCGTCGGCATCGCGGATGTCGACGCCGCCGCGGCGCACGATCGCCCAGTCGCCGTCCTCGAGATAGCTGACGGCGTCGGTGAAGGGCGCGAGCGCGATCGCGTCCGAGCCCAGATACATTTCCCCGCGCCCATGCCCGACCGCGAGCGGCGAGCCGCGCCGCGCCCCGATCATCAGATCGTCCTCGCCCGCAAACACGAAGGCGAGCGCGAAGGCGCCGCGCAGACGCGGCAGCACGCGCTTCACCGCATCGACCGCCGAGGCGCCCTTCTGCATCTCGACGGTCACCAGATGCGCGACCACCTCAGTGTCGGTTTCCGATTCCAGCCTGACGCCGCCCTTCTCCAGTTCCTCGCGCAGTTCGCGGAAATTCTCGATGATGCCGTTATGCACGACTGCGAGCTTGTCGGTCGCGTGCGGATGCGCGTTATGCTCGGCCGGGCGGCCATGCGTGGCCCAGCGCGTATGGCCGATGCCGGTCGTGCCGGTCAGCGGTTCGCGGTCGAGCCGCGCTTCCAGATTCTTGATCTTGCCTTCGGCGCGACGGCGTTCGAGATGCCCGTTCTCCACCGTGGCGACGCCGGCGGAATCGTAGCCGCGGTATTCGAGCCGCTTCAACGCCTCGACGAGATGGCCCGCCACCGGCTCACTGCCGAGGATGCCCACAATCCCGCACATGTCGATCCAGTCTCCCAACCCGCGCGTGCGCGTCCCGGCTCAGTGCATAAAGGCGGCGGGCGCCCCGCGGAAATCAAGAAGTCTGTCAGGCGATGTCGCCGGCAAGGCGGCCTCTCACCCCGACGACGACTTCTTGCCCGCCCCCTTCAATCCGCGCAAGCGCGATGCCCATCCGTCCTTAACGGTCTGCCGCACCCGCCCCAGCCCCAGCGCATCCGCCGGAACGTCGTCGGTAATGACCGATCCGGAGCCGATATAGGCGCCGTCGCCGATCGTCAGCGGCGCGACCAGAGCGGAATTCGAGCCGATAAAGGCCCCCTTGCCGATGTCGGTGCGATGCTTGGACACCCCGTCATAGTTGCAGGTGATGGTGCCGGCCCCGACATTGGCGCCCTCGCCGATGCGGGCATCGCCGAGATAGGTCAGGTGATTGGCCTTGGCACCGTCCTCCATGACCGCTTCCTTCAGTTCCACGAAATTGCCGACGCGCGCGCCCTTGCCGATGCGCGTGTCGGGGCGCAGCCGCGCATAGGGGCCGATCGAGGCGCCCTCGCCGACCTGCGCGCCGGACAGGTGCGAGAAGGCATGGATCACCGCGTTGTCGCCGACAGACACGCCCGGGCCGAACACGACAAAGGGTTCCACGGTCACGTCCCTGCCGAACACCGTGTCCGACTGCAGATAGACGGTTTCCGGGGCGATCATGGTCACGCCGGCATCCAGCGCCGCCCGGCGCAGTTTCGCCTGCAATGCGGCCTCGGCTTCCGCCAGCGCCGCCTTGGTGTTGATCCCGCTCACTTCGTCCTCCCCGACTTCGATGGCGACCGCGCGCAGGTTCAGCGCGCGCGCGATCGCGACCGCGTCCGTCAGATAGAATTCCTTCTTGGCGTTGTCGTTGCCGATACGCCCGAGAAGATCGAGCGCATGCCGGCCGGACAGCGCCATCAGGCCGCCATTGCACAGATCAATCGCGCGTTCGGCGGCGTTCGCATCCTTTTCCTCGACGATGCGCTGCAGCGTGCCGCCTTCGACGATCAGCCGGCCGTAGCCGGTCGCGTCCCCGGGACGGAAGCCGAGCACCGCGACCGCAGCCCCCGCCGCCAGGGCCTCGCGCAGCTTCGAGAGCGTTTCGGCGCGGATGAACGGCGTGTCGGCGAAAATCACCAGAACGTCGTCGAAGCCGCGCGCGATGAGGTCGCGCGCCGCCAGTACCGCATCGGCAGTGCCGCGGCGCTCGCGCTGCACGGCGATCGCAGCGTCCGGCAGAACGCGCTTCGCCTCCTCGGCGACCGCCGCGTGAGCCGGACCGACCACGACCGCGACCTGCGGCGTCCCGGCCGCGCGTACCGCCTGCAGCACATGCGAAAGCAGCGTGCGGCCGCCGATCTCGTGCAGCACCTTCGGCCGGGCGGAACGCATGCGCGTCCCCTCGCCGGCCGCCAGCACGATGATGAGGCCGCTGCGCCCGCTCATGGTCCTTCCTCTCAAGCCGGCGCCCTCTTAACCGGCACCGCCGCGGGGGGAAAGGGGCGCCGCCCGCCGGCATGCGGATGCCGATCCTGCTACCATTTCGGCGCTGATTCGCGGGGCTGCAGGGGAAGCGGCGGGAATGGCGCAGAAAACCGGCGCGAAGCCGAAGCCGGAGGAGCAGATCGACAGGGCGACGCTGGTCCGGCTGGGCGGCTGGGGCGCGGCCGCCTGCGCGGCGCTGGCGACGGTCGTGATCGCGACGCGCTCCGACATCGCGGCCCGGCGGCTTGCGCCGGCCGCGGGAGACGCGGCGCCCGCGCACGCCACCATCATCCGCGTGCCCGAGCCCGACCCGGAGACGCGGCGCCTCGCCGAGACCGTGCGCAGCATCGCCGGCGACCGCGACCGGCTGCTCGCGCGCGTCACCGTCATCGAGCGAAACCTGGAAGACGTCACCGGTTCGGTCGGCCGCCTGAGCACGCCGAAAGAGCCGCCGGCGCCGCCCGCCGCCACGGCGCAGCCGCCGGAAGCCTTGCGCTCGCCCGGGCCGACGCTCGGCTCCACCATCTCCGTCGCGCTCGCCTTGAGCGGGCCGCCGCAGACCCGGCCGGCGTCACAGGCGGAATCGCCGCCGGCCGCGCCGGAGCCGGCATCCGACGCCGTCGCGCACGGGGTCGATCTCGGCGGCGCCGGCAATGTCGAAGCCTTGCGCGCGCTCTGGTCGGCGGCGCGCGGCCAGCACGCGGCTTTGCTGGAAGGATTACGGCCGGTCATCGCGGTGCGCGAGAAGCCGAAGGGCGCGGGCGTCGATCTGCGCCTGGTCGTCGGCCCGCTGACCGACCAGGCCGCCGGCAACCTGTGCACGGCGCTGGCGGCCGGCGGCTGGGCCTGCCGGCCGGCACCCTTCGACGGCCAGCGCCTGGCCGCGCGCTAGCCGCGCAATCCCGCGAAGCGGGAAACCTCTTCGCCGCAAGATGACAAGACTTGTCACGCGCCGCGTATCGCGTTTTGCTCTTTCGGTGGAATCCGGCGCGCGTGGAGACGAATCGATGTTGATGAAGCACCCCGACATTTTCACCGAGCCCGCAAATGTCGATCCCGACACGCTCGCCAATCTCGGGCCGCTCCGCCCGCTGGCCGGGGTATGGCGCGCGACGAAAGGAGTCGATCTCAATCCGAAGGCCGGCGGACCGGAACGCCGCGTCTTCATCGAAACCGTGCATATGCATCCGATCGATCCGCAGACCAACGGCCCACAGCTGTTCTACGGGATGCGCTATCACATCCACATCAATACCGCCGAGGAGGACATCACGTTCCACGAACAGGTGGGTTACTGGCTGTGGGAGCCGGCGACCGGCCTGGTCATGCAGACATTGGCGATTCCCCGCGGTCAGGTTGCGCTGGCCGCCGGACATGCGAAAGCCGACGACAAGACATTCTCCGTTGCGGCGACGCGCGGCGAGACGGATTACGGAATCTGTTCGACGGATTTTCTGGAGAAAGCCTTTCGTACCGATTCCTACCGGATCGACATCACCTGCAACGCCGACGACAGTTGGTCCTATGCCATCCAGACGCGGCTTGCCGTTCACGGACAG
>JBFWWQ010000108.1:0-9837 GCA_050246095.1 Pseudorhodoplanes sp.
CGGTCTTCACCATCGGGCCTTACATGTTCCGGCCCAGCGCCAAGCTCCTTACCGGCGCCAAGGGCAACAAGGTGCGGCTGACCGAGAAGGAAACCGCGATCCTGCGCTATCTGTACCGCGCCGGCGAGAAGCCGGTTTCGCGCGAAATGCTGCTGCAGGAAGTCTGGGGCTACAATTCCGGCGTCACCACGCATACGCTGGAGACGCATGTCTATCGTCTCCGTCAGAAGGTCGAGAAGGACGCGGCCAATCCCGCCATCCTGGTGACCGATGCCGGCGGCTACAAGCTGGTGCCCTGAATCGGATGGCCATCGAAAGCGACATCGCCTTTCTCGAGCGTTCGGCGCTGCTGCGCCTGCTCGGCCGTGCCGCCCTGCGTATCATCGCGATCGGGTCGGAGAACCGCTATGTGCATGGCGGCGAGGTCCTGTTCCGCAAGGACGAACCCGCCGATTCCGGCTATCTGATCCAGGAAGGCTATTTCAGCCTCACCGCGACGGACGGCGACGATTCGCGCGACAATGTCGTCGGCCCGGGATTCATGATGGCGGAATTCGCGCTGTTCGCCGAAACGCACCATCAGTTCACCGCCACCGCCGTGGAACCCTCGACGGTGATCCGCATTTCGCGATCGCTGTTCCTGAAGACGCTGGACGGCTTCCCCGACGCCGCGCGGCGCCTGCGCGACCATGTCGCCACCCGCGCCGAGCAGGCGGTGACCGATCTGCTCGCGGTGCGGCGCATCCTCGAACCGGGCGGGCAGAAGCGGTAGCGCGTCCGGGCACGGAACCTACGCCTCGATCGTCGCCGTCACCGGCACGTGGTCGGAGGGCTGCTCCCAGCCGCGCGCTTCCTTGGCGATCTTGATGCCGGAGAGCCGGTCGGCGAGTGCCGGCGCCAGCCAGATATGGTCGAGCCGGCGGCCCTTGTCGGCGCTCTTCCAGTCCGGCGAACGATAGCTCCACCACGTGTAGAGCTTGGCCGGCTCCGGCACCAGCGAGCGCATCACGTCGATCCAGCCGCCGGCCTTCTGCGCGGCCACCAGCTTCTCGCATTCGATCGGGGTGTGCGACACCACGTCGAGCAATTGACTGTGGCTCCAGACATCGTGCTCCAGCGGCGCGACATTGAGGTCGCCGAGCAGGATCGAGCGCGGATTGCCGTTCACATGCACATCCGGACAGGTGCGCATCTCATCCAGGAAGGAGAGCTTGTGGGCGAATTTCGGATTGAGGTTCGGATCGGGGAGGTCGCCGCCCGCCGGCACATAGAGATTGTGGATGGTGAGGGGATCCTTCAGCCCGGCCTTCCCGCCGAAAGTCGCGGTGACATGCCGGCAGTCGGTCTTGTCGCAGAAGCTGCGCACGGTGCTGGTCTCGAACGGCAGCCGCGAGAGAATGGCGACGCCGTGATAGCCCTTCTGCCCGTTCAGCGCGAAATGCTCGTAGCCGAGCCGGCGGAAGCGCTTGAGCGGGAACTTGTCGTCCGGGCACTTGGTCTCCTGCAGGCACAGGATGTCCGGCCGCGCCGCCTTGATGAATTTGGCAACCAGATCGATGCGGAAGCGCACCGAATTGACGTTCCAGGTGGTGATTTTGATCTGCATTCCGCCTTAGCTAATGCGCAGACCGGCAAAAGTCATGCTCCGTCACGGGTCCGGCGCGGCAATCCACAAACTCCCGGTCGTCCCCGCGAAAGCGGGGCCTTCAGTCGGACGTGCCGCAACGTGTCCCGGGCGCGCCGCGGCATACAATGCCGCTGCGCAGACCCGGCACCGTACCACTTTCGGAATTTGGAAAGGCCCCCCGGATCGGCGGTGCATCGCTCCGCTGCGCTTCGTGCTGCACCGCGCCCGGGGCACACGACGAGGTTACTGCAGCACGCGCTCGTAATTGATCTTGAACAGGCCCGGATCGGGCTTCTTGGTCGTATCCAGGTTATAGATCGCGACGGTGGTGTCGTAGCCCTGCGGATCGGTGATGGTCCATTGCTTGAGCTGCAGGTCCTGCGCGCTGAACATCATCATCAGCCGGTGCGTGCCGATCAGCTTCTGCTTTTCCTCGATCACCACGGTGGAGAACACGTCGTCCGAATAGATGCCGACGACATTGGTGTCCTTCAGCAGATCCAGCTTGTCGGCGAGCAGGAATTTGAGCGGCGTCTGCCCGAGCGGATAGAGGTCCTGGGTCGCCAGCTTGCGGTCGCGCACGACGACCGAGGAGCCGTCGGCGATCAGTTCGATCGGGCTCGGCTCGTCATATTCGAAACGCACGCGGCCCGGCTTCTGCATGTAGAGCTGGCCCTTGGTCCTGGCGCCGTCCGGGCCGACCTGGACGAATTCGCCGACCATGGTGCGCACTCCCGTGAGATAGCCGCTGATCTTGTCGGCCAGCGCCCGCTGGGCGGCGTTGAAGGGCTCGCCCGGTTGGTTGGCGATCGTGCCCGGTTTCGGGGCGACCGTGCCGGTTCCCGGCAGCGCCAGCGGCGGGCGCAGTGGCACGCCGGGCTGTCCGGCCTTGCCGGGGGCCACGGCGGCGGGCGGCGGCGGGACGGTCTGGGCCGGGGCCCGCGGCGGAACCGCCGTCCCCAGGATGAATGCCGTGCCGATCGCCAGAAGGCTGCGCTTCATGCTTCGCTCCGCTTGCAGACAATGTCGCTACGAACAGGCTGTGGCGATTTGACGGCCCGACCCCGCCGATCGCCGCCCCGCCGGTGGATAACGCAAGACCTCAATAGCAGCTTATTCCTCGATCAGGATTTCACGTTTTCCGGCGTGATTCGCCTGACCGACGATGCCTTCCTGTTCCATCCGCTCCATGATAGTCGCCGCGCGGTTATAGCCGATCTGCAGACGGCGCTGGATGTAGCTGGTCGACGCCTTGCGGTCGCGTTTGACGATTTCGACCGCCTGCCGGTACAGGTCGTTGCCCTCGCCGCCGCCCATCGCGGTCGAGTCGAACACCGCGCCGTCCTCGTCTTCCTCTTCGCTCTTGGTGACGGCCTCGAGATATTCCGGCTGGCCCTGCGACTTGAGGTGGCGGACCACCTTCTCGACCTCGTCGTCGGCGACGAACGGGCCGTGCACGCGGCTGATGCGTCCGCCGCCCGCCATGTAGAGCATGTCGCCCTGGCCGAGCAATTGCTCCGCGCCCTGCTCGCCGAGAATGGTGCGGCTGTCGATCTTGGAGGTGACCTGGAAGGAAATGCGGGTCGGGAAATTCGCCTTGATCGTGCCGGTGATGACGTCGACCGACGGGCGCTGGGTCGCCAGGATGACATGGATGCCGGCGGCGCGCGCCATCTGCGCGAGGCGCTGGATCGCGCCTTCGATGTCCTTGCCGGCGACCATCATCAGGTCGGCCATCTCGTCGACGATCACCACGATATAGGGCAGCGGCTCGAGATCGAGCTCCTCCTGCTCGTAGATCGCCTCGCCGGTCTCCTTGTCGTAGCCGGTATGGACGGTGCGCGTGAGCTGCTCACCCTTGGATTTCGCCTCGGCGACGCGCACGTTGTAGCCGTCGATGTTGCGCACGCCGAGCTTGGACATGCGCTTGTAGCGCTCCTCCATCTCCTTCACCGCCCATTTCAGCGCCACCACCGCCTTCTTGGGATCGGTGACCACCGGCGTCAGCAGATGCGGGATGCCGTCATAGACCGACAATTCCAGCATCTTAGGATCGATCATGATCAGCCGGCATTGCTCCGGCCGCAGCCGGTAGACCAGCGACAGGATCATGGTGTTGATGGCGACCGACTTGCCCGAGCCGGTGGTGCCGGCGATCAAGAGATGCGGCATGCGCGCGAGATCGACGATTACCGGCTCGCCGCCGATGGTCTTGCCGAGGCAGAGCGGCAGCTTGGTCGGCGAATTGTTGAACTCGTTCGCCGCCAGCATCTCGCGCAGATAGACCTTCTCGCGGTTCTCGTTCGGCAGCTCGATGCCGATGGCGTTGCGGCCGGCGACCACCGCGACGCGGGCGGAGACCGCACTCATCGAACGCGCGATGTCGTCGGCGAGGCCGATCACGCGCGAGGACTTGATGCCGGGTGCGGGTTCGAGCTCGTAGAGCGTGACCACGGGTCCGGGCCGCGCATTGATGATCTCGCCCTTGACGCCGAAATCCTCCAGCACGCTTTCCAGCGATTCCGCATTCTCCTCGATCTCCTCGGCGGTCGGGATCGAGCGGTCGCTCGCCTTCGGCGCGGCCAGCAAATTGAGCGGCGGCAGCACGTAGCCGCTGCCGTAGCGCCGCACCGGCGCGGGCTTTGGCGCGCGTGGCTTGCGGGCGCGCGGCGCCGGCTCCGCTTCCTCGTAATCCTCGTCTTCGTCCTCGTCGGCTTCGTCACCTTCTTCCTGCGCAACCGCGGGACGGCGGCGGCCGAGATTGGGTTCGAACCGCTCGCGCGCATGCGCGTGCTCGGCGGGGACGGGCCGGCGCGGCATATCGCGTCGCGCGAGGTAGCGCGAAAGGTGCGCGCGCAGACTGAGGAGGCTGTGCACCAGCCAGCCGATCAGCGCGGCGGAGCGGCCTTCCTCCTCCTCGAATTCCTCGGCCTCGCGATGCGTGGTCTCGGCCATGTCGCCGCGCTTCGGCCAGCCGATGCCGAGCGCGCCGGCGACGGCGGCGAGCATGGCAAGGCCGGTGGCACCGGCCATGCCGATCAGGTTCCAGCCGGCGAGCGGCGCGCCGGTGATCGCTGAGGGCAGCCGCAGCAGCGCGTCGCCGGTGACGCCGCCCAGCCCCGTGGGCAGCGGCCAGTTGCCGAGCTTCGGCAGGCAGGAGGCGAAGGCGGAGGCGAGCAGCACCGCGCCGAGCCAGTAGATCAGCCGCAGCCATTCGCGTTCGAGCCGGCGATGCGTGATCAGCCGCCAGCCCCAGACCGCGACCGGCAGCACGAGAGCGATGGAGGCGAGGCCGAAAAGCTGGATCATCAGGTCGGCGGCGACCGCGCCCGGCGCGCCGAGCAGGTTGCGCGTGGGTCCGCCGGTCGCATGGCTGAGGCTCGGGTCCTGCACCGACCAGGTCGCGAGCGCGAGCATGGTCACGACCGACAGGACCAGCAGCACGAGCCCGATGATCTCGCCCAGCCGGCGGCGCAGGGCGGCGCCGATGTCGTCGGCGAAATAGCCGTCGCGGTCGAAACGTTCGCTGGCTGCACGCATGATTGCCGGCCTCATCCGAGCACGGACACGAGGCGATGCAGCGCCTCCGCCGTGGTGTCCCTGTCCTGCACCATCGCGACGCGGATATATTTCTCGCCGGGATTGCCGCCGCCGGCATCGGTGCGCGAGGCATAGCCGCCCGGCAGCACGCGCAAGCCGGCGTCGCGCCACAATTTCAGCGCGGCCTGCTCGCCGCCGCCCTGCGTGGAGACGTCGAGCCAGAGAAAGAAGCCGCCGGCCGGCCGTCGATAGCCGTAACGGCCGCCGATGATCTGGTCGGCGAGATCGAACTTGGCGTTGTAGAGCGCGCGATTGGCCTCGACATGCGCCTCGTCGTCATAGGCGGCGATCGCCACCGCCTGCGCCGGCATCGGCACCTGCGGCGCCGCGACGTTGCGCATCTCGATGAAACGGTCGAGGAAGCCGCGGTCGCCGGCGGCGAAGCCGACGCGCAGGCCCGCCAGATTGGAGCGCTTCGACAGCGAATTGAACACGACGACATGCGCGTAATCCGGGCCGGCATGTTCGAGCGCGCCGGGCGGCGGCACCTGCGAATAGATTTCCGAATAGCACTCGTCGCAGAACAGCATGAAGCCGTGGCGGCGCGCCATCGCGATCGCCCGCTGCAGATAGGCGATATCGGCGACCGAGCCCTGCGGGTTGGCCGGGCTTGCGAGATAGAAGGCGACGGTGCGCGACAGCACATCGGCCGAGAGCGCGTCGAGATCGGGCAGGAAACCGTTCGCCGCGACCGCCGGCATGTAGACCGCGTCGCATTGCGCGGCGGCGGCGCCGGCGCCGTAGGCGGCATAGAAGGGGTTGGGGATGATGATGGCGGGCTTGCCCGGCCGCTCCCCGGCATGCTGGCGCGCGGCGATGGCGGCGAGGAACAGGCCCTCGCGCGTGCCCGCGAGCACGATCGCCTCGCTCGCCGGGTCGAGCGGACGCGGCAGGCTGTAGCGGCGCGACAGCCAGCGCGTCACCGCGGCGCGGAAGGCGTCGGTGCCGCGGTTGGCGGGATAGCGGTTGAAGTCGGCGATATTGGCGGCGAGCACCGGGGCGACGAAAGGCGGCACCGGGTGCTGCGGTTCGCCGACCGCCAGGCTGATCGGCGGCCGGCCGGGCTGCACCGGCGCCAGCAGGTCATGCAGCCGCGCGAATGCGGAACGTGCCTCCGTGGCCCGCGCCATCGAGGGGGGAGACTCGCGTTCGGCAGCATTCATGAACATCACTTGCAGCGCGGGGACCGGATCGGCGTGCCGAAACCATAGGGGCGATCAGGTTAAGGTGCGATTAACCATCGAAACGACGGAACCCGGGCGGGGCTGCGCCGCTTTATCGCCTTGCCGCCGCGGTCGCAGGTCCTTAAGTCAGCGCCCCGGGTCCGGGCCCCTCTGGCGATCCAGGCGATCGTGATGTCGGATCGCACCGCCATGCGGTCATACACGCAGAGGTTGAATCGTGGATTTCTCACCCGCCTATCTTCTCGCGCTCGCCGCCGATCCGGTGGTCTGGGCGGCCTTGGTCACGCTGATCGCGATGGAAATCGTGCTCGGCATCGACAACCTGATTTTCATCTCCATCGTCACCAACAAGCTGCCCGAGCACCAGCGCGAACGCGCGCGCCGCATCGGCATCGGGCTTGCGCTGATCTTCCGCCTGCTGCTGCTCGGCACCATCGCCTTCATCGTGCAGCTCACAACGCCGATCTTCACGCTGTTCGAGCGCGGCTTCTCCTGGCGCGACCTGATCCTGATCGCGGGCGGCCTGTTCCTGGTGTGGAAGGCGACCAAGGAAATCCATCATCACGTCGATCCCGACCACGGACCCGACCTGTTCGAGGGCGCGGCGATGGCCGGCTTCGCCTCGGTGATCGGCCAGATCATCGTGCTCGACATGGTGTTCTCGATCGACAGCATCATTACCGCCGTGGGCATGACCGAGCATGTACCGGTGATGGTGATCGCCGTGCTGGTCGCGGTCGGCGTCATGCTCGTCGCGGCGACGCCGCTGGCGAATTTCATCAACGCCAATCCGACGCTGGTGATGCTCGCGCTCGGCTTCCTGATCATGATCGGCATGACGCTGATCGCGGAAGGCTTCGGCGCGCATGTGCCGAAGGGCTATGTCTACGCGGCGATGGCCTTCTCCACCGCCATCGAGGCGCTCAACATGTTGGCGCGTCGCGCCCGCAAGCGCCGTGCGCCGTCGCAGCCGAAGCCGCGTTGACGCAAAAAAGAGGCCCCGGTTCTTGCGAACCGGAGCCTCCATCGGGCGAGGGGCGGTGCCGGGTAATTCGCCCCGCCGCGCGAACCCTTACATGTGGTAGGCGCGCTCGCCGTGCTCGGTCAGATCGAGCCCTTCGCGCTCCTTGTCGACCGTGACGCGCAGTCCGGTGATCACGGCGAGGATGCCGAGGATGACCGCGGTGAGCACGCCCGACCAGACCAGCGTCAGCAGCACGGCCTTGATCTGGGCGATGAGCTGCGTGGCGAAGTCGTAATCGGCGACCTTGCCGACCGTGTAGTCGAAGATGCCGGAGCCGCCGAGTGCCGGATTGACCAGGATGCCGGTCGCGATGGCGCCGACGATGCCGCCGACGCAATGCACGCCGAACACGTCAAGCGCGTCGTCGTAGCCGAACATATGCTTCACGGCCGAGCAGAAGAACAGGCAGACCGCGCCGGCGATGAGGCCGAGCACGATCGAACCCATCGGTCCGGCGAAGCCGCAAGCCGGGGTGACGGCGACGAGGCCGGCCACGCAGCCGGTGATCGCGCCGAGCAGCGACGGCTTGCCCTTCACGATCCACTCCACGAACATCCAGGACAAAGCGGCCGCGGCGGTGGCGACAAAGGTGTTGACCATCGCCAGGCCCGCGACGCCGGTCGCTTCCAGGTTGGAGCCGACATTGAAGCCGAACCAGCCGACCCACAGCAGCGAGGCGCCGACCATCGACAGCGTCACCGAATGCGGCGGCATCAGTTCCTTGCCGTAGCCGGTGCGCTTGCCGACCATGATCGCCGCCACCAGGCCGGCGATGCCGGAATTGATGTGCACCACGGTGCCGCCGGCGAAGTCGATCGCGCCCCAGAGGAAGATCTGTCCGGCATCCGCGAGTACGCCGTCGAGCGCTTCCTGCGCGGTCTTCTTGGCGGCGTCGTCGGTCGCCGCGGCCACGGCCTTGGCCGCCGCGTCGATCGCGTCGGGGCCGGCCCAGTACCAGACCATGTGCGCCATCGGGAAATAGACGAACGTGACCCAGAGCGGGATGAACAGCACCACCGCCGAGAACTTCATGCGTTCGGCGAAGGCGCCGACGATCAGCGCCGGCGTGATGCAGGCGAAGGTCATCTGGAAGGCGATGTATACGAGTTCGCTGATGCTGGCGCCGACGGTGAACGATCCCGCCATGGAATCGGTGGTCACGCCGCTCAGGAACGCCTTGGAGAAGCCGCCGATATAGGGCGAGCCGCCGGTGAAGGCGAGGCTGTAGCCGTAGATCACCCAGATCAGCGAGACGACGCAGACCGCGTAGAAGACCTGCATCAGAACCGAAAGCATGTTCTTGGAGCGCACGAGGCCGCCATAGAACAGCGCGAGGCCGGGGATGGTCATCAATAGAACGAGGACCGTCGAGGCCAGCATCCAGGCATTGTCACCCTTGTTCACGGACGCTTCCGCAAACGCCGGAGTGGCGGCGAGCGCCAGCAAGGGAAGGGCTGCGAGCCCGGCCCGGTAGGGAATCTTGAACGACATGTTTTTAGCTCCTGTCCGAAGTCGGTGGGGGTCGGGCTTACAGTGCGGATGCATCGGTCTCGCCGGTGCGGATGCGCACGGCGTGCTCGATGCCCATGACGAAGATCTTGCCGTCGCCGATCTGGCCGGTCTTCGCGGCCCCGGCGATGGCTTCGATGACCTTGTCCGCCTCGTTGGAGGGCACGGCCACTTCGACCTTCAGTTTCGGCAGGAAGCTCACCGCATATTCGGTGCCGCGGTAGATTTCCGTGTGCCCCTTCTGACGCCCGTACCCTTTCACCTCGGTGACGGTCATGCCGTGCACCCCGATCGCGGTGAGCGCGTCGCGGACCTCGTCCAGCTTGAATGGCTTGATGACGGCCATCACGATTTTCATTGGTTCGATCCCCATTGGCCCTGGCTCCCGCTTGCGGTGGTCAAGGCGTCCTCAACAAGGCATCGCCGTGCGGTAACTGGTCCGGCCGGGCGCTGCCGGGTGTTACCGAATCAAACCTCGTGCCAAGCGCTGCGAAGGCGCCTATGCGGCTGTGCGCGTTGATCTTTTTTGCAGTGCGGTATCGGCACCCGGCCGCGACCGGCGGCCGCAGCTTAAACCCGCGTCATCTCTGCCCATGAAATGAGCAGCCGTTCTCCGCCGTCCGCTGCTGCCGTGGCCGGGCAAAAAGAAGGCCCGGCGAACCGGGCCTTGGGAGTCCGTGATGCGGGCCGGCCGTCCTATTGGAGAGATTCCCCGTGCTGGGTGATGTCGAGCCCTTCGACCTCCTGCTGCTGGCCGACGCGCAGCAGCACCATGAGGCCGATGATCTTGAGCAGGATGAAGGTCATGATTCCGACCCAGAGGATCGTGACCCCGATCCCGTAAAGCTGGGTCAGCACCTGCCCCGGATTGCCGTCGACCAGACCCGCCAGAC
>JBFWWQ010000109.1:0-9727 GCA_050246095.1 Pseudorhodoplanes sp.
ATGGCCGCAGCGCTCGCGCTCGCCGCCTGCTCCACTAATCCCGACAACGTGCAGCAGGGCTGGATCGAGGCCGATCTGATCTTCGTCAGCCCCGACGAGCAGGGGCGCGTCGAGACGCTGCAGGTGCGCGAAGGCGACAAGGTCGAGAGCGGCTCGCTGCTGGTGACGGTCGATTCCGACTTGCAGAAATCCGATCTCGGCGTGGCCGAGGCCTCCTACCGCAATGCCAGCCAGGCGTTCGAGCGCGCGCAGACGCTCCTGAAAAGCGGCACCGGCACGCAAAGCGCCTTCGACATCGCGCAGGCGGTCTATCGCGAGGCGGAGGCGCGGCTCAACGCCGCCAAGACCCGGGTCGAGCGGCGGACCCTGTGGAGCCCGGTGACCGGCGTCGTGCAGCAGGTCTATTTCCGTCCCGGCGAGACGGTGCCGGCGGGCAAGCCCGTGGTCTCGATCCTGCCGCCCGGCAACATCAAGGTGCGCTTCTTCGTGCCGGAGCGCTTTCTCGCGCGCATTGCCCTCGGCGACGTGGTGAAAATCGGCTGCGACGGCTGTCCCGACGGCATCACCGCGCCGGTGACCTTCATCTCGCGCAGCGCCGAATTCACCCCGCCCGTGATCTACTCGCTGGAGGAACGCGCCAAGCTCGTCTACCTGGTCGAGGCGCGGCCCGCCGATACCGGCATGCTGCGCATCGGCCAGCCGGTCGACGTCACGGTGACGTGGCGCGGGACGGCGAAATGACGGTGGCGTCCGACATCGCCATCGACGTCCACGGCCTGACCAAGTCGTTCGGGGACCGCGTGGTCGTACGCGACCTGTCGATGCAGGTGAAGCGCGGCACGATCTACGGCTTTCTCGGGCCGAACGGCTCGGGCAAGACCACGACCATCCGCATGCTGTGCGGCCTGCTGACGCCGGACCGGGGCGAGGGCACCTGCCTCGGTTACGACATCCGCAGGCAGGCCGACCAGATCAAGATGCATGTCGGCTACATGACGCAGCGGTTCAGCCTGTATCAGGACCTGTCGGTGCGGGAGAATCTCGAATTCGTCGCGCGACTCTATGGCCTCGACGACCCGGCCGCCGCCGCCAGCGTCATGGTGCGGCGGCTCGGCCTGAACGGGCGCGAGGAGCAGCTCGCCGGTTCGCTCTCGGGCGGCTGGAAGCAGCGGCTCGCGCTCGGCGCCTGCACGCTGCCGAGCCCGCAATTGCTGCTGCTCGACGAGCCGACCGCCGGCGTCGACCCCAAGGCGCGGCGCGAATTCTGGAACGAGATCCATGCGCTTGCCGCCGACGGGCTCACGGTGCTGGTCTCGACCCATTACATGGACGAGGCCGAGCGTTGTCACGAGATCGCCTATATCGCCTATGGCGAATTGCTCGCGCACGGCACGGTCGAGCATGTGATCGAGCAATCGCGCCTCACCACCTACGATGTCGGCGGCGGCGACCTGAACGCGCTGCTGCACGAACTCAGCGGCAAGCCCGGCATCGACATGGTCGCGCCGTTCGGAGCGAGCCTGCATGTCTCCGGACGCGATGCGCGCACGCTGGAAGCGGCGATCGCGCCGTACCGGGATCGTGCGGACCTCGCGTGGAAGAAAGCCGAGCCGTCGCTGGAAGACGTGTTCATCGACCTGATGGGCCGGGCCAAGGACAATTTCCAATGAGCGCCGCGGCCGCCGGACGCATGCCCGCTTTCTGGCTGCGCACGCGCGCCATGCTGATCAAGGAATTCATCCAGCTCCGCCGCGATCGCGTCTCCTTCGCCATGATCGTGATGATCCCGCTGATGCAGCTGCTGCTGTTCGGCTACGCCATCAACACGATGCCGCGCGACCTGCCGACCGCGGTGCTGCTGCAGGAGACTAGCGACGTCGGACGCTCGATCCTGCGGGCACTGGAAAATACCCGCTATTTCCGCATCACGCATCGGGTGTCGGACGAGGACGAATTCAACCGCCTGATCGCGCAGGGAAGGGTGCTGTTCGGCGTGGAAATCCCGCGCGGCTTCGAGCGTGCCTTGCGGCGGGGCGAGCGCCCGGCCCTGCTGGTCGCCGCCGATGCCACCGACCCGGTGGCATCGAGTTCGGCGCTGGGCGCGCTGAACGGCGTGATCGCGACCGCGTTGCAGAACGAGCACGCGATCCCCGAAGCCGGACGGCAGAGCTTCGAGATCCGCACGCATGCGCGCTACAACCCCGCCGCGGTCACGGCGCTGAATATCGTGCCGGGCCTCGTCGGCACCATCCTGACCATGACCATGCTGATCTTCACCGCGCTGTCGGTCACGCGCGAGATCGAGCGCGGCACGATGGAAAGCCTGCTCGCCATGCCGATCACGCCGACCGAGATCATGCTGGGCAAGATCATCCCCTACGTGATCGTGGGTTTCCTGCAGGCTTCGCTCATCATCGGCACCGGCGTGCTGCTGTTCGGCGTGCCGCTGCTCGGCAGCCTCACGCTGCTGGCCGCGCTCAGCACGCTGTTCATCACCACCAACCTCGCCATCGGCTACACCTTCTCCACCGTGGCGCAGAACCAGCTGCAGGCGATGCAGATGACCATGATGTTCTTCCTGCCCAATATCCTGCTTTCCGGCTTCATGTTCCCGTTCGCCGGCATGCCGGTCTGGGCGCAATGGATCGGCGAATGCCTTCCGGTCACGCACTATCTGCGCATCGTGCGTTCGATCATGCTGAAGGGCGCGACCTTTGCCGACCTGCATTACGACGCCGCGGCGCTGGCTGGCCTGATGCTGATCGCCATGACGATCGCGGTGACGCGCTTCAGGCGCACGCTCGATTGAACGCCTATTGCCGCAGCAGCAGCCCGGCGCGTACATAGAGCCCGTCGCGGTCGTCGGTGTCGTCGGCGTAACCGATCGCGGCATTCCATTCGAAACCGGCGACATTCAGCCCGGTCAAATGCAGGCCGACGCGCCATTGCCGATAGGCGTCGTCGCCGCGGAAGGCCTGCACTTCCGGGCCGAGATAGAACCGGTCGAACAGCCGCCAGCCGAACGCGGCCCGTGCGGCATAGCTCGGCCCCACGGTCGATACCGATGCATCCGCTGCGAACATGGTGTGCGGCGTCGGCTGCATCCATAATTCGGCGGCCACGCGCAACCCGGCTTGCGTGCCGCGCAGCCGGTTGCCGGGATCGTCGGGCTGCAGGCGGTGCCGCTGCACATCGAGCCCGGCGAATAAAGTGAGGAAGCTGTCGCCGCTGCGAAAGCGCCAGCCGGGCAGCGCGAAGCCGACGATCTGCTCGCCGCTCACGTCCTGACCCAATGCGCCGGAATAGTAGCGATAGCTGCCGCCCCCGAGCAGCGCCTTGAACGTGAAGCCGGGCTTGTCGATGCCGTCCGGCGACCAGAGAACGCCGCCATGCGTGAAGGAGCCGTGGCGCCACAAATCCACGCCGGAAAAAAACAGAAAAGCAGGATTCTCGCGCAGCTCGATCACCTGATCGGCGCGCGCAAATTCCGCCCCAAAGATCGCCGCCAGCACCGCCGCGCCGGCACAACGCGACACGCAACGCATGCAACACCAGATGGCACGGATCAGGCAGTCTCAGTCCCCACGCGATGCTAACGCAGCCCCGCAGCCCGGCGCTACTTGGTTAGTCACCGCTGTCGTTTGTGAATAGTCAGATGGTTTGCTTCAGCGCGCGCGGCGCCTTGCCGAAGCTGCGGCGCACCATCGCGCTGAAGGCGCTGGGACTTGCGTACCCGACCGCGGGCGCGATGGCGCCGACCGGTTCACCGGACGAGAGGCGGGCGAGGCCGTCGATCGCGCGCAGGCGCGCGCGCCATTCGTTGAAGCTGAAGCCGGTTTCTGCGCGGAACACGCGCGCCAAAGTACGCCGGCTGGCGCCGGCGAGCTCGGCCCAGCGGTCGAGACCGAAGGCGGTGTCCGGCCGCGCCAGCAGCGCGCGCGCCACCCGCAGCGCCCGCGGGTCGCCCGGCATGGGCACCGACATGCGGTGCTCCTGCATGCGCGCAAGCTCGGCCAGGATCAGATTCGCGATCAGCCCGCCGCGCCCGCTTTCGTCGTAGGCGAGCGGTTCCTCCAGAGCCGCCAGGATCAATTCGCGCAGCAAGCCGCCGATCTCCACCAGCATCGGCGCCTTGGGCAGTGCATGGCAGGCGACGGGATCGATATAGATCGTGCGCATTTCCAGCTTGCCGCGCATCGCCATGCCGTGCGGCAAGGCCGGCGGCATCCACAGCGCCAGCGCCGGCGGCACGATCCAGGCGGCATCCGCCGTCTCCACCCGCATGGTGCCGCTCAGCGCATGGATCAGCTGCCCGCGCTTGTGGATGTGCAGCGGAATTGCCTCGCCGTCGGCAAAGCTCCTGCCCATCGCGGCCACCGGCCGGGGGGCGTCGTCGCGGTTGTTGCGGTATTGCGGGCGCATCGGCACCTGTCCCAAACGCGACGAAAATCGTCCGAACATCGCCTTTTTGCAAGGGCTATAATGGCCGCCGTCACGCAGAATCGCGCCCTTCGAGGAATGCCGATGAATTCCGCCGCCCGTCCCGCCGATCCGGCCGCCGTGCACGACGCCCAGACCAAGCGCACCATCGGCTTCCTGAACTGGGCGCATGCGCTCGACCATTTCGTGATGCTGATTTTCCCCACGGTGGTGATCGGCAGCGCCGGCCTGGAAGGGGTGTATGGGCGCAGCTATGCCGAGCTGATCGCGCTCGGCACCGCCTCGTTCGTGGCCTTCGGCGTGTTCTCGCTGCCCGCCGGCTGGCTCGCCGACCGCTGGAGCCGGCGCAACATGATGGTCGCCTTCTATCTCGGCTGCGGTCTGTCGCTGCTCGGCGCCGGTCTGGCGCCCAATCTCTACGTTCTGGCGGCCGCCCTGTTCGCGCTCGGCATGTTCGCCGCGATCTACCATCCGGTCGGCATGGCGATGCTGATCGAGGCCTCGAACGCGCGCGGCCGCGTGCTCGCCTTCAACGGCGTCTGCGGCAATATGGGCGCGGCGCTGGCGGCGGGCGTCACCGCCGTCTTCGCAAGCTGGCTCGGCTGGCGCTACGCATTCCTGATTCCGGGACTGATCTGCATCGCGACCGGCGTGGTCTATCTCGCGCGGTCGTCGGACGACCGCCACCATGCCGCCAAGCGCGTGGCGAAGCCGGCGGTGAGCCTGCCGCTGAAAGCGATGATCACGATGTTCTTCTGCTTCTTCGTGGTGGCGGTGACCGCGGGCCTCGCCTTCAACGTGATCTCGGTCGCCCTGCCCAAGATCGTGGACGAGCGCATGGGCGAGGGCGTGCCGCTGCTGCTCGTGGGCGGACTGGCCACCGCGGTGTTCCTGTGCGGCGCCATCGCGCAATTGACGGTCGGCCGGCTCACCGACCGGTTCTCGCCGCACACCCTGTTCGCCATCATCGTGGTGCTGGAATTCGTCGGCATCCTGTGGGCGACCTACGCCACCGGCATCATGCTGCTGTTCGCGCTGGCGCTGGCGATGGGGGCGATCTACGCGCAGGTGACGGTCAACGACATGGTGGTGGCGCGCTACACCGCCGACGCCTGGCGCGGGCGTGTCTACGCGGTGCGCTATTTCCTGATCTTCATCACGTCGGGCGTGGGCGTTGCGATCATCGCCTTCCTGCACCGGCGCGGCGGCTTCGACCTCGTGCTCGGCTGCATGGCCGGCGTCGCCTTCCTGCTGATGCTCGGCGTGTTCGGCATCGTCGCCATCATCAACCGGCACGAGGGCAAGGAAGCCGCCGTCGTCCAGCCGGCGGAGTGAGGCTCAGTCGGGCAGGGGTCGACGGGCTTTAGAACAACGGCGGGACGAGATTTTCGACCGGGGTGCCAAGCCGGTCGTGGATGGCTTCCGCGATCCAGCGGCGGTGGCAATGGCCGACATCGCGCTCGAAGCAGAGCAGGCAGATGCGGCGGCCGGACTTCACCAGAGCGGTCAGTTCGTCGAGCTGCTCCTGGGCGTCGGCCGTAGCCAGATGCCGCGAATAGATTTTCCAGAGCTTGGCAGTGTCGCCCGAGCGCGCCGCCTGCCGTCCTTCGGTCGGGGTACCGAGCTTCTGCAGGTGCAGATAGTCGATGCCGGTATCGGCCAGTCCTGCGGCGAGTTGCCGCTTGGAAAATCCGGGGCGGCGCGAGGCGGCGATCGCACGGGTATCGACGAGCAATTCGACCCCCACCGCCTTCAATTCGCCGAGCACCGCCGCCGGCGCGGCTTTCTCGTAGCCGATGGTGAAAAGTTTCGTCTTTTTGCTCATCGCGGGTCCTCGTCTTGGCACCGGTCCGGCGCTGGACTTAACCATGCCAATCCAATAGCAAGCGGGTATCGCATCGCAACCGGAGGCCGAATCATGCGTCGGATTTTTTCCGCCCTTCTTGCCATCGCCGCCGCGGCATTGCTGCTGCCTTCGCCGGCCGAGGCCCGCGTCAAGGTAGGCACGCTGACCTGCAATCTCTCTTCGAGCGTCGGCATGGTGATCGGCTCGCGGCAGGCCGCAAATTGCGTGTTTACGCCCAGCCATTATGGCAAGCGTGAGCGCTATCGCGGCGATATCGGCCGTCTCGGCCTCGATCTCGGCGCCACTCATGGCGGCCGGCTGGTCTGGGGCGTCTTCGCCTCGGTGGCGGGGCCGCGGCCCGGCGCCCTGCGCGGAACCTATGTCGGCGCCGCGGGCGATGCCTCGATCGGCGTGGGGCTCGGGGCCAATGTGCTGGTCGGCGGCTCCAATCGTTCCTTCGCCCTGCAGCCGGTTTCCTTCAAGGCGCAGTCCGGCCTGAATATCGCGGTCGGGGTCGCCCGGCTCACCCTGTATTGAGCGGCCGCCGGATGCCGTCCAGGGGCCCGGCTTCGGCCGGGCCTTTTTGCATTACGGGTCTTGAATTCGCGCGGCGCCTCCCCATATCGGTCGGAACGGCGATGTTGCAGCTTTCCCCCGAGCTCCATTGCCGACGCGGTCACGATTTGAGTGGGTGACGCCGGATGTACGCGCACCGCTCGTATCGTGGCCGTATTTTTTTGACGCGAACCGGTATCCACTTCGCTCGAAAATGCTCTAATTCGGCTTTCCGATCCGCTCGATCAGAGCCATAGCCGCCGCCGGCGCGCGCACCTTGGCTTCGTGGATGAAGTAGAGAAACACGTCGCGCGGCGCTTTCGCAGGTCTGGCGGCGGTGACGCGCGGCAGGTCGGACGGCTCACCGCCCGCCGACCAGGCTTGCGCCCGCGCGGCCCAGGCGTCGAGCGCCTTGGGCGCATAGCCCGCTTTCAGCTTTTCCTGCCCCTTCTGCAAACGGCCATAGATAAAATCGCCGGTGATGTCGGCGATGGCCGGATAGGTCGCATGCTCGGCAAACACGACGGGCACGTTGAATGAGCGGGCGAGCGCGATGAAGTCCGGCGCCTTGAAGCTGTCGTGGCGGACCTCGATGACATGGCGCAGCGACTGCTTGCCGGCTTTTTCGGGCAGGAGTTCGAGGAACTTGCCGAAATCGGCAGGATCGAATTTCTTGGTCGGCGCGAATTGCCAGAGCAGCGGCCCGAGCTTGCCGCCCAATTCGTCGATGCCGGAGCCGATGAATCGCTTGATTGAGTCGCCGGCGCCGGCAAGTTCGCGGCGGTTGACGGCGTAACGCGGCCCCTTGAGCGAGAAGACGAACGTGTCCGGCACCTCGCTCGCCCACTTGCGGAAGGTCGGCGGCTTCATGGTCGAATAGAAGGTACCGTTCACCTCGATCGAGGTCAGGTGCTGGCCGGCATATTCCAGCTCCTTCGCGTGCGGCAGACCTTTCGGATAGAACACGCCGCGCCACGGTTCGAACGTCCAGCCGCCGATGCCGACATAGATGTTGCCTGTGCGGCCCGCCATGATTGCCTCCTGCGCGTGGCGACGAATGGCTTGGCGCTTCAATCGGCGACCGCAGCTTCCAGGCGCGCGGCCCGCCCGGCAAGCGGATTGTCGATGCCGTGCGCAACCAGCGTGCGTTCCATGACGCCGATATTCTCGAACAGCCGCCCTGCGGTCAGCTGCAGAAAGGAGAATCCGAATTTCGGGTTCTGCAGGAAAAGCTGGCGGAACCGGTCGTAGCTCAGCGCCAGCAATTCGCCGCCGTCCACGCAAACCAGCGATTGCGTGCGCCGCCCGCCCGGCGCCAGCAGGCCGAGTTCGCCGACCAGCGTGCCGGGCGCGACCGCGATGCCGAGTTCGGGCACCGTGAACGTGCCCGAGCGCACGAGATACATGGCGTCCGCCTGGTCGCCCTTGCGGAAAAGCACCTCGCCGGCTGTGGCGAGGCGTTTGCGCGTATACGGCTTGATGAAATCGACATCGAAATCGCTGGCGATGGCGGCCGCGCGCGCCTTGCGCACCAGGATCAGCATTTCCATCAGCCGGAAGGCGTTGAGCGGGAGCAGGATGCAGTTCAAGAGCAGGGTCGGGTAGACCCCGGCGAAGAACGCATAGGCGATGAACAGGACATTGGTCGCGACCGCGAAAATGCGCAGCGGGATCATCGTGCGCATCAGGTAGACGCCGATATTCACGACCACGGCGGCGTAGCCGATCAGTTCCACGGGGTCCACAGGCGCCTCGTCTTTTGGATATTTCGTGTCGAGGCGCAAACCGCACCCGTCGGGCGATTTTCGCGCGTCCGCGCGGCGCTGAAAAGAGGGGAGGGGTCGGGCCGGCCGTCCGGCGCCCCCCAACTTGGCTCTTTCGGCCAAAGCAAAAGGGGCCGCTCGCGCGGCCCCTTCGCATTTATCTCGGCGGTCCCGGGTCTGCAGCGCACCGTTGCACGCTGCGCTGCGCCCGGGACGACGCTTTCGCGTTGACGTTTGGGCGAATGGATTTCCTTAGAAATCCATGCCGCCCATGCCGCCGCCCGGCATCGCCGGAGCGGGCGCGTTCTTCTTCGGCAGCTCGGCCACCATCGCCTCGGTCGTGATCAGGAGACCGGCAACCGAACCGGCATTCTGCAACGCCGCACGCACGACCTTGGTCGGGTCGATGATGCCCTTGGAGACCATGTTCACGTATTCGCCGCTCTGCGCGTCGAACCCGAACGAATACTGGTCCTTCTCCAGGATCTTGCCGACGATGACGGAGCCGTCCTCGCCCGCATTCATGGCGATCTGGCGGGCCGGCGACTGCAGCGCCTTGCGCACGATCTCGACGCCGGTCTTCTGGTCGTCGTTCTGGGTCTTGACCTTCTTCAGGGCCTCGGTGGCGCGCAGCAGCGCGACGCCGCCGCCCGGCAGGATGCCTTCCTCGACCGCGGCGCGGGTCGCATGCATCGCGTCGTCGACGCGATCCTTGCGCTCCTTCACCTCAACCTCGGTGGCGCCGCCGACGCGGATCACCGCGACGCCGCCGGCGAGCTTGGCCAGCCGCTCCTGGAGTTTTTCGCGATCGTAATCCGAGGTCGTCTCCTCGATCTGGGCCTTGATCTGGGCGACGCGCGCCTCGATGTCGGCCTTCTTGCCGGCGCCGTTGACGATCGTGGTGTTCTCCTTGTCGATCATCACCTTCTTGGCGCGGCCGAGCATGTTCAGCGTGACGTTCTCGAGCTTGATGCCGAGGTCTTCGCTGATCGCCTGGCCGCCGGTGAGGATCGCGATGTCCTGCAGCATCGCCTTGCGGCGATCGCCGAAGCCCGGAGCCTTCACCGCCGCGACCTTCAGGCCGCCGCGCAGCTTGTTGACCACGAGCGTGGCCAGCGCCTCG
>JBFWWQ010000110.1:0-9663 GCA_050246095.1 Pseudorhodoplanes sp.
GCCGGCGGATGGCGGCGATGATGGCGAAAACCGCAAATAGCGCAAGGGTGGCGATGGTCTGGGCTTCACGGCAGCAGCCTGTAGCCGAAGGTGTGGCACTCGCCGAACCCGCATTGCACGATCACCCAGGCGAAATTGATCGCGCAGAGCGCGATGAGATACAGGCCGGTGACGTTCGCCGCCGCATCGATGACGGGGAAGGATTTCGCCTTGTAGTCGCGCAGGTGGCGGTCGCCGCCGATGCTCATGAGCTTGATCGCATAGGCCGCGATCACGCAGACCGCGATGACCGCCGACCAGACCGGCATATGCAGGCCGAACACGGCCGATCCGATATAGGCGTGGCCCGGCCGCGGATAGATGTCGAGCAGCGTCTGCCGCGTCGCCACGACCAGCAGCAGCAGCGCGAACAGCAGGCTGAAGCCGGCATTCTGGTAGGAGAACCCGTTGCGGAAATTCTGCATCAGGCCGAAGCAGATTCCGAACAACGCCGCGCGCTCCAGCAGGCAGAGCGGGCAGGGCAGTTCGCCGCGCGCATATTGCATGAACATCGCCGCGCTCAGGATCGCGGCGATGACCAGCATCATGGCGAGGAAATAAAGATAGTTGAGCCGCGCGATCTGCCGCTGCAGGCGCAGGGAACGTGGCGCGGGCGTCGTCTCGCTCACCGGTCAGGCCCCCGCCGGCGTCCGCACGTGCTCGGTCCTGATCCACGGCATGCGGAAGCCGTCGGTCGGGCTGTAGATTTCGAACAGGAACTGCCAGACGAACAGCGCCGTGAACAGCAGCAGGAAGGCGATGGCGAGCCGGCGCGGCCCGAAACGCCCGACGACGAGCGCCAGCAGCAGCGCCGCGAAGACCAGCGCCATCACCGGATTCATCGCTCAGAATCCCTTGTAGGCCTGCCGGGTATGCTCGACCTCGGGGGGTGCCGCGAAGCAATGCTGGACGCAGGCCCGCCATTCCTGGAAGTCGGGCGAGCCGCGGAAATCCACGGTGTGGTTCTCCACGCTGTCCCATTGCACGAAAAGCCGGTAGCGCTGCGGCTTCTCCACAGAGCGCTGCAATTCCATGCCGCGGCAGCCCTTGGCGCGCTTGAACACCGGCATGGCCTTGCCCACACCGGCCTCGAACGCGCTTTCCATCCCCGGTTTCACGTCGATCTGGGCGATCTCCAGTATCATGCGCTTCCTCGTTCTTGCCGCATCGGGCGGGCCCGCACTATGGCGGGATTTTGAACCGAAATCGACTTGCCTGTACACACGGTCGGCCGTCCGGTGAGGCGATGACCTATCTGATCCTGAAATACCTGCATGTGCTCGGCGCCATCGTCATCCTCGGCACCGGAACCGGCATCGCGTTCTTCATGCTGATGGCGCACCGCTCCGGCGATGCCGCGCATGTCGCGCGCACGGCGCAGAGCGTGGTGCTGGCGGACCGGCTGTTCACCGCGACGGCGGTCGCGCTGCAGCCGTTGACCGGATGGCTGCTGGCGCGCGAGGCGGGGTTTGCGCTCACCGAAAGCTGGATCGTGCTGTCGCTGCTGCTCTATCTCGTTGCCGGCGCGCTCTGGCTGCCGGTGGTGTGGATGCAGCGGCGCATGCGCGATCTCGCGTGCCGGGCGGCGGCGTCAGGGTCGCCGCTGCCGGCGGCCTATCGCCGGCTCTACCGGCTCTGGTTCGCCTGCGGCATTCCCGGCTTCGGCGCGGTCGCGGCGATCGTCTGGCTGATGATCGCAAGGCCGGCGCTGTGACGACGAACGATGCCGGCGCGGGCGCGCGTCTCGCAGGCCACCGAGGCGGGCTCGTCCTCTATGACGGAATCTGCGTCCTGTGCTCGCGCTGGTTCCGCTTTGTCGCGCGGCGCGACCGCGAACGGGTCTTCCTGTTCACCGCCATCCAGTCCGAATACGGGCGCGCATGGGCGCTGCGGCTCGGCATCGATCCGGACGATCCGCCGACCAACGCCGTGCTGATCGACGGCGCGGTGCATGTGCAGTCGGATTCGGCGCTGGCGATCCTGTCGCGGCTGCCGGGCTGGCGCTGGACGCGCGTCTTGCATATCGTGCCGCGGGTCCTGCGCGACGCGCTGTATCGGACGATCGCGCGCAACCGCTATGCCTGGTTCGGCCGGCGCACGAGCTGCGATCTCGGCGGCGCCGAGTTCGCGGACCGGGTGATTTCGTGACGTTCAGCGCCGCTCGGCGCAGGAATTCTTCCGGGTCTGCGCGCGGGTGAGCACGGTGTTCACTTCGCGGGGGGCGAACATCCCGAAATCGACGGCGATCAGATAGCCCTGTTCAACGCGGGCGCGCAAAGCTCCGAGGACACGCTCCTTCGTCGCCTGCATCCGCTGCGCGGAAGGGGTCGGGTCGCCGCGGCGCCGCCGCGGCTCGGCCTTCACCTCCTCGAAAATGTCGGACGAGGACGTTTTGACGGTCGCCGCCTGCTTGACGAAGGCGTTCGTCGATTCGACGGCGAGCGCGCGGTTGTCGGCGTCGCACAAAGCCCCGCCGTTCTGCCGATAGACGCAATCGGCAATCTCGCCCCATGCGGCAGAAAACACGGCGGCGCTGTCGCCGATGGCGTCCTTCTTGAGCCCGGCGACGGCGGCAAGACCGGTCGCCCGGCTGCCGGATTTGAGCAAGGCATAGGCGTCGCCGACGGGGAGCCTGGAATCGTCGTCGAGTCCGAGCAGGGCATAGGGCAGGCATTGCCGGAGCAGCGGCGCGGATGCGGCGTGTCCGAGCCGCGGCCTGTCCGTCGCGAAGGTCGTGACCGGGCCGGCTCCCCCGGCGGGCACGGCTTGCGCGCGCAATGCCGTCGGGAAAGCGGGAAGCTTGATCGCGCCGGTGGCCATGACCAGGATCGCGCCGCCGACAAACGCGGCGATGGTGCCCGCAACCGCCGGCAGGTGCGACGGCTTGCGGGGCTGCACGGCAAGGCCGCGCGCGCGCCTCTCCTGGATGGCCGACATCTTCATGCCGTGCAGGTCCGTCTTGCCGTTTCGCCGGATTCGTCCCCCGCATGAACGCAAGAATGGCGGAAGGAAGCTTTAACGCTGGCCGCCCGATGCCAATGGCGTGAATCGGAGGTGAACGCGCCGGTTCAAAATGCAACGGCCGCAGCCGGTGGCCGGGCGATCCGTCCCGGTCAATGCGTCGGACCTTTGCGGAAAACCAGGCGCGGGTCGCCGTAATACGAGTAGGAGGCCCAGGAGAAATCGTCGCGGTTCGATTGCATGGCCGCGTCAAAGCAGGCGCAGCGGGCGTCGCGGATGGCGCTGCCGAGCGGCGTTCCCTTCAGCATGCCGCCATAGAAGACTTCCGCGAACCGCGCCGCCATGCCGTCGCCGACCGTCCAGCGCGTGCCGAGGAGGTAGGCGCCGGTATCGAGAAAGGCGCGCGCCAGCCCGAAAATATCGTAGCGGTCCTTCCACGGCCGCTCCGCATTGGCCATCGCCGTCTCGCAGGCATTGACGAAAAAGAACAGCGGCGGCTTGCGGCTCAGCAGTCCCTGGATGAAGGACGTGCTCATGTCCTTGTCGTGCAGGACAAGGCTGCTCTTCTTGGGATTGGTGCGATCGAAATAGGCGTGGCCGTTATAATGCACGATGTGAAAACGCTTCGGCCCGTTGATCTCGTTGAGAACGTTGTTCCAGGAGGCCTGCACGCCCGCCAGTATGGTGAGTTCGACGTCGGGAACGGTGAGCACTTGCGCGATCATGGCGGTTTCGGCCTGCGCGCCGGACAGCGCCGAATAGATCACGGGAGGGGTTCCCGGCCGCGGCATCGGATTGGGGACGCTGATCAGCAGCACCGACAGCGGCCCATTATCGGGAAGCTGCGGCCGCACCGAATTCGGGATGCTCGGCTTGGTCACGTTGACGAAGCGCCCCATCGCATGGCGGCAGCCGAGGAAATGCTGCCCGTCGTAAAGCAGTTCCCACGGATATTCGAGCAGGCGCTCGTCGAGGCCGAACTCCACGAACAATTCCGGTGCCGACAATTCGGCTTGCACGTCGGGCGGGATGACGAGGTTGTGCAGGATGTTCCCGATGCGGCGGGTGCGCTCGACAATGTCGGCTTCCTCGCCCGCACCGGCCGGCGGGGGGCCGCGTCCATCGGCAAAGCCGATCAGTCTCGTCAGTTCCTGGTTGATCGGCTCGAGCTCGCCGTCTCCGAGGATCAGTTCGGCCAGCGGCGGCCGCAGGGTTTTGCGCATCGGCGGGCTGAACTTGAAATGATAGCTGCCGCCCGAGCCGGTGTCGCTGACGTCAGGACTGAATAGCTCGATCTGCGCGCTGGGGCCGGCCTGCCAGGACACCGAATAGGTCATCGCCGCATCTTCCCCCGTGCCGTCCGCAGCACCGGTTCGATCGCCGTTGCGTCCTTCGCCGATTCGGAGAATCCGCGCCCTTCCAGGGCGGGGATTGCGTGCTCGGGACCGAAGGTCGTCATTTCGTCCAGGGTCGTTACCGAATCGACATTCCCGAACATCACGCATTCGGGATTGTCGCACCGCGCGATTGCGAGATGTACGCCGGTGATCGACAGCGCCGCGCTGCGCGCGCGGTTCTTGACGGTCTGGATCCGGTGCGGGTCGCGCTCGCGCCAGAAATTCGGATCGAGAGGGGCGACCGACAGCACCGAGTCGAGGCTGCTGGTGGCGGCCCAGATCACATAGCGCCATTCCGGCGGCGGCGTGATGGCGCGGTCGGTCACGATCATCAGCGGGACCGGCAGGTCGCTGCATCCGATCATCCGTCGCACGACTTCCGTGAGCCTCGCCTGCTCGATCACCCGCCCGTAAGGGCCGCCGACGGCCTGTTCCTGCTCGCGCGTGGCGATCACCTCGGCCGGCCGCAAGACATCGAGGGCCGATGTGACCCGGCTTCCATACATGACGCTGCCGAGACCGTGCAGAATCTGTCCGAACAGGGTTCTTTCCGGCGCCGTCGGACAGATATAGAAGCGCGCGAATTTGCGCTTGGGATCGAGCGGCCGGTAAAAATGTTCGACCTCGTGCAGCAACGCCCACAAGGCCAGCCCATAGTCGCGCGCATTCGCCTCGTCGAACAGGACGATCGCCTGCAGCAGGTCGGCGCCGGCCGGGGGCGTCCTGCTAGCGGATTCCGACGGCATCGTAGGCGTCCCCGATGGCGCCGAGCTTCTCGTCGTTCTCCGGGTCGCCGAGGAAATAGGTCGCGGCGACGTTCAGCAGGGTGGCACGGGTCTGGCGGAACGTGGCGAGGCGGTCCAGGCGTTGCAGCGTCAGATAATAGAGCACGGCGATTTCGCGCGGCGGCATGACCGCCGATCCGTCCGCGCGCCGCGCGGTCAGCAGATTGTGGGCCGCCTTGTTGTGAATGTTGCTGTTGGTGTGAACCCCGCCATTGTCCGACGGGTGATTGGAATAGCCGTCCATATGCGCGGGATCCCCGGTGCGGCCGGGATCGCGCATGTCGCGCAGCGGCCTGTCGTCGCCGCCGAAATTGCTGCCGATCTCCCAGCTCCATCCGGCGGTATCGCCCCCGCTTTCCGGATCGTTGAAATCCCAGTTGCGGATGATGACGCCGAAAATATCGCTGAACGATTCGTTCAGCGCGCCCGATTGCGTCCTGTAGACGAGGTTGGCGGTGTGTTCGGTGACGCCATGCGCGAGTTCGTGCGCGATGATGTCGAGATGTCTGGCCAGGCTGCGCAGCGTGTTGGTTTCTCGATCCTTCATTTGCCCGTACCACATGCGCTGGTTCCACCACACGGCATTGTGCCATTCCGGCGGAGCCTGGTCGCTGGGCGAGGTGCAGTTGACGAAGGAGATGATTTCCATGCCCTTGTCGTCGACGCCGTCGCGCATCAGCACCGAACGCAGAAAGTCGCTGACCCGCCCGGCATTGTAATGCGCGGAGATCGCGGCGGTGCAGTCGGAGAATTGCGCCGTCGCACGACACAGCGGCTCCGCGATGACCGGCTGCTCGTCGATGCTGCGGCGGCCGAAATCGACCGTGAGAATGCGGCGCAACGGATCGTGCAGCGCAATGCCATTGGCCGTGCGCGTGCCGTAGACCGTGCGATGGATCCCGTCCTCGTCCGGTCCTTCGCAGCGCACCAGCGTCGGCGAGGCGCTCCAATAATGCAGAACCGTTCCGTCATGCGCATCGACCAGATAATCGAGCTGCGGCTTGCGGAAGGAGAGGGAACGGCCGTGGCCGTGCGACTTCAGCCCCTCGAAATAGCTCTTCGGCGCCGCCGGAACGTTGCGCACATACCAGACGAGATGCCAGCGATCCTTGCCTTCGTCGTGATAGAAGTTGAGCTCGGGCGTGCCGCAGCCGTTCAGGCTGTCCGGATTGACGGCGGCCAGCGTGGCGATGGTCTCGATCGCTTTCCCCGGTGCGAGGGCTGCGATCGGCGTGACGCCGCGCACGTCGGCGAGCTGGGCGTCGATCGACAGCAATTCGCGTTTGCTGTCGAGCTCGACGACGGCATTCGCGCCGAAGACGGGGATCGCGTCCTTGGTCTGCACGAAACGCACGATCGAGGTGCCGGTCAGCGGCGATTGCCGTGAATCGCGCAGTTGCAGATCGGGGACGACCTGCGGGCTCTGCGGTGCGGTGAGCCCGCGCACGCCGGGCCGCGCGTCGTTGGAGAGGGCGCTGGAGAGGTAGAAGCGCGCCGCCGCTTCCTCCGATGCGAAGGCGTTCGGCGCGGCCGCGCGCGGCGAGACCGAACGGCGTGCCATCGGCCGCGCTCCCGTGCGCGCCATCTCCGCATCGTCGGCCAGTGCGGCGCTGAAATGCAGACTCTCGAATCCGGCCATGAACCGCGCTCCCTCGCTGGGCCGCGTTCCGCCGTCATCCTTTCGCGACAGGTTGTGCAGCCGAGATTGACTGCAATTTATACGTGTATAATGTTAAAGCTGCAACTTACCATTTTCATACCCCGGAGGGTTCAATGGCTTTCGACGCACAATCGGCGGCAAAGCAAATCGAAGCGAGCGTGGAATCGACCGTCCCGGCCGGCGCACGCGCGCTCGCGCCCAAGGATTTCTGCAAGCTCTGGCCGCAGGCCAAGCCCATCCTCGACTTTATCTGCGGCATTGCCGTTCTGATCCCCGGCCTGGGCGCGGTCGCCGCCGGCGTTCTGCGCGGGCTGATCGCGGTCGGCGACCAGATCGCCGCGGAGGTCTGCAAGACCTGATGGCGCGATAAGCCGCGATCCGATTCAACCGCATCGGATCGTGATCCGGCGCCCGGTCACTCCCCGCCGATGAAACCGGCGACCTTCCAGCCGGCCGCGTCCTTGACGAAGCAGAGCTGGTCGTTGCCGAGCGGCGACAGCTTGTCCCCGGGAACAAAGCCGGTCTTGCCCGCGGGCGTGACGATCTTGATCATCGGAATGTCGTTCGGCGAAGCCGGCGGCGGCATTTCCGGCAGCACGCGCACAAAATGCATGCCGAGCTTCTCGGTCACTTCCGATTTCGGCTTGGCCTCGGCGCGCACCTCCACCCCCTCCGCCATCGGATATCCCCATTCGCCGGGATCGGTTTCGGTCGCCTTGGCCACTTCCTCGAGTTCCTTGTCGTCGAAATCGGGATCCGCAGGCGAACAGACCACGCCCTGCTTGTCGGGCAGCGGCTGCGCCGTCGGGTCGGCGGCATAGCTGCCGAGGATTTCCCAGCCGCTGCCGTCCTTGGCGCCGAGATTGACCGCGGCCGCGAGATTGTCGATGCCGGACTTCTTCTTGTCGGCCTTGTCGCCGCTCTCCACCTCCCAGAAGAAATCCTTGGCGACGACGACCTTGGCCAGCCCGGCGCGGTCCTTCTTCTGCACGATGTCGTAGAGCTGCTTGCGGAACGCATCGAAGCTCGCGTCGTCCAGCGGCTTGGGCAAGCGCACTGCGACGGCCTTGTAGGGCTTGACCGGCGCGACCGGCGGCGGTTGCGGCGCCTGCGTCTGCGGCTTGGTAGGTGCGGGCTTGGCGGGTGCGGGTTTGGAAGATTGCGCCTGGGCGAGCGTCAGCAGCGCGCCGGTCAATGCGGCGGCGGCAAGAGAAGCGGCGATACGCATGGCAGGCTCCCCGAAACCGGATGCATCACGGCTAACCGGCAATTGCGACGGCGGTGCGGCGTCCGCACTCGGCAGCGCCATCGAATCGCAACACGGTTTTGACGTTAGCATTCTCGGCGAAGCCGTGCATGAGGGCCGGGCCGCACTGTCCGAATTTTGCTCACTCCGGGGTTTCGTGATGACCGCCTTTCTCGGCTCGCCTTATGTCGCTCCCATCCTGCCGCTGCTCGGCTGCAACATCTTCATGACGCTGGCCTGGTACGGGCACCCGAAGTTCAAGCAGTCGCCGCTGCTGCTGGTCACCGTGGTGTCCCGGGGCATCGCCTTCATCGAATATTGCATGGCGGTGCCGGCCAACCGTTTCGGCAGCGCCGTCTATTCGACCGCGCAGCTCAAGACCATCCAGGAGCCGGTCCGTTCGTCCCCGCGCGCGGGAATGAACGCAGAAAGGGGCCGCCGTCGGCCGTCATTTCGCCGGCGCGATCCGCAGCAGACTTCCGTTGGAACTGTCGGTTGCGACCCAGATCGCACCGTCGGCCGCCACGCGCACGTCGCGCACGCGCTCGCCGATTGCGATGCGCTCCTGCCTGACGACCTTGTCGCCGTCGAGCTGCAATCGCACCACGCATTGGCAGCGCAATCCGCCGGCGAGCAAACTTCCTTTCCATCCGGGAATGAGATCGCCGGTATAGAAGGCAAGCCCGGACGCCGCGATCACCGGTGTCCATTGCACCACCGGCTGCTCCATGCCCTCCTTGTGCGTGCTCTCGTGGATGGTCGCGCCGCTATAATCCTTGCCGTAGCCGATCACCGGCCAGCCGTAATTCTTTCCCGCTTCGGCGATGTTGATCTCGTCGCCGCCGGCCGGGCCGTGCTCGCTCGTCCACAGCTTGCCGGTGGTCGGATGCAGCGCGGCGCCCTGCGAATTGCGGTGGCCGTAGGACCAGATTTCCGGCCTGGCGCCGGCGCGGCCGACGAACGGATTGTCCGGCGGGAGCGAGCCGTCGGGGCGAAGGCGCACGATCTTGCCGATATGGTTGCCGAGATTCTGCGCTTCGTTGCGTGCGTAATAATGGTCGCCGGTGGTCAGCATGAGATTGCCGTCCGGCATCTGCACGATGCGGCAGCCGAAATGCTGGCCGCGCGAGAGCGGACCGTCCTGTAAAAAGAGCGGGCGGACCTCGCTGAGCTGGGTCGCGTTCTCGTTGAGCCGCGCGCGCGACAGGGTGGTACGCGAGCCGCCGCTGACCGGATCGGCGAAGCACAGATAGATCGTGCGGTTGCGCGCGAAATCGCGGTCGAGGATGACGTCGAGCAGTCCGCCCTGGCCCGTCGCCGCGACCCGCGGGACGCCACCGACCGGCTGGGAAAGGCGGCCGTCGCGGTCGACCACCCGCAGCCGGCCCGGGCGTTCGGTCACCAGCATCCGGTTGTCAGGCAGGAAGGTCAAAGCCCAAGGGTGTTCCAGGCCTTTCGCGACGGTCTCCAGCCGCAGATCGCCGGCCGAGCTCGCCACCGTTTGCTGCTGGGCGAAGGCGGGGACGGACGTCGCGAGCGCGGCCGCTGCCAGAACCGTGAGACGCATGCGAAAGC
>JBFWWQ010000111.1:0-9630 GCA_050246095.1 Pseudorhodoplanes sp.
CGATTCTTCCAGCGCAAATCGATGGCCGGGATGTCCAGCACCCGGTCCACCAGCGCCTTTTCGAGATGGTATTGCTGCAGGTTGATGAAGGCCGGCATCTTGTGGCCGTCCTCCGGCAGCAGATCGAAGGAATAAACCAGCGCGTCGCCGAGGAAAACGCGGCCGAGCTTCCAGGTCACGCCCTGCGCCACGAGCTTTTCGCCGACGCCGAGCCGGTCGAGGATCTCCAGCGTCCGCTTGGCGTAGCACAGGCCGCGCGAGCCCTCGCCGATGCGGTCGGAATCGTCCAGCAGCACCACCGGGATCCCGCGCAGGGCGAAATCGAGCGCCGCCGTCAGCCCGACCGGTCCGGCGCCCACGATTGCGACGGGATGGCGCGCGGGCCGCGCCGCATCCTGGTCGCGCGAGCGCCGGTAGGCATATTGGAAGATGACCTTGTGCGCTTCCACGGCGCTATCCCTGCAAGGCGGCCCACATCTCGCGGTCGCGTTCCGCGGTCCAGATCACCGGCCAGTCGATGCCGCGCGCCTCGTCATAGGCGCGCGAGACGTTGAACGGCAGGCAATGCTCGTAGATCGCGAAGCTGGAGAATTTCGGGTCCATCGCCGCGCGCGTCTCGTCGAACGTCTGTTTCAGCGTATAGCCCTTGGCCACGCATTGCCGCGCCGAATGGTAGAGGGTGGCGAGGAATTCGCGCGTCATCGCGATCCCCTCCGCGACCTGCTGCGGCGTGGTCAGCGCCGCGCCGCGCCCGGGCACCAGCGCCTTCGGCTTCAGCTCGGACAGGCGATCGAGCGTCTGCGGCCAGTCGCGCAGATGCGCGTCGCCGCAATAGCAGGCGGAATGGTATTCGACGAGGTCGCCGGAGAAGATCACGTTGGCATCCGGCACCTCGGCGATCACGTCGCCGGCGGTGTGGCCGCGGCCGATATGCATGATGCGCACTTCCCGCCGTCCCAGATAGACCGACATCTGGCGCGGGAAGGTGATGGTCGGCCAGGTCAGGCCGGGAATCGTCTCCACCGACCGGAACAGCCGCGGAAAGCGCCCGATCTCCGAATCCATGTCCTGCTGCCCGCGTTCGGCGATCATGGTGCGGGCCGCATTGGAGGCGATGATCTCGGCGCCCTTGTAGGCCGAGGCGCCGAGCACGCGCACCGCGTGGTAATGCGAGAGCAGCACGTATCTGATGGGCTTGTCGGTGACCTTGGCCACCCGCGCGATGACGTCCTGCGCCATCGCGGGCGTCGCCTGCGCATCCACCACCATGACGCCGTCGTCGCCGACGATGATGCCGGAATTCGGATCGCCCTCGGCGGTGTAGGCGTAGAGGCCGCGGCCGATCTCGTCGAACGAGACCTTCTTCTCGGCCATGTCGCCGGTGGATGCAAAACCCTTGCTCATCGATCCTCCCGAAACGTTTCGCCCTCCGGACGCAGCGGCGCTGCATCCGGAAGGCCGATATCGGCGCCCTGCGACCGCTCCTGCGACGTCAGCAGCAGAACGCGGCAGGCCGCTGCGTCGCAGCTTACCAGCGCCGTACCTGGCTGCCGACCACCGGCGTCCGCACGGGCTTTGCCAATCCGAAGAACACCACGAAGGCATTCCCGCCGCAGCGTGTCGAAACGGCTTCGTCCGGAACCTTCGTCAGACAGACCTCATCCATGAGATCGATGTTGTTGGCAGCCCAGACATTCCCGGCCGGATCGACGACGACACCGGTCAGAAACTGCATCCCCTTCCCCGCATAGCCGGTTTTGGGCGGAGAGATCGGGTCGCCCGTCTTGAACCCGGGAGGGCATGTCTCGGTACGCACGCCGCAAAGCTGGGTCAGCGTTTTGCCGAAGCCGTTGGCAACCCAGACGTGATCGTTGCCGTCTATCGTGATGCCCCAAGGCCCGCTGATGCTTCCGCCGCCGTCGAACGAAACCGGCGCCTGATTGCCGTCCGGGCGGATCATGCTGACGCTGCCGCCGGGGAATTGCTCGATGATGCGGACCAGGGCGATGAACTTCTCCACCGTCTCGTCATTGCCGCCTGCCGGCGTCAGCTTGCTTTCCAGGTCGCTGCGCATCTTCAGGCGAAGCAATTCCAGCTTCTCCTTGATGCTCGGCTCGCCCAGCGAATTTGCGACCCATGCGTTGCCCTGGCTGTCGATCGCGATCGCATGGGGGCTGTAACCGACCGTCAACTGTTCGGCCTTGCTCGGGTCATTCGCCGGGAAGCGCGTGACCGTGTTGGCGTTCGCATTGGAAACCAGGATACGACCTTGCAGGTCGATCGCGACGTGGAACGGTCCTTTCACCTGGCAGGTGCCGTCGACAGGCTTGTCGTTGACGGTTCGGCACAGAATGCGCGCCCGGGCCGGATCGCCTTTCGGAAAGTGAACGATCTGGCTCTTGCTTGAATCCAGCGCCCATACATCGCCGTCGGGAGTCGTATTGACGCCCTGCATTCCGCCGAGCTGGCCGTTCAAGTTGTAGCCGGTCGACGGCGACAGCGGCTTTCCGGTCTTGTCAAAAACCGAAATCGTCTTGCCGCCGATGCTCGTCACCCACACCCGGCCGTCGCCACCGATGGTCAGACCCCAGCCGGGAAAATCCACGCCGCCTCCGGTGTAGCCCGTGGTCATCGGCGAGAGGGGGCGGCCATTCGGTGCGAGCTGGGAAAGCGTGCCGCCGATTCCGCCATACATGGTCGATTGCGAGCCGGCCATCTGGTTGTTGGCCGCCCAGGCGTTGCCCTCGCCGTCGATTCCGATGCCGCCGAGACCGTTCAAACCACCCCCTGCGTAACGCAGCGCGATGGTCCAGGTGCCGGGAGCGACTAAAAGGTAGGGCCGAAACGGCGCGGCGCGGGAGCCCGGTCCCTGCCGGTCCGGATAGAAATGGTCCAACAACGCAAACAGTTTCGCGGGCTGATTCCAGGGATGCAGCGCGATCGCCTCGGCCGCAGTCAAGGTGTCGGTCGGGGTGAGTCCTCCAGGCGGCGTGGAAGCCTCGAACAATCTTCCGCAGGCGTCCGCCTTGACGCGAAGGATGCAGCCCGTCAGCAGGCCGCCCAAGGTATTCAATGTGGCCAGAGAAGTGGTCTGCGTGCTGTTCAAGGGGTCCTGGATCACAGAACCCAATCCGCCGGTCGCGACGTCCACCAGATTGGATACATTGCCCGCAGCGATCTTCAATCCGAGCGCGTGCCCGCGCAGCGTTCCGCCGTTCAGGAATTGCGCACCCGTCCAGACCGATGCGACGGTCGTGAGTTCGTTGATGGTGACTTCCTTCGGAGCGGCGGTGCCCAACATGGCCATCAGCGCGATGGCCGGGTTCGCTCCCTGGGAAGCGCCGATCTTCGGCTCCCCGCCCCTGGCGGTCAGGTAAAGCACGCCGCCATTCGCCTTCTGGATATCGACTTGCAAACGAAAGACGCCGTCGTCGCCGGTGCTCGTTTCTGCCAGCTTGGTGGGCACCTGCTCACCCGCAGCCCATAGCGTCACTGTCGACTTGGCGATGGGGCCGCCGCCGCCATTGACGTTGCCGACAAGTTGCTGGGCTGAAGCGACCTGCCCGAAGAATAATATTGTGACAAAAGTGAAAGCAAAAAACGGCAGGCGCATCGTCATCACCTCACAAAATTGCGCTGGTGAATTCATGTTCCGCAACAAACAAGACCAGTCGCTAGCATCGCGGTTGGATGCATGTCAAAAACTCAAGGCTTCCATATGACCGGGGCTGCGCGCTAATGCGCCCGCATCCTAGTTTGCCGGCGGGTTATACCGCACCACCTCCTGCTCGATAGCCCCGAAGATCGAGCGGCCCTGCGGGTCCAGCATCTCGATACGGACCTTGTCGCCGAATTTCAGGAACGGAGTCGACGGCTTGCCGTTGCGCAAAGTCTCGACGGTGCGCAGCTCCGCCAGGCACGAATAGCCGAGCCCGCCTTCGGCGATCGGCTTGCCGGGCCCGCCGTCGGCGTCGCGGTTCGACACCGTCCCGGCGCCGAGGATGGTGCCGGCGGACAGCGCGCGGGTCTTGGCGGCGTGCACGATCAGCGCGGGAAAGTCGAAGGTCATGTCGTTGCCGGCGACCGGCTTGCCGAAGGGCGCGCCGTTGATGAAGCTGAGCAGCGGCAGATGGATCTTGCCGCCGTCCCAGGCGTCGCCGAGCTCGTCCGGCGTCACCGCGACCGGCGAGAAGGCGGAAGCCGGCTTGCCCTGGAAGAAGCCGAACCCCTTGGCCAGCTCGTGCGGGATCAGGTTGCGCAGCGACACGTCGTTGACCAGCATGACGAACAAGATCGCCTTCGCCGCCTGCGCGCGCGTCGCGCCCATCGGCACGTCGCCCAGCACCACGACGGCTTCCGCTTCCAGATCGATGCCCCAGGCTTCGTCCGCGAGCGCGATCGGATCGCGCGGGCCGAGGAAAATGTCGGAGCCGCCCTGGTAGATCAGCGGATCGCTCCAGAACGATTCCGGCAGGTCGGCGCCGCGCGCCTTGCGCACCAGCGCGACATGATTCACGTAAGCCGAGCCGTCGGCCCATTGATAGGCGCGCGGCAGGGGCGAGGCGCAGGCGGCCGGATCGAAGCGCATATGCGCGAGGCGGCCCGCCTCCAGCGAATCCGACAATTCGGTGAGCCGCGGCACCACCGCATCCCAGTCGTCGAGCGCGGCCTGGAAGGTCGGCGCGACGATGGAGGCGTCCGCGCAGCGCGACAGGTCGCGCGAGACCACGATAAGGCGGCCGTCGCGGCCCCCCTTCAGCGAGCCGAGCTTCATGTCTCCTCCCGTGGGCGCATGCGGGCAGGCCCGGCCTGCCGGCCGGACCGCGAAGGCGCGGATCATTGCCCGAAAATGTCTCCTCGCGCGCCGCGGAGCAAGTCCCGGACCTACAGCCTGCTAGCGCGGCTCCCGGCGTCCCGGATCGAAATGCTTCTTCAGGCCGGTCCAGCAATCGATGTAATTGTCCTGCCGGCTCTGCAGCGTGGCGGCGTATTTCGTGACGCGCTGCTTGAACCGCGTCTCGAACATGAAGGCGAGCGTGTTGGAGAGCTTGACCGGCTTCAGCTCGATATTGCTGTTATGCTCGAAGGCGTCGGTGTCGGGGCCGTGCGGCAGCATGGTGTTGTGCAGCGAGAAGCCGCCCGGCACGAAGCCTTCCGGCTTGGCGTCGTAGACGCCGAACACCAGTCCCATGAATTCCGACATGATGTTGCGGTGGAACCAGGGCGGCCGGAAGGTGTTCTCGGCGACGCCCCAGCGCTCGGGGAAAATCACGAAATCGATATTGGCGGTCCCCGGCGTTTCCGACGGTGAGGTCAGCACGGTGAAGATCGACGGATCGGGATGGTCGAACAGCACCGCGCCGACCGGCGAGAAATGCCGCAGGTCGTATTTGTACGGCGCGTAATTGCCGTGCCAGGCCACCACGTCGAGGGGCGAATGCGGCGCCTCGGTCCTGAACATTTCGCCGCCCCATTTCACGAACAGCGTGCAGGGCTCCTCGACATCCTCGTACCAGGCGACCGGCGTCAGGAAGTCGCGCGGATTGGCCAGGCAATTGGCCCCGATCGGGCCGCGGTCCGGCAGCGTGAAGCCGCCGCCGTAATTCTCGCAGACATAGGCGCGCGCCGGGCCGTCGATCAGCTCGCAGCGGAAGATCACGCCGCGCGGGATGATGCAGATTTCGCCCGGCTCGATCTCGATGACGCCGAATTCGGTGCGGAAGCGCAGCTTCCCCTCCTGCGCGACGACCAGGAGTTCGCCGTCGGCGTTGAAGAAATGCTCGCGCTGCATCGATTCGGTGACGAACAGCAGATGCACGCCCATGCCGGCCATCGACTCGCTGTCGCCGGCCAGCGTCACGGTATGCAGGCCGGTGACGAAATTCGACTTGCCCTTCGGGATCGCCACCGGCCCCCAGCGCAATTGCCCGAGCGGCAGGTCGCTGTCGTCGCGCTCGGGCGCGGTGCGGATGTCGCCGCGGCCGATCTTCTCGAAGCGCGCGGTATGGCGCACGGTCGGCCGGATGCGATACAGCCAGGAGCGCTCGTTGGTGGCCTGCGGCGCGGTGAAGGGCGAGCCGGAAAGCTGTTCGGCATAGAGCCCGTAATTGCATTTCTGCGGCGAGTTGCGCCCGACCGGCAGCGCGCCGGGCAGGCTCTCGGTCTCGAAGCTGTTGCCGAAGCCGGACATGTATTCCGCAGGATTGGCGGCGCTGCGGCCGGAATTGCGCAGGGCCGCCCCTGCCTGCTCGGTCTGGCCTTTGGCCTGGATCGTGGGCGCGTCGATCTTTCCCATGAGCGTTCTCCCTGCAAGCTGACCGCTTTGCGGCCTTGGCTGCAATTATCGGTTACACATGAAACTATTGTCAATCTTAAGAATACCCGCTCGCGGGGTCGGTTACGCCTTGAAAAACCCACACGAATAGGACACATACCCGGCACCGAGTCGCGATGGCGGCTCGTTTCGGGCCGCGTGAACGAAAACCAGAACAGGCTTTCGGCCCTTCATCCCTTCATTCATGGGCTACCCCAGACCGCGCGGGGTGTCTTGAACCACCCGCGAACCGGCGGCGTGCGACGCACGCGCCGTGCCTTCGCCTGTTGAAAGTCGATTTTTTTGACCCAGTTTACCGATCTCGGCCTTGCCGAGCCCATCCTCCGCGCCCTCACCGAAGAGGGCTATCGCCAACCCACCCCGATCCAGGCCCAGACCATCCCGCACCTGCTGGCGGGCCGCGACGTCGTCGGCATCGCGCAGACCGGAACCGGCAAGACCGCCGCTTTCGCGCTGCCGATCCTGCACCGGCTCGCGGGCCATCGCGTCGGCCTCGAACGGCGCACCTGCCGCGTGCTGGTGCTAAGCCCGACGCGCGAATTGTCCGGCCAGATCGTGGACAGCTTCAAGAGCTATGGCCGCCACATGCGCGCCAGCCTGGCGCTCGCCATCGGCGGCGTCTCGATCCGCCCGCAGGCCTCCCGGCTCGCCAACGGCGTCGACGTCCTGGTCGCGACGCCCGGCCGCCTGCTCGATTTGCTGCAGTCCAACGCGCTGCAGCTGCACCGCGTCGAGATGCTGGTGCTGGACGAAGCCGACCGCATGCTCGACATGGGCTTCATCCACGACATCCGCAAAATCCTCGCCAAGCTGCCGGCCAAGCGCCAGAGCCTGTTCTTCTCCGCGACCATGCCGCGCGAGATCGAGGATTTGTCGCGGCAGATGCTGCGCGATCCGGCCCGCGTCGCGGTCACCCCGGTCGCGACCACGGCCGAGAAGGTCGACCAGCGGGTGATGCTGGTCGAACGCGCCGGCAAGGGCGCGCTGCTCGCCGACCTCCTGCGCAACGAGCCGATCGACCGCGCCATCGTCTTCACCCGCACCAAGCACGGCGCCGACAAGGTCGTGCGCCAGCTGGTGCAGAAGGGCTTCGCGGCGGAAGCGATCCACGGCAACAAGTCGCAGAACCAGCGCGACCGCGCGCTGAACGCATTCCGCGCCGGGAAGATCAAGACGCTGGTCGCCACCGACATTGCCGCCCGCGGCATCGATGTCGAAGGCGTCAGCCATGTCGTCAATTACGACCTGCCCAACATCCCGGAAAGCTATGTGCACCGCATCGGCCGCACCGCGCGCGCCGGCGCCGAGGGGGTGGCGATCTCGTTCTGCGACAGCGAGGAGCGCGCCTATCTGCGCGACATCGAGAAGCTGATCCGCATGGCCATTCCGGCGACCGACATGCGCAGCGGCCAGGAACAGGCGCCGCGCCCGGCCCTGCCGCAGCGGCCGCAGCAGCAGAAAAAGTCCGCACGGCGCAGCCAGGAGCGCGGCAAAGAGCGCAGCCATGACCGCGGCCACCACCGCAGCCATGAGCCCCGCCGCGGACCGAAGCCGCCGGCGCAAAATTCGCGACAGCGGCCGCGCAAATCCGGCTATAATGGCGAAATCGCCACTGTCGGATTCCTGCAACAATCCTGATCGCGAAACCGGACGATTCTCTGATGGCCAAGGAAGAAATGCTCGAATTCGAGGGCGTGGTCACCGAAGTCCTGCCCGACGGACATTTCCGCGTGAAGCTCGACAACGACCACGAAGTGCTCGCCTATACCGCCGGCAAGATGCGCAAGTTCCGCATCCGCACCGGCGCCGGCGACCGCGTCATCGTCGAAATGTCGCCCTACGACCTCACGCGCGGGCGGATCAGCTTCCGCCACAAGGGCGCGCAGCTCGGCGCGCCGCCGACCCGCCGCCAGACCTTCGTGCGCAAGCGCTGAATATTGCCGCGGCGGACGCCCGCCGCGACGCGCCGGCGCAGCGGCTCAGGACAGCCTGACCGGCAGCGACAGGAAGCCGCGAAAGCGCGCGCGCGGAGAGCGCAAAGCCGCACCGTCCGTCGCGTAGGCGGGAAAGCGCGCCAGGAAGCGTTCCACCGCGATCCTGCCTTCCAGCCGCGCGAGATTCATGCCGGCGCAGATATGGATGCCGCCGGCAAAGGCGAGATGCCGGTTCGGCTCGCGCGCAATGTCGAAGCGGTCCGGATCCGCAAACGACTCGGGATCGCGGTTGGCGGCGCCGATGCACAGCGTGATCAGCGTGCCCTTGGGCATCGCGACCCCGCCGATCTCGGTATCGGCGGCGACCGAACGGTTGCCGAGCTGGTTCGAGCTTTCGAAACGCAGCACCTCCTCGATTGCCGGCTTGATCAGGGAGGGATTGTCGATCAGCTTCTGCCTTTCGCCGGTCCAGTGCATCAGGATGGACAGCGCATTGCCGATCAGATTGGTCGTCGTCTCGTGACCGGCATTGAGGATGAAGATGCAGTTCTGCAGCAATTCGGATTCGCTCAGCTTTCGCCCGCCATGCTCGCCCGCGATCAGGCGCGTCAGCACGTCCTTCTCGGGATCGCCGGGGCGCCGGCGCCGCTCCGCCACCAGTATTTCCAGATAGGCGAGGAATTCGCGCACCGAGGCGTTGCCGCGATCGCGCTGCGCCTGCGTCAGCACCGGTTCCAGCGCGCCGAGGATGGCGAGCGACCAGCCGCGCAGCGGCCCCCGCTCCGCATGCGGCACGCCCAGCAAATTGCCGATGATCTCGACCGGGATGGCGGCCGCGAAATCCTCGATCAGATCGACGCGGTTCTTCTGCGCCATCGCATCGAGCAGCCGGTCGACCAGCACGACCAGGCCCGCTTCCATCTCGGCGATGGCGCGCGGCGTCAGCGCGGCGCCGATCGCGCGGCGCACATGCGTGTGCAGCGGCGGATCGTTGAAGACGAGGCTCGTGGTGTGGTGCTCGTAGAGCGGCGAGTCGCCGAATTTCGGCTTGAACTCCACTTTCTTGTCCGAGGAGAAGCGCACCGCGTCGCGATAGACCGCCTCGCAGTCGCGGTAGCGGGTCAGGAAATAGGCGCCGTCCGGCATGCGGTGCACCGGGTCGTGCTCGCGCAGCGCGTGGTAATACGGAAACGGGTCGGCGACGAAATCGGGCGGCAATTGCCTGATGTCGAAATGCCGCGCCACCTCGATCGCACGCGCGGGGTCGAGGCGATGCAGGATCGGCGCGGGGGCCGCCTGGGCAGCGTCGGTCATGTGCGAGGCTTCCGGCTCTGCGTCGCGGCGACCACGCAAGGCCACTCC
>JBFWWQ010000112.1:0-9498 GCA_050246095.1 Pseudorhodoplanes sp.
CAGCCGGCGGCGGCCGCGATCCGGTCTTCCGCAAGCCCGAGTTCGCGCGCGACCCGAACCAGCGACGACCAGGTATCGTCCGGCAGCGGCACGCCGCCCGCGAGCCGGTCCCGGCGCGTGCGTCGTTCCGGTTCGCCCGGCACCAGGACCTCCCCGCCGGCCGCGACCGGCTTGGCGCTCTTTACGAAAGCGACCATGCGGGCGACGTCGGCGGGAAAGAAATGCTCCGGATCGACCCGTGCAGGATCGACATAGAACGAGAACATGCCCTGCGACCACGGCACGTCGAATTCCGATCCGCCATTGCCGGTGAGCGAACCGCCGAGCAATTCACACATCAAGGCGAGGCCGGAGCCCTTGTGCTCGCCGAAGGCGCGGATCGCGCCGCTGCCGTTCTTGTAGTCGCGCGGCCCGTCCGGCCGGTAATCGCCGTACAGCACATGCGGGTCGGCGCTCATCTCGCCGTCCTGGGTGACCAGCGCGTTGGGCGGCAGCTTCTTGCCGCCCTGGCTGGCGACGAAAACCTTGCCCTCGGCGACCAGTGAGGTGGCGAAATCGAGGATCATCGGTTCCCCGCCCGGCCGCGGAATGCCGACGCAGAACGGCGCCGTGGAGAAGCGCCGGTCCACGCCGCCGAACGGCGCCACCAGCACGCTGCCCGCGACGTTGACGAAATGCACGGAGACGAGGCCCGCCGCCGCCGCCATCTCCGCCCATTCGCCGACGCGCCCGACATGGCCGGACTTGCGCAAGGCCACCGCCGCGATTCCCATCGCCTTGCATTTCTCGATGCCGATCTTCACCGCCTGCGGCGCGGTGCTCTGGCCGAATCCGAACTGGCCGTCGACCACCGCCAGCGCCGGCGTATCCACCACCACCTTCACCCTGCGGTCGGCGAAGAACGTGCCTTCCTGCTTCCACGCCACATAGCGCGGCACGCGCGCGACGCCGTGGCTGTCGTGTCCGGCAAGGTTGGCGCCGACCAGCGATCGGCCGATGCGCGCGCTCTCCTCGGCCGAGCAGCCGGCAGCCAGAAAGATATCGCGGACGAAAGTCTCCAGTGCCTGCGCTTTCACGCTCGGCATGTCAGCGCTCGTCGGCGATCGGGTTGCGCAGCAGGCCGACGCGCTCGATCTCGATCTCGCACACGTCGCCGCCCTTCATGAAGACCGGCGGATTGCGCGACTGCCCGACGCCGGAGGGCGTGCCGGTCACCAGGAGGTCGCCCGGCTCCAGCGTCACCGCGCGGGTGAGGTCGGCGAGCGTCTCGGCCACCGGAAACATCATGTTGTCGGTATTGTCGGACTGCATCACCTTGCCGTTCAGCCGCGCCTCGATCTTCAGGCCCTTGCCGCCGGGCGGGATTTCGTCGGCGGTCACCATCCAGGGACCGAAGCCGCCGGTGAGATCGAAATTCTTGCCGATGTCCCACTGCGTCGTGCGCTTCTGCCATTCGCGCACCGAGCCGTCGTTGAAGCAGGACCAGCCGGCAATGCAGGAATAGGCATTGTCCTTGGTCAGGTTCCTGGCGCGCTTGCCGATCACGGCGACGAGCTCGGCCTCGTAATCGAGCGTGTCGGAAGCTTTCGGGCGCACGATCGGTCCCAGATGCGGCGTCAGCGAGCTCAGGGCGCGCATGAAATAGGTCGGGAATTTCGGCACGTTGTCGGCGTAGCGGCCTTCCTTGACGTGCTCCAGATAATTCAGGCCGAGGCAGATGACCTTGCCGGGCCTGGCGACCGGCAGCGCGAATCTCAGTCCGGCGAGCGGCAGCCGCGCCGATGCCGGCGCTTTTTTCGCGAGCGCGGCGAGACCGGAGAGATCGCCGCCGCTCCCGGCGAGGATCGCCGCAAGGTCGGACGGCAGCGCGGGATCGACCGCCTGCAGATCGACGACCTGATCCCCCTCGACCGCACCCAGGCGCAGGCCCTGCGCCGTTTCAAACCCGACAATTTTCATTGCTGCTGCAATCCCTTTGACGTTTCCTGCGCAAGCGCGCGGGGACTATAGCCAAGGGATCGCGAGTCGGCCAAGGCCGATGGCCTTATGGTGCGCAGGCCGCAAGGCGGAGGAAAACGTTGGGCCGTCCGTCTCAGGATCGCGCCGGCAGGCGCAAGGCATAGACCGAGAACAGATCGTCCGGATCGCTCCAGCGCGCCGCCATGTCCCAGCCCGCGGCCGCGGCGAGCGCGGCAAATCCGTCGGGGCTGTATTTGTAGCTCGACTCGGTGTGGATCGACTCGCCCTCGCGGAACACATAGAAGCGGCCGGCGACGCGCACGCGCTGCGCATGGCGGCTGACCAGATGCATCTCGATGCGGCTCTCGGCGGTGTTGAAGAAGGCATAATGCGCGAAACTGCGCAGGTCGAAATTGCCCTGCAGCTCGCGGTTGATGCGCCGGAGCAGATTGAGGTTGAAACGCGCGGTGACCCCGGTCGGGTCGTTATAGGCCGCGTGCAGCACGTTCGGATCCTTGATCCGGTCGGCGCCGACGATCATCACCGCGCCTTCGCCCAGGATGCGTGCCGCATGGCGCAGGAAGGCGCGCGCCTCGTCCGGCTCGAAATTGCCGATGGTGGAGCCGGGGAAGAATCCGGCTTTCGGCATGCCGGCGACCGGCGGCGGCAAGGCGAAGGCTTGCGTGAAATCCGCCACCACCGGCAGAACCGGCAGGCCGGGATAGCGCGTGCGCAACCGCGCCGCGTTCATGTCGAGGAAGTCGCCGGATATGTCCACCGGCACGAAGGCGCCCGGCTCCTGCATGTCGTCGAGCAGGAAGCTGACCTTGCGGCAGGCGCCGCTGCCGAACTCGACCACCGCCGCGCCGTCCGGAATGAGTCCCGCGATGTCCGCCGCGTGGCGTTCGAGGATCAGCCATTCGGTGCGGGTCGGGTAATATTCGTCGAGCCGGGTGATTTCCTCGAACAGATGCGAGCCGTCGCTGTCGTAGAAATATTTCGGCGGGATGCGCTTGCGGTCGGCGGCGAGGCCTTCCTGCACCTCCTCCGCGAACAGCGAGCGCGCGCGGTCGCGCGTGACCTGCCGGGGCGTGATCGGCATATTCATGGTTGACCTCATGCGTATTCGGCCAGCCGCAGGCCGCTGAACTGCCAGCGCGCGGCGGGGGGAAAGAAGTTGCGGTAGCTCGCGCGCGCATGTCCCTGCGGCGTCGCCAGCGACGAGCCGCGCAGCACCATCTGGTTGATCATGAACTTGCCGTTATATTCGCCGAGCGCGCCGGGCGCCGCCGCATAGCCGGGATAGGGAAGGTAGGCGCTGCGCGTCCATTGCCAGACATGGCCGAAGCCGTCGCCGATCGCTCCGGTGCGGGCCGCCACCTCCCATTCCATCTCGGTCGGCAGGTGCCGCCCGGCAAAGCGCGCAAACGCATCCGCCTCGTAATAGCTGACATGGCAGACCGGCGCGTCCGGATCGACCGGCTTCAGGCCGCCCAGCGTCATCGTGAACCACGCGCCGTCGCGCGCCTGCCAATAGCCGGGCGCGGACCAGCCTTCCGCCTGCGCGATCGCCCAGCCGTCGGACAGCCACAGCGCCGGCGTCGTGTAGCCGCCCTCGCGCATGAACGCGGTCCAGTCGCGGTTGCGCACCAGCGCGCGCGCCATGCGCACCGGCTGGATGAAGCTGCGATGCGCCGGGCGCTCGTTGTCGAAATGGAATCCCGCGCCGGCGAAGCCGATCTCGTGGATGCCGGCGGGAAGCTCGGCGAAGCCCTCGCCCGCGTCCTGCGCCGGATTTTCCCAGGCCCCGTCATAGGCCGGACAAACCGGGTTCTGCGCGAAGGCGTGCAGGATGTCGGTGAGCAGCAATTCCTGGTGCTGCTGTTCGTGATGCAGGCCGATTTCGAGGATCGGCGCGAGCGCGCGCAATGTCGCCTCGTCGCAGCCCTCGATCAGCAGCGCCACCGCCATGTCGACATGCGCGCGATAGGCCGCAACTTCGCGCGCGTCCGGCCGCGTGATCAGCCCGCGCATCGGCCGCGCATGCCGCGGACCGGCCGAGACGTAATAGGAGTTGAACAAGTAGGCGAAGCGCGGATCGAAGCGCCGATAGCCGCGCGAATGCGGCTCCAGCAGGAACTGCTCGAAAAACCAGGTGGTGTGCGCGCGGTGCCATTTGGTCGGGCTGGCATCGGGCATGGATTGCACGATCTGGTCTTCCGGCGACAGCGCCGCCGCGCGACGCTCGGTCTCGCCGCGCACGCTGCGGAAGGCATCGAGCATGGCGAGGCGGCGCGCGTCGGCGTGCGGGGTTGCGCCGGGCGCGGTTGAAACGGACATCGACTTCTCCCGTGCGGCGATCGAAGGGGTGGTTCAACTCAATGCGCGGGTCGCGGATGCGTTCCGTGCCGGCAGCCAAATCCAAAGCGAGAACACAATCAAATGACGGCGTCGTGATGCGCGATGCGACCATTTCGGCGGCGGACGCTTCGCGGCGGCACAGTGCTACCGCGCCGCCGCCAGCGTCCTGTCGCCGTAGGCGATGAAGCTGGGAACGCGCAGGTCGCGATCGAGCCGACCGTAGCGCGGGCTGCTGCCATCTTCTGTCAGGATGATTCCGCCGGCCGCCTCCAGGATCGCGTGCCCGGCGGCGATGTCCCATTCGTTGATCGGCGCGAGCCGCGGATAGATGTCGGCCTCGCCCTGCGCCAGGCGGCAGAATTTCAGCGAGGAACCGGCCGCCACGCGCTTCGCGATGCCGCGCGCATCGAGGAAGGCGACGGTATCGGCATCGAGATGCGAGCGGCTGACCACGGCGGTGACGTCGCCGGCTTGTGCCGCCCGCACGCGCACCGGCTCCGGCGCCGAAACCGAAACGCCGTCCGCGCCGATCGACAGCCGATCCGCGCCGCCACCGGTCGTCCCGCGCCAGATGCGGCCGGAGGCCGGCGCGCCGATCACGCCGAGCACCGGCCGGTTGTCGGCGAGCAGCGCGATGTTGGTCGTGAACGCATCGCGGCCGGCGATGAATTCGCGGGTCCCGTCGAGCGGATCGATCAGCGCGAAGACGCCGCCGGAAATGTCGGCGCAGCGGCCGGCGGCGAAGCTTTCCTCCGAGATTACCGGGAGGCCCGGCAGCAATTTTTCCAGCGCCTCGCCGATGATCGCATCCGCCGCCTCGTCCGCCGCGGTGACGGGCGAACCGTCGGCCTTCAGGCGCACATTCGCACCGGCGCGGCGCATCTGCATGATCGCCGTGCAGGCGCGCGCGGTCGCGGCGGTCAGCGCCTGCAGCAGCGCGGGCGAGCGGAGCGGGGGATCGGCGCTCATGCGTCGCGACACGCCCGCCGCATGGCCCGCACCGGCACGGCGCCCGCTCCGGATGCGGCCTCCTTCATGGTCACGTTCGGCTCCTTCGCTTGCGGCGAGTTAACCACCTCCGCGCACGGGCGCAAACCGCTTGCAGTTAATGGCAAAATGGTCCATCGGCACGGCGGCGGCCGCGCCGCGGCCGGCCTTGCACGGCACGGGACGGTTTGCGATGCGCGTTGCGATGATCGGCTCAGGCTATGTCGGGCTCGTCTCCGGCGCCTGCCTGGCCGATTTCGGCCATCATGCGGTCTGCGTGGACAAGGACGAAAGCAAGATCGCCGCGCTCCTGCGCGGCGTCATGCCGATCTACGAGCCGGGGCTGGCCGAGCTCGTGGCGCGCAATGTCGAGCAGCAGCGGCTGTCCTTCGCCACCGACCTGAAGGGAGCGGTCGCCGGCGCCGACGCGGTGTTCATCGCCGTCGGCACGCCTTCGCGGCGCGGCGACGGCCATGCCGACCTCAGCTACGTGCATGCGGCCGCCCGCGAGATCGCCGCCGCGCTTTCGCATTATACCGTGATCGTCACCAAATCGACGGTGCCGGTCGGCACCGGCGACGAGGTCGAGCGCATTGTGCGCGAGACGCGCCCTGACGCGGAATTTTCCGTCGTCTCCAATCCGGAATTCCTGCGCGAGGGCGCGGCGATCCGCGACTTCAAGCATCCCGACCGCATTATCATCGGCACGCAGGATGCGCGCGCGGCCGCCGTGATGGCGGAAATCTACCGCCCGCTCTACCTGAACGCGCCGCCGCTGATGCAGACCGGCCGCCGCACCGCGGAGCTGATCAAATACGCGGCCAACGCATTCCTGGCGACCAAGATCACCTTCATCAACGAGATCGCCGATCTCGCGGAGAAGGTCGGTGCCGACGTGCAGGACGTGGCGCGCGGCATCGGCCTCGACAACCGCATCGGGCCGAAATTCCTGCATGCCGGCCCCGGCTATGGCGGCTCCTGCTTTCCCAAGGACACGCTGGCGCTGATCAAGACCGGGCAGGATTTCGAGGCGCCGCTGCGCATCGTCGAGACGGTGGCGGCGGTCAACGACACGCGCAAGCGCGCGATGGCGCGCAAGGTCTCCGCCGCGCTCGGCGGCAATATCCGCGGCCGCAGCATCGCGGTGCTCGGCCTCACCTTCAAGCCGAACACCGACGACATGCGCGACGCGCCCTCGATCCCGCTGGTCACCGCGCTGCTGGACATGGGCGCAAGCGTGCGCGCCTACGATCCCGTCGGCATGGAGCAGGCGAAGACGGTCCTCCCCGACGTGTCCTACGCCCGCGACGCCTATGCCTGCGCGCAGGGCGCGGACGCGCTGGTCATCGTCACCGAATGGGAGCAGTTCCGCGCGCTCGACTTCCGCCGCCTGAAAGCGATCATGGCGCAGCCGGTCGTGGTCGACCTGCGCAACATCTACGACGGCGACGAGATGGCGCGGCAGGGCTTCGCCTATTCCGGTATAGGCAAGGCGGACACCGACGCGACGCGCCGCTGAGGACGGGCCGGGTTGCCCTACGCCTTGTCGGGATGGAAATGCGCGATCCAGTTGCGCGCGCCGGTGAGGTCGATGCCGGTTCTCTCCCCGAGCGGACCCAGATCCGCGCTGCGCATGCGGCCGGCCAGCACTTCGCCGATGGCGAACAGGTTGAGCGAGCGCGTGGCCGAGCGGCAATGCGCCAGCACCGGCCCCGGCATGTCCGCGATCGCGGCCTGGAAGGCCGCGATGTCGTCGGCGCCGATCGCGCCGGAGCGGATCGGGATCTGCCGGTAATCCATGCCGTGCTGCCGCGCCGCCGCTGCCTCGCTGGCGCTGTCGGGCTGCGTCGCCTCCTCGCCGTCGGGCCGGTTGTTGATCACCGACTTGAAGCCGAGCCCGGCGATCTCCGCGAACGCCTCGAGCGGCGGCTGGGTTGCGACCGACAGGCGGTCATTCACCTTCATGATCCTCATGCATTCCTCCGCGCGCGCCATGCGGCATCGCATCCGGATATGCCCGAATTCGGGCCGACCGGCGAGGCCGTCCGCCCCGGATTCGCGCCGGCGCGGAACCGGCCGTTCGAGCCCGGCAGCCTGCCTGTGACATGTCAGCCGACATGGCGGGTCTGCCGGAATTCCCAAGCGCGCAGTTTTGGCGTAAGGCGCCGGCGCCACCCTATCCGGCGCATGACTGGCGTCTCGCCCCTGCATTGAAGGTCCGGCACAATGTCGGCGATGCAAAACCCCGCTTTGCCCCGCACGGGTTTCGGCCCCGACCGCCGCCTCGCGCCGGCGCTCGATGCGCTGGAAGCCGCGCTGCAATGGCTGGGCGCGGGGTTGCTGGCGGCCTTGTTCCTGCTGGTGATGGTCTCGGTGACCCTGCGCTATGCGTTCGGCAGCGGCCTGATCTGGTCGGAGGAGCTGGCGATCTGGCTGAACGTGCTGCTGGTCGCGGTCGGCGCACCGCTGGCGGTCACCGGGGTTCTGGCGATGCGCCTCGATGTCGTCGTGCGATTTCTGCCGGCGCCGGCGCAATCGGCCTGCGCAATCCTCGCGGATGCCGTCGCCGTTGCCGCGGGTCTCGTGCTGGCGCTCGGCGCGGCCGGCGTCGCGCGCTCGATCGGCGGCATTTCCACCGTGCTGCAACTGCCGGAATGGCTGCCCTATGCGGCGGTCGCGGCGGGCGGCGCGCTCACGATCGTGATGCTCGCCGGCCGCGCGCTGCAGCATGACGGCGCGGCGCGCGCCGCGGCGGTGCTGGGCATCGGCGCCCTGCTCTATCTCGCCGCGCACCATCTGCCGCTCGCGCGGTTCGAGACGCCGAGCCTCGCCGCCGGCCTGATCGCAATTGCCGGCCTGCTGGTCGGAGCCCCGCTGCCGCATGCTCTGCTCGTCGGCGCCGCCGGCGCAACCGCGTTCGGCGCCGCGCTGCCGGAGCCGGCTCTGGTGCAGAACACGGTCAACGGCATCGGCAAGTTCCTGCTGCTCGCCATTCCGTTCTTCCTGCTCGCGGGCGGCATCCTGACCGAAGGCGGGCTGGCGCAGCGCCTGGTGCATTTCGCCTCCACGCTGGTCGGCCATCTGCGCGGCGGGCTGGCGCAGACCACGCTCGTTTCCGGCACGATGTTCTCCGGCGCCTCCGGCTCCTCCATCGCCAACGCCGCCTTCGGCGCCAAGACGATGGTGCCGGAGCTGGTGCGGCACGGCTATCCGCTGCCGCGCGCCGCGGCGATCGTCGCGGCAACCGCGACGCTCGACAACATCATCCCGCCGTCGATCGCCTTCCTGATCCTCGCATCGGCGACCAACCTCTCGGTCGGCGCGCTGCTGGCCGGCGGATTCGTGGCCGGCGCGGTGCTCGCGGTCGCGCTCGCGCTCGGCATCCATGCGATCACGCGCAACGAGCGCCCGATGCATGCGCGCGCGGGCGCCGCCGCACGCGGGCGCGCCTTCCTGGCCTCGCTGCCCGCCGTCGGGCTCGGCGTGGTGGTCGTGGTCGGCATCCGCTTCGGCATCGTGACCACCACGGAGGCCTCGGCGCTGGCGGTCGCCTATGCGCTGGTCGTCTGCCTTGCGATGCGCAGTTTGAGCGGCCGCGCGCTGGCCGATTCGTTCCGCCAGGCGGCGGGAGAGGCCGCCGCCATCGGCCTCCTGATCGGGGCCGCCGCGCCGTTCGCGTTCCTGCTGGCGGTGGACGATGTCGCCATAGCGGCGCAGGCCGCGCTCGGCGCGCTCGGCACGAGCCCCTGGGCGGTGCTGCTGCTGGCCAATCTGCTGCTGCTGACGGTCGGCCTGTTTCTCGATATCGGCGCGGCCTTGCTGCTGTTCGGGCCGCTGCTATTGCCCGCGGCGATCGCCGCCGGCATCGATCCGATCCATTTCGGCGTGATCCTCACCGTCAACCTGATGATCGGCGGGCTGACGCCGCCGGTCGGCGTGCTGGTCTATGTCGCGAGCGGGGTGTCCGGCGCGCGGCCGGCGCAGGTGTTCCGCGAGGTGCTGTCGCTGCTGCTGGCGCTGATCGGCGCGCTCGCCGTGCTGAGCGTCGGCGCGGCGTGGCTCGCGGGTGCGCCGAAAATCTGATCCAGGAAATGTATCGGGAACTGCCCACGGAGAAGACCATGCCGCCCCATCTCACGCGCCGCCGCTTTTCCGGCCTGCTCGCCGCCGGCGCGGCGTCGCCCATCGTCC
>JBFWWQ010000113.1:0-9496 GCA_050246095.1 Pseudorhodoplanes sp.
TAGTGGATGATTCCGAGTTCGCGCGTGTCGGTTTCCTTGCCGAGATGCATGCCGAAGCAATCGTCGCCGACCAGCGTCGCAGCCTCGTTGAAATAGGCGATCCAGTAAAGCTGCGGCTTCAGCGCGGCATGCGCCGGCAGCGCACGCAGGGAAACGGCCTTCGCATCGCGGTCGGCCTGCTGTCTTTGCGCCGGCGTCAGACGGCGTGCCGCGATGCGGACCGCCACTTCGTGAATATCCTCGAAGATCGCGCGCTTATCCAAATCGATTTCCCCCCCAATCCTGCGAGGGTAAGGCGGATTGGCAAAAGCGCAATATCCGCAAGCATTAGCGCGATCGCACCGGCAACAAAAAAGGCCGCAGCGATGCGGCCTTTTGACTGTTGCCGGGCATCCTTGCCGAGCGGGGGACCCGCGATGTTCGGTGCGTCAGCGCTTGGAGAACTGGAACGAACGGCGGGCTTTCATCTTGCCGTATTTCTTGCGCTCGACCACGCGCGGATCGCGCGTGAGGAAGCCGCCCTTCTTCAGGGCGCCGCGCAGATCCGGCTCGAAATAGGTCAGCGCCTTGGAAATGCCGTGGCGCACAGCGCCGGCCTGGCCGGAAAGGCCGCCGCCCGACACGGTGCAGACGACATCATACTGGCCCTGGCGGTTGGCCGCCACGATCGGCTGCTGGATCAACATGCGCAGCACGGGACGCGCGAAGAAGACTTCCACCGCGCGGGTGTTGACGGTGATCTTGCCCGACCCCGGCTTGATCCAGACGCGCGCGACCGCGGTCTTGCGCTTGCCGGTCGCGTAGGCGCGACCCTGCTTGTCGAGCTTCTGGGTATATTTCGGCTGCTCGGCGGGAGCGGCGGTCTTGAGCTGCGACAGCCCTTCGAGCGATTGCACGGTATCAACCATCACGCGATCCTGTTCTTGCGGTTCATGGCGCCGACATCGAGTGATTCCGGCTTCTGCGCCTCATGCGGATGATCCGGGCCGGGATAAACCCGCAGGTTTCCGAGCTGCACGCGCGCCAGCGGCCCGCGCGGCAGCATGCGCTCCACCGCCTTCTCCACCACGCGCTCGGGAAAACGGCCTTCCAGGATCGCCTTGGCGCTGCGCTCCTTGATGCCGCCGATATAGCCGGTGTGGTGGTGATAGACCTTCTGATCGCGCTTCCTGCCGGTCAGCACGATCTTGGCGGCGTTGATGACGATGACATTGTCGCCGTCGTCGACATGCGGGGTGTAGGTCGGCTTGTGCTTGCCGCGCAGCCGCATGGCGACGATGGACGCGAGCCGGCCGACGACCAGGCCCTTGGCGTCGATCATCACCCATTTCTTCTCGATATCGGCGGCCTTGGCCGAATAGGTGCTCATGACGTTGAATCCGGGGGAATTGCGGTGGCGGCGCTTCTAGCGGAGCACCCGGAGGGCGTCAACGCCCTTTGTAGTGATTTTTTCTTCATATTTCAATGAGTTATAAAATAGGTGTAATAATACCTCATCCTAACTCACCCCCGCGGCGGGATAGAATAGGTTGCGGTGACATGCGCCACCGGGCCTTCCACGCCCTCCGAGAAAAGGGTGCAATCCATCACCGCGAGGCGCTTGCCGAGCTTGAGCATGCGCGCGTGCGCGACCAGGTCGCGCTGCGCCGGCTTCTGCAGGAAATTGATATTGAGGTTGGTGGTGACCGCGAGCCCGACCGGACCGATTGCCGAGAGCACGGCGACATAGAAGGCAAAGTCCGCCAGCGCCATCATGGTCGGCCCGGAAATCGTGCCGCCCGGACGCACGAAGCGGTCCTGGAAGGCCTGCCGCACCCGGCCTTCGCCGAAGCGCACCGCCTCGATCGACAATCCGCTGCCGGGATGGAAGACCTGCGGAAACTCGTTCGCCAGGAACGCTTCCAGTTCGGCCTTGCCCATGAGCGGCTCTTGCATGTCACCCCTGCCCCGTTGCGTTCGCGCGCGACCGCGGATCGGATACAATGCCGCGCACGATCCGCAAAGCCTCCGGAGCCCCGCATGAATGCCCCCGCCCCCGAGACCCGCAGCGCCGAGGCCATTCTGCTGCGCGAGGATCGCGATGCGATTGCGCTGCTGACGCTTAACCGGCCGCAGGCACGCAACGCGCTGTCGGAGGCGCTGATCACCTCGCTGTCCGATGCCTTCGCCGCGATCGCGGCCGACCGCAGCGTGCGCGCGGTGGTGCTGGCGGCGAACGGACCGGCCTTCTGCGCCGGCCACGATCTCAAGGAATTGACGGCGCGACGCCGGGATGCCGATCGCGGCCGCGCCTATTTTCAGCACATCATGTCGATCTGTTCGGCCATGATGCAGCAGATCGTCGCCCTGCCGCAGCCGGTTGTCGCCGCGGTGCAGGGACCGGCCAGCGCCGCCGGCTGCCAGCTCGTCGCCACCTGCGATCTCGCGGTCGCCGCATCGGGGGCGAATTTCACCACGCCGGGCGTCGATATCGGATTGTTCTGCTCGACCCCGATGGTCGCGCTGTCGCGCAATGTCTCGCGCAAGCATGCGATGGAAATGCTGCTCACCGGCGAGGCCGCTTCGGCCGAGGCGGCCCTGCGCATGGGCCTCGTCAACCGCGTCACCGCCCCCGGCGAAGAGCGCGCCGCCGCGCGCACCCTCGCGCGGACCATTGCCGCGAAATCCGCCTACACGGTCAAGATCGGCAAGCAGGCCTTCTACCGGCAGGCGGAGCTGCCGCTCTCCGAGGCCTATCGCTATGCGGCGCAGGTCATGACCGAGAACATGCTGGCGCGCGACGCCGAGGAAGGCATCTGCGCCTTCATCGAGAAGCGGCCGCCGACCTGGGAAGACCGGTAGCGCCTATTTCAGCACGACCGCCAGGAACGGGGTTGCCGCGGCGCGCGTCTCCTTGTGGTCGATGATCTCGTGGCCGCCGCCCTTGATCATGACGTTGCTGGAGCCCGCGCGCTTGGACAGAGCCGGGCCGCAATCGCCGTCGATATTGATCTTCTTGTAGAACTCGTCGTTGGTGCCGAGCACGGCCAGTACCGGTTCGCTGCCCTTGACGCCGTTCATTTCCGGCCGGCGCGGATTGGTGCAGGTCCAGGCCACGATCACCCGCGCCTTGAACTCGGCGCCGGGATAGACGGCGACCGTCTGCCCGCCATTGCTGAAGCCGGCGAGCACGATCCTGCCGGGATCGGCCCAGGGCGCCGCCTTCACCTGCGCCGCCGCATAGGCGACGTCGCCGTGGCGCCTGGTGATCAGCTTGCCGATCTCGACCGGGTCGGCGACGCATTTGGCGCCGCCGGCAAAGCTGTTCGGCGCCACCACGATCGCACCCTGCTCCACCAGCGAAGCCGGCTTGCGCGGACCGCCGCAGCCATGCAGGAACACGATCACCGGATGCCTTCCCGGCTTGATGCCGGCGGCACAGGCGCCGCCGACATCGCCCTCGCAGGATTTTCCCGACGCCGACAATGAGGCCGGCACGAACATCTTTCCCGCCTTCCAGGCCGCCGCGCCGTCCTGCGCCCGGGCCGCACCCGGTAGGCCGGCCAGCGCCATCGCCCCTATGAGCGTCCAACCCCACGGCCTTGCACCAGTCCTGCGAATCCCGGCCATCGCCGTTTCTCCTCGCACGCATGCGGCGCGATCATAGTCCCGCGCTTCCGCTGGACAAAGCCGCCTCACGCCTTATCTCTGCTGCACATGAATCACGACAATTACGCCGACCCGTATATCCGCGGCATTCTCAACACCGTCAAAACCATCGCCATGGTCGGCATCTCGCCGAAGGAAAACCGGCCGAGCTATTTCGCTTTCAAGTACCTGCTCGAACGCGGCTACCGCATGATCCCGGTCAATCCCGGCCAGGCCGGCAAGGACATCCTCGGGCAGAAGGTCTATGCCACCCTTGCCGAGATTCCGCACCCAATCGACATGGTCGACATTTTCCGCGCCTCGCAGCACGTGATGCCGGTCGTGGACGAGGCGCTCGCGCTGTCGCCGAAGCCGCAGGTGATCTGGATGCAGCTCGGCATCCGCAACGACGAGGCGGCGACCAAGGCGGAAGCGGCCGGCATCAAGGTGGTGATGAATCGCTGCCCGAAAATCGAATATGGACGCCTGTCCTCGGAAATTTCCTGGATCGGCGTGAATTCGCGCACGCTCTCCTCCAAGCGCGCGCCGCTGCTCGGCAAGGGCATCCAGCGCATGTCGCTCGACCGCCAGACCATGAGCGGGGGCACGACCGACGCCACCCATCGCGCCGAACGCGACAAGAGCTGAACCAAAGCCGTCGCACCGCGCCGCTTTCGCAGCATTTTCTGCGTCGCGACGGGGTCTCGGGGTTAAGTTATTTCACATTAACGCCGGTATGACTGCGCGCCTTGACGCGGCACATCGGTCCTATAAACGAGCATCCGGGCCCGTCCCGCCGGGAGGGGGCGAGATCGCGCAAAGGACCGTGACATGACCGAACGCACACCGGGCTTCTCCACACTGGCCATCCATGCCGGAGCCCAACCCGATCCGACGACCGGCGCGCGCGCGACCCCGATCTACCAGACCACGTCCTTTGTGTTCGACGACGTCGATCACGCCGCCTCGCTGTTCGGCCTGCAGGCCTTCGGCAATATCTATACCCGCATCGGCAATCCGACCTGCGCGGTGCTGGAAGAGCGCGTCGCCGCGCTCGAAGGCGGCACCGCCGGGCTTGCCGTCGCCTCCGGCCACGCGGCGCAGGTGCTGGTGATGCATGCGCTGATGGCACCGGGCGACGAGTTCGTCGCTTCCAAGAAGCTGTATGGCGGCTCGATCAACCAGTTCAACCATTCCTACAAGAATTTCGGCTGGAACGTGGTGTGGGCGGATCCCGACGACATCGGCTCGTTCGAGCGCGCGGTGACGCCGAAGACCAAGGCGATTTTCATCGAGTCGATCGCCAATCCCGGCGGCATCATCACCGACATGGAGGCGATCTCCAGCATTGCGCGCCGCGCCGGCGTGCCGCTGATCGTCGACAACACGCTGGCGACGCCCTATCTGTGCAAGCCGATCGAGCACGGCGCCGACATCGTCGTGCATTCGCTCACCAAGTTTCTCGGCGGGCACGGCAATTCGATCGGCGGCCTGATCGTCGACGGCGGCACGTTCAACTGGTCGCGCGAGGGCCGCTATCCGATGCTGTCGGAACCGCGTCCGGAATATCAGGGCATCGTGCTGCACGAGACGTTCGGCAATTTCGCCTTCGCCATCGCCTGCCGCGTGCTCGGGCTGCGCGATCTCGGGCCGGCTTTGTCGCCGTTCAATGCTTTCCTGATCCTGACCGGCATGGAGACGCTGCCGCTGCGCATGCAGAAGCATTGCGACAACGCCAAGGCGGTGGCCGAGTGGCTCGCCGCGCACAAGAATGTCGCCTGGGTCAGCTATCCGGGCCTTGCCGGCGACCGCTATCACAACCTCGCCAAGAAATACGTGCCGAAGGGCGCCGGCGCGGTGTTCACCTTCGGACTGAAAGGCGGGTACGACGCGGGCGTGAAACTCGTCTCCAACGTGAAGCTGTTCTCGCATCTCGCCAATATCGGCGACACCCGCTCGCTCATCATCCATCCCGCCTCGACCACGCACCGGCAATTGTCCGACCAGCAGAAGATGCAGGCCGGCGCCGGTCCCGACGTGGTGCGTCTGTCGATCGGCATCGAGGACAAGGACGACATCATCGCCGACCTGGAGCAGGCGCTGGCGAGCTGACGCGGTCCGGCGCGGTTCTGTGACATCCATCACAGAACCGCCGCCCCCGGGCTGGCAGGCTGAACGGGTTCCGCGCCGTTCCCGTCCAAGGGATGGCGCAACCCTTTTCCCGGCGCAGCCCCGATGCCCAAGACCGCGATTTATCCCAAGCTTCTCAAGACCCTGGCCGGCGCGGCCCTGTTGGCCGCGACGCTGCTGCCGCTGCCCGCGCGCGCCGACACGATCCGCCTCGCCGACATGCTCAACGGCATCGCGGTGACCGAGGCGCAATGCGCCGCCATCCACCAGACCGTCTGGGTCTCCGCGATGGAGCGCGATTTCTGCATCCGCTACTACATCTCCCATGCCGGCGGCGAAGGCCGTGAGCCGGTCGTCTTCCTGCAGGGCGACAAGCTCGGGCGGCTGAATACCCAGTCGCACAGCTTCGAGCCGCGCCCCGAGGACAAGGACCTCGACACCGCCGACCTGCTCAAATTCGCGCACGGATTCTCCAAGGCCGCGCGCACGACCGCGATCTATCTGGCGCGGCCCGGCATCGACGGATCGTCCGGCGACCACCGCATCCGCCATTCGCTGCTGGAACTCGCCGCGACCAATGCCGCGCTCGACGCCATCAAGGCGCGGCACGGCTATGGGGGCTACCACCTGGTCGGACAGTCGGGCGGCGCGACGCTCGCCGGCGCGCTGATCGGCATTCGCGACGATGTCGGCTGCGCCGTGCTCGGCTCGGGCATGCTGGCGCCGCTGCAGTTGAAGAAGCCCACGCTGCAATTGTCCAAGCAGATGATCGACGCGACCGAGGCGGTCCCCGGGATCCTGCAGAACGGCAAGCTGCGGGTGCTGGTCGTCACCGACCGCGAGGACAAGAAGGTCTCGCTGGTGCACCAGGCGACTTTCGTCGACGAATTGCGCGCCGCCGGCGGCAAGCCCGAGCAGTTCTTCGTCGAGGCGGCGGATTCCAACCGCCACGGCGTGGTGCCGCATGCTCGCCTCGCGCTCACCGGCTGCCTGCGCGGCGCCAGCGAGGCGGCGATCGCGGAGCGGCTGTCCAAGCGCGTCCCGCCGAAGGCGCCGGCGCAGGCCGCGCGCGTGCCGCTCGACGACTGAGTGTGCTCCCCCGCTGTAAGCTAGCGCCTGTCCAGCGTGCGCTCGACATAGGCGCGGATGCGCTGCAGCGCATCCGGCTGCGTCCAGATTTCGGTCACGGCGTCCTCGAAGCCGCGTCCGACGCGCGCCCAGCTTTCGGCGACCGGCCGCCGGCTCTGCCGCTTGGTCATCGCAAAGGCCTGCGGCGGCAAGGCCGCGAGCTTGCCGGCTTCCGCCAGAGCGCGCTCCAGCACTTTTTCCGGCGCTTCCAGGATGTCGGCGAGCCCGCACACATGGCCCTCCTCGGGCAAATAGGTGGCCGAGCCCAGCATCACCTCCTCGAAGCGGTGCGATGCCACGACAAAGCGCATGATCTCGAAGGCGAGATGCGGGAACGGCACCCCGACCAGCAATTCCGGTACCCCGATACGCGCCTTCTCGCGCACCATCACGCGGCGATCGGCGCAGCAGGCGAGCACGCAGCCCCCGGCAATGGCATGGCCGTTGATCGCCGCGACCACCGGCTTGGGCAGGAAGAAGAGGGTTTCGTAAAGCGCGTGCAGAGCGGGCAGGAAGCGGCGCAGATAATCCGGCCCTTCGGCCAGCACGCGCCGCAGATCGACGCCGGCCGAGAATATGCCGCCCTGCCCGGTGAGGACGATGGCGCGCGCGGGCGCCTCGGCAAGCTTCGCCATGCCCTGCGTCAGCGCGGTACAGAACTCGATGTCGAGCGCATTGGCCTTGCCGTGCCGCATGGTCGCGACGGCCATGCCTTCGCGCTCAGTCATCTCGATCATGGCGTGAGCTCCTGTCCCGCGAGACGGGAAGCGCCGACGGATGCGCGCCCGAGCCGTTCCGCCTGCATCACGGTGAGCGTGAGCACGGCCACCGCCATGCCCTGATGCAGCAATCCGAGCGAGATCGGAACCTGCTCGATCAGGGTGAACACGCCGATCGCGGCCTGCGCGAGCGTCGCGGTGACGATCGCCAGCGCCCCCGACAGGACCTCCCGCGGGGCGCCGCGGCGCGAAACGTCGAGCCAGTGCAGCAGCGTCGCCGCGACCAGCAGATAGGCGAGCATGCGATGGTTGAACTGCACCGTGAGCGTGTTCTCGAACAGGTTGCGCCACCACGGCTGCTCGAAGAAGAGCCGGTCGGCGCTCGGGATCAGCGCGCCGTCGATCAGCGGCCAGGTATTGTAGGTCATGCCGGCATCGAGGCCCGCGACCAGCGCGCCGAGATAGATTTGCAACAGGACCAGAACGGTGAGCACGCCGGCGCTGCATCGCTGCCGCGAGGCCGCAGCGAGCGGCGCGGCTTCGCGCATGCGCCGCGCGACGAAAATCAGCGCCGCATAGATCACGCAGGCCAGTGTCAGGTGGAAGGCGAGCCGGTATTGCGAAACGCTGATCCGATCGGTCAGGCCCGACGCCACCATCCACCAGCCGACCGCCCCCTGCAGCGCGCCGAGCGCGAAGATGAACCACAATTGCGGCCGCAGGGCCGACGCGATCCATCCGCGCCAGAGAAAGAACAGGAAGGGCAGCAGGAACGCCGCCCCGATCAGCCGGCCGAGCAGCCGGTGCACCCATTCCCACAGATAGATTACCTTGAACTCGGACAAATTCATCCCGCGATTGAGTTCGCGCCATTGCGGGATGGTCTTGTACTTGTCGAACTCGGCCTGCCACTGCGCCTCGGAGAAAGGCGGCACCGCGCCGGTCACCGGCTTCCACTCGACGATGGACAATCCGGATTCGGTCAGGCGCGTGGCGCCGCCGACAATGACGGTGGCGAAAACCAGTGCGGCAACGGCGAGAAGCCAGATCCGCACGATCGGGCGCGTGGACGAGGGAGACGACAGCATGACCGGCTTGTGCTAGACGGCGCGGACCTTATCCCCCCGCCCCCGCCGCCGCAACCGCCCGCACCATGCCCATTCGTCTCCGCAAGTTCATCGGTGCCGTCGCCCTCCTGATGCTGGTGACGGTGTGGGCGCTGCTGGCGATGGCGATCGCGCAATTCGCCTTCGCCTCAACCAACAGCTGGGCCGCCTGGATTTTCTATGTGGTCGCCGGCATGGGCTGGGTCTTGCCCGCGATGCCGCTGGTGACGTGGATGTCGCGGCCTTAAGCGTCCGCCTTTGCCTCGCTAAGCCGCCTGCACGCGCTTGAAGCCGTTCCACATGGCGGTGGCCGCGCCCGACAGCAGCACGTTGACGTAGCGCATCTGCTGGTATTCGCCGTTCAGCGAAATCCGCGGCAGCGCGGTCAGTTTGTTGCGGTGGTCGGGGAACAGCACGCCCGGAACGGTGGTGGTCGCGGTCTTGAATCCGAGCTCTTCCGCCAGGCGGTATTCGCGCGCGCCGGCCGAGGACAGATCCCCGACGGGATAGGCGAGATGCTGCGGCCGCACGCCGAGCGCCGCCTCGATCACCGCGCGGCCCATTTCCAGCTCGCCGCGCGCAACGCGATCGGAGGCCTTGGTGAGGATGACGTGGTTGACGGTATGCGCGCCGATGGTGCAGAGCGGGTCGCGCGCGAGTTCGCCGAGCTCGTCCCAGTTCATGCACAATTCTTCGCAGAACGCCTTCATGTCGACGCCGTAGCGCGCGCACAGGTCGCGCACCGCGACGCGCAATTCCTCCTCGGTCTTGCGTTCGCGCAGCCAC
>JBFWWQ010000114.1:0-9421 GCA_050246095.1 Pseudorhodoplanes sp.
GCCGACCGCCCCGGCTGCGCCGGCCGCGACCCCTGTCCCGCCCGCGCCCGAGCCCGTGCGCGAAACCGCGCCAAAACCGGCGGCGGCGAAGCCTGCCGCGACGCCGCCCGCGCCTGCGGCCGACGAACCGGCACCGAGTTTCGAGGAGCGCTTCGGCACCAGCTGGACGGTATGGGTCGGCGGCATTGCGCTGGCGCTCGGCGGGATTTTCCTGGTGCAATATTCCATCGAGCAGGGCCTGCTGGGACCCCGCGTGCGCATCGCGCTGAGCGGCCTCTTGGCCACCGCGCTCGTCGCGCTGGGCGAATGGGCGCGCCGGCGCGAACTGCCCGGCGCTTTCGCGAATCTGCCGTCGGCGCATATCCCGAGCGTGCTGACGGCGGCGGGCACCACCATCGCCTATGCGACGGTGTTCGGAGCCTATGCGCTCTACGATTTCCTCGCGCCCGCCTCCGCCTTCATCCTGCTCGGCATCGTGGCACTCGCGACGCTGGCCGCCGCCTTGCTGCACGGACCGGCGCTCGCCGCGCTCGGCATGGTCGGCGCCTTCCTCGCGCCGGCTTTGATTTCCGCGCAGGCGCCGAACTACTGGGCGCTCACCCTCTACCTCGCGGTGGTCAGCGCCGCTTCCTTCGCGCTCGCGCGCATCCGGCTGTGGCGCTGGCTCGCCATCGCCGCGGTCGTGCTCGGCGCGCTCTGGACGCTGCCCGGCATCGAATCGCGCAGCCTGGAAGCGCTGAGCGCCCATGTCGCGCATGCCGGCCTCGGTTACGCCTTGTCGGCCGCGCTGATCGTCTGCGGCCTGTTCTTCGGACCGCCCGGACGCCGCGGCTTCATCGACGGCGTGTCGTCCGGCGCGCTCGCCGCCTATCTGCTGGCGGCGGCGCTGATCGTGCTCGCGCAGCATCATGCCGGCGTGCCGCTGGCCGCTTTCGCGGTGCTGACCGTGGCGACACTGGCGATCGCCTGGCGCACGGAAGCCGCGACCGCGGCGGTACCGGTCGCCGCGGGCCTCGCGACCCTGGTGATGCTGCATTGGGCGGTCGAGACGCATGTGACGCAGCTGATCTGGCCGAGCGGCGCGACCGCCGGCACCATTCCGGAACCGTCGACGGTCAGCTACGGGCTGCAGCTCGGTTTCGGCATCGCCAGCATGGCCGCCTTCGGGATGGCCGGCTATTTCGCACAGGGCCGTTCCGACCTCTCCCGCGTCTCGATCCTGTGGGCCGCGGCCGGCATCGCCGCTCCGGTCGCGATCCTGATCGCGCTCTATTACCGCATCGGCGGCTTCGACCGGTCGGTGCCGTTCGCCGGCTTCGCGCTGCTGCTCGCCGCCTTGTGCGGCTACGCCACCGAGCTTCTGGTGAAGCGGCCGCCGCGTCCCGGTCTTGCCGCGGCCGCGGCGCTCTATGCGACCGGCGCCGTCGCCGCGCTCGCGCTGTCGCTGACCTTCGCCCTGGAAAAGGGATGGCTGACGGTGGCGCTCGCGCTGATGGTGCCGGGCATCGCCTGGATTGCCGACAGGCGCCCGCTGCCGATGCTGCGCTGGCTCGCCGCCGCGATCGTCGCGATCGTGCTGGCGCGGATAGCCTGGGATCCGCGCATCGTCGGGACCGATATCGGCACCATGCCGATCCTCAACTGGCTGCTCTGGGGCTATGGCGTGCCGGCGGCCTCGTTCTGGCTCGCGGGCTGGCTGCTGCGCCGGCGTCGGGACGACACGCCGGCGCGCATGGTGGATGCCGCCGCCATCCTGTTCACCGTCCTGCTCGCCTTCTTCGAGATCCGCCACGCCGTCAACGGCGGCGATGTCTTCCGGCCGAGCCCGGGGCTGGCCGAAATCGCGTTGCAGGTCTGCGTCTGGATCGCGATGGCGATCGGCCTCGAACGGCTGCGCGCGCGCACCGGCAGCGTCGTGCACGATGCCGGCGCGCTCATTCTCGCCGGCATGGCGCTGGCCGGCGCCGCCTTCGGCCTGGGCGTGCGGGAGAATCCCTGGCTCAGCGGCGATCCGGTGGGCGGGCGCTTCCTCAATCTCGTCCTGCTCGGCTATGGCGTGCCCGCAATGCTGGCGGCGATCTATGCGCGGACGATCCGCGACAGCCGGCCGGCGCCGCTCTATACCGTCGCCGCTGTCGCATCCATCGTGCTGGCGCTGGGCTATCTCACGCTGCAGGTGCGCACCTTCTTCCACGGCGAAGTGCTGAGCGGCGCGCCCGTCACCGACGCCGAGGATTACACCTATTCGGCGGTCTGGCTCGCCTTCGGCGTCGCGCTGCTGCTTGCCGGCATCGCGCTGAAGTCGCAGCCGGCGCGCTTCGCGTCGGCGGCGGTCGTGATGCTGACGGTCGGCAAGGTGTTCCTGCACGATCTCGCGGGCGTCGGCGGCATTTTCCGCTCGTTCTCGCTGATCTGCCTCGGGCTTGTGCTGCTCGGGATTGGATGGCTCTATCAGCGGCTGCTGTTTCCGCCCAAGCGCGCGAGCCTGCCGCCCGGCGCGCCGCCGGCGGGCTGATCGACGGGTTGCCGATCCGGGGAGAGACGATGGGTGCCACAGGGGTCGTACCGGCGGACGTGCTGCTGGCGCAGGACGGATTGACTTTCCTGCAGGGAATCATCGCAGGCCGGTTTCCGCGTCCGCCGATCACCGATACGCTCGGATTCCTGCTGGTCGAGGTGCAGCATGGCCGGGCGGCGTTCGAGGGCGAGCCGCAGCACCGGCATTACAATCCGATCGGTGTCGTGCATGGCGGCTTCGCCATGACGCTGCTGGATTCCGCGCTCGGCTGCGCGGTGCATTCCACGCTCGCCAAGGGCGAGGCCTATACCACGCTGGAAATCAAGGTGAACCTGGTGCGGCCGCTGACCAGCAAGACCGGGCCGGTGCGCGCCGAGGGCCGCATCCTGTATCGCGGCCGCACGCTCGGCACGTCCGAAGGCGAGATCAAGGATCGGTCGGGCAAGCTTTACGCGCACGCCACGACGACGTGCATGGTCTTCCCGGCCAAGGGTTGAAGCCGATGCCGCGCGCTCCCGCGCAAGCGGGAAGCGCCGCTCTGGTCCCCGCTTTGGCGAGGACGAGCGGCGGGGATCAGTTGCGGCCGGAATTGGTCAGCGTCGGGCGCAGCTGCAGCGGCGCGGTATCGGCCGCGGCCACCTCGACCGGGCCCCGGCGGGTGAAATCGCAATAGGCGAAGCCCATGCCCATCATCGACAGCGAGCCGCGGAAAGTCTTGTGGCTCGTCTTCTCCAGACGGAAGCAAGGCGTGATCGGCATGCCCTTGACCGCGGCGCAGACGGCATCGCCGCGCACATGCAGCGTATTGGCGGGCAGGTTCGCCCAGCGCACCGGACCCGCGCCGCGGAACTGGATGGTACCCGCCACCGAGCCGTCGTGATTGACCCGCCCGGAGCCGCGCGTGCCTTCAAAGCAGTTGAAGGTGAACAGCTTGCCGATCACGAAGCGGCGCGCTTCCTCGGCCCTCATCTCCTCGGCAAAAGCCGGGAAGGCGGCAACAAGCCCAACCAGAACGGCTGCGATACGCAACATAGCCCACCCCATGCGCTGACTCGTCCGGATTAACGGACCTCTTACCATAACGGCAGCGGATCATGCCGGTATTTCGTAGCCAAATCCTGAAGGTTTTTACCCGATCTTGACCACGATTCGGCCGCGCACCCCGCCGGCGAGGATTTTGGGGGCGGTTCCGATCACATCCGGCAGACCGATTTGCGTGGTCATCGCCGCCAGTTTGGTCGGGTCGAGGTCGGTTTCCAGGCGTTTCCAGGCCTCGCGGCGCGTCCCGATCGGGCACATCACCGAATCGATGCCCAAAAGCGACACCCCGCGCAAAATGAACGGGGCGACGCTCGTCGGCAGGTCCATGCCGCCGGCCAGACCGCAGGCGGCTACCGCCCCGCCATAGCGGGTCATCGCCAGCGCGTTGGCGAGCGTCGTGGAGCCGACCGAATCCACCGCGCCGGCCCAGCGCTCCTTGCCGAGCGGCTTGCCCGGGGCGGACAGTTCGGCGCGGTCCAGGATTTCGGAGGCGCCGAGCGATTTCAGATATTCGGCCTCCTGCGGCCGGCCGGTCGAGGCGATGACCGAAAAGCCGAGCTTGGCCAGGATCGCGACCGCGACCGAGCCGACGCCGCCGGCCGCTCCCGTCACCAGGACCGGGCCGCGATCCGGCTTCAGGCCGGCGCGCTCGAGCGCCATCACGCTGAGCATGGCGGTGTAACCGGCGGTCCCGATCGCCATCGCCGCGCGTGCATCGATGCCCGCCGGCAGCCGCACCAGCCAGTCGCCCTTCACCCGCGCCTTCTCGGCATAGGCGCCCAGATGCGTCTCGCCCAGGCCCCAGCCGTTGAGCACGACCTTGTCGCCCGGCTTCCATTCGGGGTGCGTGGAATTCTCCACGGTGCCGGCGAAATCGATTCCGGCGATCATCGGGAAGCGCCGCACCACCGGCGCCTTGCCAGTGATGGCCAGACCGTCCTTGTAATTGATCGCGGACCATTCGACCCGGACGGTGACGTCGCCGTCCATCAATCCGGCTTCGTCGAAATCCTTCAGCGCGACGTTCTGCCCCGCATCCGCCTTCTCGATCACGATCGCCTTGAACGCCGCCATGCGCTCCTCCGTCCCTTGCATGCCCGGCCGGGCGCCGCGCGGGGCGGTTCTGGCGCGATCCGACCCGCGACGCAAGCGGGCGGGCCCGCGCTCAGGCGGCGGCGGTCGCGGGCCGCTGCACCGGCTTTTCCACGATCGGCAGATTGATCAGCGCGGAGAGCAGGCCGAACAGCACCGACAGCCACCAGACCAGATCGTAGGAGCCGGTGCGCTCGAACGCGATGCCGCCGAGCCAGACGCCAAGGAAGCCGCCGACCTGATGGCTGAAGAAGGCGAAGCCGAACAGCATCGCGAGCCAGCGCGTGCCGAACATCAGCGCGACCAGCGCCGAGGTGGGCGGCACCGTCGACAGCCAGAGCAGGCCGGTGACCGCGCCGAAGATCAGCGTGGTGACCGGATGCGCCGGCAGCGAAATGAACACGACGATCGAGACCGCGCGCAGGAAGTAGATGGCCGACAGCAGATAGCGCTTCGGCATGCGCGTGCCGAGATAGCCCGCCGTCAGCGATCCGACGATGTTGAACAGGCCGATCACGGCGAGCGTCCAGCCGCCGATCTGCGTGGTGAGCCCGCGGTCGATCAGATAGGACGGCAGATGCACGGTGACGAAGGCGAGCTGGAAGCCGCAGGTGAAGAAGCCGAGCACGAGCAGCACGTAGGAGCGATGCCCGAACGCCTCGACCAGCGCCTGCTTGCCGGATTGCGTGGGCACGCCGCCGACCGAGGAGGTCGCGCGCGGCGTCGCCAGCGCGAGCGAGAGCGGCAGGATCAGCAGCAGGATTGCCGCGAAGATGACCAGCGTGTTCTGCCAGCCGACCGTGTCGTTCAGCCCCACCGCCAGCGGCGAGAACAGGAATTGCCCGAACGAGCCGGCGGCGGTGCCGAAGCCGAACGCCATCGAGCGCCAGCTTTCCGGCACGAGTTTCCCGAACGCCGCCATCACCAGATTGAACGAACAGCCGGAAAGCCCGAAGCCGATCAGAACCCCGGCGGTGAGATGCAGCATGCCGGGCGTGGTCGAAAAGCCCATCAATCCGATGCCGAGCGCATACAGGATGGCGCCGCAGCACAGGACCGGGATCGTGCCGTAACGGTCGGCGAGCGCGCCCGCGAAAGGCTGGCCCACGCCCCATAAAAGATTCTGCAAGGCCAGCGCGAGCGCGAACACCTCGCGGCCCCAGCCGTTGGTCTGCGACAGCGGCGTGAGAAAGAAGCCGAGCGCGGAGCGCGGCCCGAAACTGATCAGCGCCAGCACGCAGCCGCAGATGATGACGACGGCCGGCGTGCGCCAGCTGCGCAGCGCGGGAGTTTGGCTGACGGCCATCGGGGACGGTCTCCGGATCGATCGGGGTCTGCGGGAGGCGGGAAGATAGGGGCTTGCCTGGCGCCACCCAAGCAAATGTTGGTGATGGCACCAATCGCCGGCGGTCATGGCCCCGGCCCGGGGAACCGCCGCTTCGTGCGCCGGGGCCGTTGCGCCGGCCCGACGGCGGGCGCATCATCGGCGCATGCGGAGCCTCTTTGCCCTCGCGCTGATCGCCTCCGCGACGGCCGCCGGCCCGGCCGCCGCCGATTGCACCTGCCGCGCTTTCGGCCGCAATTTCGAGCTCGGAACGTCGGTCTGCCTGGCAACGCCGGCCGGAAACCGGCTGGCGACCTGCGGCATGGTCCTCAACAACTCGTCCTGGGGCATTTCGTCGACGCCCTGCGCCGCCGCCGGCTTGCAGGCGGCCGCGGGCGCGCGGAAGCCACCGCCGCATCCGCGCCAGGGCTCATGAGCGTTCAGGGCTGACCTGCGGAATCCGCAGAGTGGAAATCAGAGCTTGGCCTGTCCGACGCTCGGGGACGCGCTCGCCGCCGGCCCCCAGCGCGGCGCATCCGCCCCGTCGCCCCAGCGCGTCGGCCGGTAGAAGATGTGGATGCCGAGCCGATGCTGCTTGCGCATGGTGCGCACCCACCAGGGATGCACATAGGTCGCGTGATAGTGCGTCGACATGCCGATTTCGGGCACCCACAGCTTGCCGTCGAGGGTGTCGCGCGCAATGCGTTTCGCCGTTTCCCAGGCCTCCGGTTCGGTCACCACGTCGCGGACATTGTCGCAGGCGAAGGTGAACTGGCAGGCGAGATGGCGGTGCGCGTTCTGATAGACGACGCCGCACACATTGTCGGGGTAATAGCCGGAGAAGGCGCGGTTCAGCACGACCTGCGCGACCGCCATCTGGCCGCGCTCGACTTCGCCGCGCGCCTCGAAATAGATCGCGTTGGCGAGGCAGCGCTCGTGCTTGGCGCGCTGCGCGCCGGTAAGGCCGAGCCGCTCCGCCGGGCTCATCGGGCCGGTCCCGCCCTTGATCTCGCCTTTCGGCGCCACGGTTTCGCCGGCGGGCTCCTCTTCCTTGCTGTTGCGCTTGCGGTAATTCTCCAGATCGAGCGCCGCGCGCTTGATGTTCGGGTCGACCAGCGGGTGCAGCATCATCAGCGTCGGCGCCTCGCCCTCGGCCCAGGGCTGCAGCGCGCCCGGCGCCGGACCGACCGCGTCGGCGCCGAAATAGACGCGCGCCATGCGCACCGACGGATTCTCGGCATCGGCGGGCGCGACCGACGGCGATTGCTCGTCGCCCGGCTCCTCGTCGGTGAGCTGCACGCCGTTTTCCATGACCGGCTGCTCGCCCTCCAGCAGATACGGCCCCGCTTCCGCGGGCGCCGCGGGCCAGCGCCGCGGGATCTCGACATAGTCGACGGGCGGGATCGTGGCCGGCGCCGGCGTCGCGACCGGGACCGCCGGTTTCGGCGCGGGAGCGGCGACCGGCGCGGGAGCGGCCGCGGGCGGCAAGGCCGCCATGCGCGTTGCGCCGTCGGCAGGCGGCGCCGCGACCGCAGCAGGCGGCACGGGGGCTGCAACGACCGGGATTTCGGCGCGCTTCACCGGTTCGGGCGCGGGCAGAGGCTCCGGTGCCTTGACCATGTCGCGGGCATCGGCCGGCTGCGGCCTCGCCGTCGGCGCTTCTTCCGGTTTCGTCTTTTCGCGCGGCACCAGCAGATCCCCCTTCAGGCTGCGGTCGATGCGCGGAAAGGCGATCGGGGGAAAGGGGTCGGCGGGCTCCGGCGCGCCCGCGCGCGGGATCGAACCGGTCACGTCGAGACTGCGCGGATCGAAGGCCGCCGGGCGCAGCCCGAACGGATCCGGAATGCTCGATCCCATCGGGCGGGGAAAGCTGAAAGTCGCGGCATGGATGGTGCCGAAGGGCGAGGTCAGCACGTGCTCGCGCCAGCGCTGCGACACGCCGGGCTGCTGCGCGATCAACGCGGCAAGATCCTGATAGCCGACATTGGTCGGCATCAGCGCGATCAGGAAAATGACAGAGCCGAGGCGGCGGCGGGCGCCGCGCCTCGGCCTGCTACGCGAGCTTTTCACTGCAACACCCACGCTACCCGACAGACGCAACCGATACGCAACGCGACCTCACGCCGTCACGGCGACGGCACCGTCACAGCCGCTCAAATTGTCGGGTTATCGTTTCGATCGCGTTAACCGCGCGGGGTCCGCAGTCGCGGCAAAATGGTAAACGTTTCGTCAAGGCGCCGACCCGGGGCGAAGGCGCGGACGCGCTTTCCGCATGCGCGCCGACGGCCGCTTCGCCCGCAGGCGCCCTAAAACAAATGGCCCCGCCGAAGCGGGGCCACGATCGCAGCCGTTACGGCCGGATTACATCTTGGCGCCCTTCTCGGCGAAGTATTTCGCCGCGCCCGGATGCCAGGGGATCGTGGTGTTCTTGCTGTTCTGGGTGTCGAGGACGATCGCCTTCGCCTCGCCGTGCACGAGCGCAAGGTCGCCCCGCTTCTCGAACAGCGTCTTGACGATGTCGTAGGCGACCTTGTCGGTCATCTTGGCGTTGGTCACCAGGATGTTCTGCACCACCGCGATCTTGTTGTCCTTGTCCTGGCCCGGATAGGTCTTGGCCGGGATCACGCCGCCGCTGTAGATGCCGCCATACTTGGCGTTCATCTTATCCACCACGTCGTCATGATCGATCAGCTTCAGCTTGACGCCGGGCGTGGCGCCGAGATCGGTGACCGCCGCGGTCGGCAGGCCGCCGACCCAGAAATAGGCGTCGATCTTTCCGTCCTTCAGCGCATTGGTGGATTCGGCGACGCCGAGCCGCTCGCGGGTCATGTCCTTGTCGCGGTCGAGGCCGGCGGCCTCGATCACGCGGAACGCCATGACTTCGGTCGCGCTGCCGGGCGAGCCGGTGGAGACGCGCTTGCCCTTGAGGTGGGACATCTTCTCGATGCCCTTGCCGTCGACCGTCACCACATGCATGCGGTTCGGATAGAGCACCATCAGCGTGCGGACATCGACCTTGTTGCCATTGAACTTGTCGACACCCTGCAGCGCGTCGCGGGCGGCATCCACCATCACCAACGCGACCTCGCTCTGCTCGGAGCCGATCAGCTTGAGATTGTCCACCGATCCGCCGGTGACGCGCGCGGTCGCCTGCACGCCGGGCAAGGTCTTGGACAGGATATTCGCCATGCCCCCGCCCATCGGATAATAGACGCCGCCGGTGCCGCCGGTGGCGATCGCGATATTCATCGGCTGCTGCGCGACGGCGGCGCCTGCGAGCAGGGCCGCGCCGAGCGCGGCGCCGAGGGCGAGCTTGGTCTTCATCGTCATTCCCATTCCTCCCTATGGTCTTTTCTTCCTATTGTCCGCCCGTCGCCGCCGGTCTTGGCGGGGCAGGAAGCATGCGCTGTTTTATCAGGACAATCGCGGCGATCACCATGCCAAAT
>JBFWWQ010000115.1:0-9355 GCA_050246095.1 Pseudorhodoplanes sp.
GTGGAAGGACCTCGGCAAGAAGACGCAGGACGCGATCCTCTACGGCTCCGGCGAGGACGAGATCAAGTTCGTCTATGACGACGGCATGCGCTCCTACACCACGAAGAAGCCGTTCGAGGGCGTCATCACCAATCTCGAACGCCGCTTCCGCGAGACCGAGAGCGACTGGGCGCGCGAGGAACTGGCGAAATACTTCACCGACATTCCCTGCAAGGCCTGCAACGGCCACCGCCTGAAGCCGGAAGCCCTGTGCGTGAAGATCGGGGGGCTGCACATTGGTGAAGTTGCGGAAATGAGCATCCGCCGCGCCGGCGCCTGGTTCGCCGCGATCCCGGACAAACTGACCAAACAGCAGAACGAGATCGCGGTGCGCGTGCTCAAGGAAATCCGCGAACGGCTGAAATTCCTCTCCGATGTCGGCCTCGATTACCTGACGCTGGCGCGCGCCTCCGGCACGCTGTCGGGCGGCGAGAGCCAGCGCATCCGCCTCGCCTCGCAGATCGGCTCCGGGCTTACCGGCGTGCTCTATGTGCTGGACGAGCCCTCCATCGGCCTGCACCAGCGCGACAATGCGCGGCTGCTGGAGACGCTGAAGCGCCTGCGCGACCTCGGCAATACCGTGATCGTGGTCGAGCATGACGAGGACGCGATCCGGCTCGCCGATTACGTGGTCGATGTCGGCCCCGGCGCCGGCATCCACGGCGGCGAGATCGTGGCGCAGGGCACGCCGGACGCGGTGATGGCCGACCCGAAATCGCTCACCGGGCAATATCTCACCGGCGCGCGCGGCATCGAGATCCCGCCCCGAAGGCGCCCCGACCGCACGCGGCTTCTCCGCGTCGTCGGGGCGCGCGGGCACAACCTGAAGAACGTCACCGCGGAAATCCCGCTCGGTCTCTTCACCTGCGTCACCGGCGTCTCCGGCGGCGGCAAGTCGACGCTCTTGGTCGACACGCTGTACAAGGCCATCGCGCGCAAGCTCAACGGCGCGAGCGAGGCGCCCGCCCCGCACGAGAAGATCGAGGGCCTGCAGCATCTCGACAAGATCATCGACATCGACCAGTCGCCGATCGGCCGCACGCCGCGCTCCAATCCCGCGACCTATACGGGAGCGTTTACACCCATAAGAGAGTGGTTTTCCGGGCTGCCGGAGAGCCGCGCGCGCGGCTACGAGCCGGGGCGCTTCTCCTTCAACGTCAAGGGCGGGCGCTGCGAGGCCTGCCAGGGCGACGGCGTCATCAAGATCGAGATGCACTTCCTGCCTGACGTCTATGTCACCTGCGACACCTGCAAGGGCAAGCGCTACAACCGCGAGACGCTGGAGGTCACGTTCAAGAACAAGTCGATCGCCGACATTCTCGACATGACGGTGGACGAGGCCGCCGACTTCTTCAAGGCGGTGCCGCGCATCCGCGACATTTTGCAGACGCTGCAGCGCGTGGGGCTCGGCTATATCCATGTCGGCCAGCAGGCGACGACGCTCTCCGGCGGCGAGGCACAGCGCGTCAAGCTCGCCAAGGAACTCTCCAAGCGCGCCACCGGCCGCACGCTCTACATTCTCGACGAGCCGACCACCGGCCTGCATTTCCACGACGTGGCGAAGCTGCTCGACGTGCTGCACGAGCTCGCCTCCGGCGGCAACACCGTGGTCGTGATCGAGCACAATCTCGAAGTGATCAAGACCGCCGACTGGATCGTCGATCTCGGCCCCGAAGGCGGCGACGGCGGCGGCGAGATCGTGGTGGCCGGCACACCGGAGGATGTGGTGCGCGAGAAGCGCAGCTATACGGGCGCCTTCCTCAAGCCGGTGCTGGCGAGGGGCGGGCCGAAAAGGAAGCGCGGGGTCGAGGCGGCGGAGTGAGGGCTTTGTGCTTGCAGATTTACCGGAAGCAATAATGCATGATTGGGTGGCAGCGGGGCGTTACATTTTCAGTAATGAGCGCAATCTTGTTGTACGCGGTTCTTGCGTTCGCGGAACTTGGAAGTGTTTCTCCTCGATGCGCCGCTAAGTTTCCAAAGTGGTTTGGTTGTGTACTCGCATCGCACGAGACGTTGGCTGGAAGTTTGATTGCATTTGCAGGCGCCCTTTTCGCTGGCTGGCTCGCTTGGACGGCAGTTCAACATCAAATAACTGCTGAACGCGAACTGGCTGTTCGGCAAGAAAACGCAACCTATGATGTTGTTCGATCTGAGTTGCGAGAGATGCTTGATTTGATCGCACTAATTTGGCGTGTGGTGGATCATGCACTCACAGATCAAACGAATGAACAGCTGCTTCGAAATGGGGTTTCCTTGGTACGCGCACTTTACCCCGGGATTATTGCGTTAAAAGATTTGAGCGGTGCAGAAGAAGTTAGCAAGCAACTCGATCCGCGCCGACAGCAAGAGTTCGTCGATGTGATGATCGGACTACGCGCCTTGTTTAATCACTTTGAATACGAACGAGAGCTTGAAGATCGTTGGTGGCTACTGACAATGCGCATTCAGTTGTCGCATTTGAATCATTATTTGCAAGCCTTCGATCCTATGAACGCTCAAGCGATCTTTGGCGGGCGGACGCTAGTTCCTGTAGATCATCGAGGCACGGCCGCACACCTTGCACCTCTTGTTGAGCAATACGAGAGGGAGGGGCGGATATAGCCAGCGTAGCCCGAATGGAGCGGAGCGAAATACGGGATCAATGTTTCCGCACTCCGCTCCGCTTGATGCGGAGTGATCCATCACGCCGCGTCCGCCGGCCTCACCCGCTTCGTGATCTCCTTGCCCTTCTCGCGCTCGACCAGCGCGATGTCGTACTGGCTCTGCAGATCGAGCCAGAATTGCGCGCTGTTTCCGAAGTAACGGCCTAGACGCACCGCCGTATCGGCGCTGATCGCGCGCCGCCCGTTCAGGATGTCGGTGATGCGGCCCGACGGCACGCCGAGATCGAGCGCGAGGCGATTGGCGCTGAGATCGCGCGCTGCAAGTTCGCGTTTCAGGAAGCGGCCGGGATGCACAATAGGAGCCATGATTTTATCCTTTGTGATAGTCGACAATCTCGACGTCGAAGGCGTCGCCCTTCCCGAACGCAAAGCAGATGCGCCAGCGCGCGTTCACCGTCATCGCCCATTGGCCCTTGCGGTCACCCTTCAGCTTATGCAGCCCGACGCTTTTTAAGGGACTGAGATCGGACAGCGACTTGGCCGCGTTGAGCGCCAGCAGCAGATCGGTCGCAGCCTCGGAATCCAGCCCGCGAAACTGGTTGGGTTGTTCGCCTTCCCAGACCTTGCGCGTCGCCGCATTCCGCCACGACAGGATCATGGCAGGAACATACTACGCCAATCGGTGAACCGCAATCTCGGTCCCGTCTGGCGCCGTCGCTTGAACCCGGAAATAGGCGCGGTAGACGAAACAAAGAAAGCCCCTTTCAATAGGCGCTCGCCGCAGTGAGCGCCGCTGATATCGGACCCCTCCCTTGCCCGACACCCTCGCGAAGGTCACCGACCCGAACGTCACGCTGCGCTGGCACGCCACCAAGGTCGGCCGGTGGTTTCTGGGCTACGGCCTTACCGGCCTCGTGGCGGGCAGCGCCCTGCTCTGGCTGCAGCCGGACGATTTCAGCGTCTACAAGTGGTTCATGCTCTATGCGACGCTGCTCATCAGCGCGGTGATGACGCTCTACGGTCTGCACCGCTGGCTCGGGGGCGGCAAGCCGCTTCTCATCCTTTCGCCCGCGGGCCTGCGCATCCATGTCGACTTCGTCAAGGACATCGACATTCCCTGGCGCGCGGTGCGCGGGGTGAGCAAGGACACCGTCACCGGCAGCTTTCGCGGTCAGCCGGTCAGGTTCGAGGACGTGACAATGGTCCTCGTCTCCAAGGCCTTCTACGACCGGCACATCCATATCCGGTCGTGGCTCTCCCGCGGTCCCGGCTGGTACCATAATTTCATTCCCAAGGGCGATATGGTGCAGGTCGCGCTGCATCACGCGGCGATGAACGCCACCTCGGCCGAGCTCTACACCGCGGTGGAGACGCGGCTGCGCGCCTTCGGCGATCCCGACGCCGTCCCCGCGAAGGCCGCGCCGCTCGCCAGTCTGCGCCCGCTGGATTGATCCGCGGCTCGCGTCGGGTGCGGTTTCGCTTTGAACGCGCAAAGCCGGTTTGCCTGGACCACGATCCAACGAACTTGAAGCGCGTGCCCTCGACCGGCTTCATCCCGGGAGGATGGCCGAAAAAGAAGCTCGGCCAATCAGTTTTTCTGCAAATCACGTCGTGGGCGGCTGCGGCGCAGGCCGGCGGGCGCAGGCCACCCCTTACCCGGGCGCGCCTTTGCGCCTATACCGGCCGCATGCCCGTGCGCCAGAATGCCGACCGCTCCCGCTTCGAACTCGATGTCGAGGGCAAGACCGCCTTTCTCAATTACCGCCTGCATGGCGGCGAAATGCTGCTGACGCATACCGAGACCCCCGCCGCCCTGCGCGGCCGCGGCATCGGCGAGCGCGTCGTGCTCGGCACGCTGGAACAGGCGCGCGCGCAGAAGCTTCGCGTGCGCCCGCTCTGTTCCTTCGTGCGCCACGTGATGGCGCAGCATCCGCAATTCGACGACCTGCTCGCCTGAGGCGTCGCCCGCGCGGCTGGCGCACATCGTGCGCAACGCCATTGCAGGATACGCGGCAAGCCGTCATGGTTGTGCGCCTGCCTCCCCTCCCCGGCTCCGCTGCATGCCTGCCCGCCAGACCCCGCTCCGCCGCCTGCGCGCGCGCCTGACCGACCTCTATGAAGGCCGCAGCGCGGAAGCCAGCCGCTTCCGCTACGGGCTCCTGGTCTTCGACATCGCCACGCTGCTGTTCATCGTCGCGACCTCGTTCATCCCGCGCAGCCTGCCGGTCGAGCTCGCCGACGTCATTTTCGGGCTATTGATCCTCGTCGATTTCGCGGCCCGGCTGTTCATCAGCCGCACCCCGTGGCGCGAGTTCCTGTACCCGGCGACCTGGGCGGACATCGCCTCCATCGTCGCTTTCCTGGCGCCGCTGGTCGGAGAGCCCGGCGGATTCCTGCGCGTGCTGCGTACCCTGCGCCTGTTGCGCAGCTACCAGTTGCTGGCGCGGCTGCGCGCCGACTTCCCGTTCTTCCGCGCGCACGAGGAAGTGGTCATTGCGGTTGCGAATTTCGCCGTATTCCTGTTCGTGATGACCGGCTTCGTCTACGAGACGCAGCACGCGGTCAACCCGCAGATCGCGAACTATGTCGACGCGCTGTATTTCACCGTCACCGCGCTCACCACCACCGGCTTCGGCGACATCACGCTGCAGGGCACCGCCGGGCGGCTGGTCTCGGTCACGATCATGATTTTCGGCGTGACGCTGTTTTTCGCGCTGGCGCGCGCCGTGCTGCGCCCGAACAAGGTGCGCTTCCGCTGCCCCTCCTGCGCGCTGCTGCGGCACGATCCCGACGCGGTCTATTGCAAGGCCTGCGGCGAGCCGCTGAAAATTCCTGACGAGGGCGACGACTGAAAGCCCGCGACCCTACGCGGCGCGTCGGCCGAGTTCCTCGACCTGCTTGATCCAGCCGATGCGGGTCTCGTTCGACACCCCGGCGACGAGCCCGAACAGGGTCTCGCGCACCGGGCGGATGCCGATGAAATGCAGGATGTTGCGCCGGAGCAGCTTCAGCGCATGCGCGCCGTACCAGAAGCGGTAGATCGCGGTCGGCATCGCCATCGTCATGATGACGCGCGCCGACTTGTTCGAGAAGATGCGCCAGTTCATGGCGTTTTCCGTGTCCTTGCGCCGGATCAGATCTGGCTGCAGCACGCGCTCGATGAAGCCTTTCATGATCGCCGGCATGTCGCCGCACCAGAGCGGGAAAATCAGCACCCAGTGGTCGGCCTGCGCGAGCGCGGCATGCGCGGCGGCGAGGTCCGGCTCCAGCGGCTGCTCGCGCCGGTAGCCCTCGTGCAGTATGGGATCGAAGCGCATGCGCGAGAGCACCAGCAGCGTGACCTCGTGGCCGGCGGCCTGCGCACCGGAACGATAGGCCTCGCCCAGCGACTCGCACAGCGTCGCCTGCTGCGAATGTCCGACCACGATGACAATTCTGGCCATGATGAACCGTGCGGATGTTTCCGATCCCATTATAATTAGGATAGCGTCGCCGCGAAGCTATTGAGCTATCGCAAAAGGCCCGATATCGAGGGTAAGGCGCTGCCGCCGCTGCCGCGCCCGACCGAAGCCGGCGCCTGGCATGACCGCACCGCCCCTCTCCGCGCCCGTCCTGATCACCGGCTGCTCGTCCGGGCTCGGCCGCGCCACGGCGCGCCTGTTCCGCGCCGCCGGCCATCTCACCATCGCGACGGCGCGCGATCCGGCGGCGCTGTCCGAACTCGCCGCGCTCGGCTGCGAGACGCTGCCGCTCGATGTCACCGACGAGGCCTCGCGCACAGCCGCGGTCGCCGAGGTGGAGCGTCGGCACGGTCCGATCGGCATGCTGGTGAACAATGCGGGCTACGGCCAGTACGGCCCGCTGGAGGAAATCTCCCCGCCGCTGCTGCAGCGCGCCTTCGACACCAATGTGTTCGGCCTGCTGCGCATGAGCCAGCTCGTGCTGCCGGGCATGCGTGGCGCCGGCCGCGGCCGCATCGTCAACATTTCCTCGCTCGCCGGCCGCGTCACCGCGCAGGGCGGCGGCGTCTATCACATGACCAAATACGCGGTGGAGGCGATCGCCGACGCCATGCGGCCGGAGGTGAAGCCCTTCGGCATCGACATCGTCAACGTGCTGCCGGGGCCTTTCGACTCGTCCTACCGCGACAAGGTGATCGCCTCGATCCCCGATACCGGGCCGGATTCGCCGTATCGCACCTACAAGCGCAGCATCGGGCAATACATGCTGCATTTCCTCGACCCGCGCGCCTTCGGCACCATGCCGGTCGACAAGGTCGCGCGCGCGGTGTTTCGCGCCGGCACCGTCGCGCGGCCGCCTACGCGCTACAATGTGGGTTTCTGGGCGAAATTCGGACCGATCGGCCGCTTCCTCGCCGGCGATCGCATGGTCGACTGGTGGATGACGCGGGAAATCCCGCACCGCGAAAAATAAAACCTTCAGGCCGCCGGCGGCGTCAGCAGCGAATCCGGCGCCGTGCCGGTCAGGTATTTGTAGGCGTAGCTCAGGATCCCCACGCCGACGGCCCCCGAAACGATCGAGAACGCAAATCCGAGCAGCAGCATCGGCAACGTGGCGGCCGCCTCCGCGGATTCGACCGCCGCCCGCAAAGCCGCGAGCTCCGGGTCGCTCGCCTGTGTCGCCTCGAACATCGCGCCCACGCCGCGCAATCCGCCGAGCGTCGTCGCAAGCAGGAAGAAGGCGCCGAAGAGCGGGATGAATGCGATCAGCCAGCTGGCCAGCAGGCGCCAGAAATTTCCGCGCGACAGCATCCAGGCCCGCCCGAAATTGTAGCGGCCTTCCGCCACCACCAGCGGAAAGATCAGCGACAGGCGCACCATGACGTAGAAGAAGGCGAAGATCAGGAACAGCGACAAAGCCGCCATGAACGCACCGGTTTCGGCCGACGAGAAGAAGACGCTCATGAACAGGAAGAACAGGCCGACCGCGATGGGCAGAATCACGAACAGCGCCTCAATCCGCCCGAACGCGATGTAATAGTTCTGGCCCGGCTTGCGGTCGCCGAACAGGATCACGCGGTGCAACGCGACCGCGACGATCGCGGTCCCGGCGACGCCGATCAGGCCCGAGAGCAATTCCCAGAAGCGCGGTCCGCTGGTCGCCGCCAGATCGCGGGCCTCGAGTGCCGCGAGCGCGGCGTCGTAGGTCGCGCGCGCGGCGAAATACTGGACGACGGTGGTGAGCAGCAGCGGCAGCCAGGACAGCCGCAGGATGGTACCGAATTCGTTGACCAGGAAGGAATAGGCACGGCTGACGGTGGCGAAGACCGGCAACTTGTACACGGAAAGCCTCCCCTGCATGCCAGCGCGGCAACGCTACCAGACTTGCGTCGCGCCGCAAACGGATGCGGATGCGCCGCGCGTGGATATCCGTGCCCGCGGCTGGTAGGAATTGTCATCGCCGCCCATGCTGGAGGTTGTTCCGTGCCCGACCTGCGCCATCTGCTCCGGCTCTGCCTTTATCTCCTCGCCACCCTGGCCGCGGCGGCAGCGCCCGTGCGCGCACAGGAAGTGTCGCTGCGTCCGCAGCTTGAAGCGATCCGGGGCAAATACAATCTGCCTTCGCTCGCGGCCGCGGTCGCCCGAAACGGGAAAGTCGTGGCGTCAGGCGCGGTCGGCACACGGGTTCTCGGCCGCGATCTTCCGGTGACGATCGAGGATCGCTACCATCTCGGCTCCGACACCAAGGCGATGACGGCGCTGCTCGCCGGCATGATGGTGGACGAAGGCAAGCTGCGCTGGGATTCCACCGTCGGCGAGGTGCTCGGCGCCGACATCCCCGGCCTCACCCCCGGCTTTGCCGCCATCCGGCTCGAACAGCTGCTGTCGCATTCCAGCGGCATCCCCTCCGACAACGATGCGATCATGGCGTTGTATTTCGGCACCGATGCCTACGATTACCCGCCGACGGAATTGCGCAAGCGCATCATTGGCGCGTGGGGCAGCAAGAATACACCGAAGATTCCCGAGGGCTCCCCGTTCCAGTATTCCAATCTCGGCTATGTCGTGGTCGGCGCGATGATCGAGAAAGTCTCCGGCGAGCCGTGGGACAACCTGATCCAGCGCCGCATTTTCGCGCCGCTCGAACTGAAGAGCGCCGGCCTCGGGCCACAGGCGACATTCGGTCTCTATGACGCTGCGATCGGACACAAGGTGGAAGGCGACACAGTCACGCCGATGCCGTGGGGTGCGGGCGCGGACGGCCCGGCGGCGCTTGGACCCGCCGGCATTGCGCATATGTCCATCCGCGACTTTGCGCGCTGGGCGGCGTGGAACGCGGCGGAAGGCCGGCGCGGGCCGAAGCTCGTGCGCCCGGAGACGCTGCAGCGGATACACCGGCCGCATGTGAAGACGCCGGTGATCGAAAATCCGAAACCCGGCACGCCGAAGACCGGCGAATACGGCTACGGCTGGGGCATCGTGACCTTCGACTGGACCGGCAAGCCGGTACTCACGCATAACGGATCGAATTCGATGAACCTCGCCACGATCTTCGTGCAGCCCGATCTCGATCTGGCAATCGTCGCCGCAACCAACATGCCTGGCGACAAGGCCGATCGCGCGCTGCTGGAAGCCGTCGAAACGCTATATCGCCTTTTCGCGCCGAAACGCTAAAGCACGTTCGTTTTACATTGGATCGGAACGTGCTTTAGATTCACTTGCATATCGCATTTTCTTGACGCGAACCGGTAC